>JBEANR010000150.1:0-8748 GCA_041165365.1 Actinomycetota bacterium | reverse complement strand
TCGGTGCTCGTCACCTACGCCTACGAGAACGGCTTCGTCACGAGGGACCAGGGCTACGCCGCTGCGATCGGCATCGTGCTGCTGCTGCTCACACTCCTCTTCACCGCCGTGCAGTGGCGTTTCAACAAGAGCAGGGACCAGGTCGGATGAGCCAGACAGCCACGCAACCCGCGACGACTGCCGCCGCGACACCGACGCCACCCGCCACCCCTGCCCGACGACGCCGACCCCTGCGCGAGCGCCGGGGACGGGTCATCCGCATCGTCGTCGCGATCGTGTGCTGCACGATCCTGTTGTTCCCGCTCTATTGGATGGTCGTGGTCGCGTTCTCGCCCCGCGAGGAGTTGCTCACCCGCGAGGTGCGCCTGTGGCCCCAGCAGTTCACCCTCGGAAACTTCGACACGGTGTTCTCCACGTTCCCGGTGGGGACGTGGTTCGGCAACTCCATCGCGATCGCCGTCGTCGTCACCGCCATCACCGTGCTGGTGAACCTGCTCTCCGGCTATGCCTTCGCCCACCTCAGGTTCCCCGGCAGCAACCTCATGTTCCTGCTGGCGCTATCGACGCTCATGCTGCCGATCCAGGTGATCATGGTGGCCCAATTCCGGCTGGTGACCGGGCTCGGACTCTACGGCACCTACTGGGCGGTCATTCTCCCGTCGGCGGCGACGGCATTCGGCATCTTCCTCGCGAGGCAGTTCATCATCGGCATCCCGAAGGAGATCATCGAAGCGGCGACGATGGACGGCGCCGGTGCGTTCCGGGTCTTCGCGCAGATCGTGCTTCCCCTGTGCAAACCTCTCATCGCCGTGCTCATCCTGCTGACGTTCCTGTCGACGTGGAACGACTTCGCCTGGCCCTTGATCGCGCTGAAGGAGACGGAACTCTTCACTCTCCCGATCGGCATGCTCTTCCTTCAGGGCGCGTTCGGCTCGGACTACGGGGCGATCATGGCCTTCGCGCTGCTGTCGGTCCTGCCCATGGTCGTGCTCTTCCTGCTGTTCCAGCGCTACTTCGTGCAGGGGTTCGCGCGCAGCGGCATCCGATAGGTGGTGCAGATACTAGATTCCATGTAATCTAGTTCCATGGATAGTAAAAATCAGTCAGCCGGCCTCGATTCGGTGTTCTCCGACCTGGTTCGCGTGCAGATCGAGATCTGGGCGGCAGTCGACGCCCGGTTGCGCGACGAATCAGACCTGACCGTCGCCCGGTGGCAGGTGATGCGATCGATCGCCGCTCATGACGACTGCCGAGTCGGCGACATCGCCGACGACCTCGGCGTCACCGTCGGTGGAGCGAGCAAAGTCGTCGACAGGATCGAGGATGCCGGCCACTGCACACGGCGGGCGAATCCCGTCGATCGGCGCTCGTCGATCGTCGCGCTCACAGCCTCGGGCGGCGAGGCGTTGGGCGCTGCGTCCGCGGCGGCCGACGCCGTGCTGCGGGACAGGCTCGCCGGCCCCCTCGGAGCCGATCGGCTCACCGCGCTGTCTCACGACCTGGCGACGCTCAGGGCGTCGGCAACAGCGTCGGCGTCACGTTCCGCGTCCGGTGACGAAGCCGCGTCCAGCGCGGCAGCGGAGGTGTCGGCATGAGCGCGACGATGCGCGCCGTGGTGCTCGACGGCCCCGGCGATGCGGAGGCCCTCGTCATCCGCGATCTCCCCGTTCCGAAGCCCGAGCGCGGCGAGGTGCTCATCGAGGTGAAGGCGTTCGGGCTCAACCGGTCTGAGTTGCACACCCGGATCGGCCTCGCGCAGGGGGTCGTGTTCCCTCGCGTGCCGGGCATCGAGGCCACCGGCGTGGTGGTCGAGGCCCCCGGGGGCGAGTTCGCCGTCGGCCAGTCGGTCGTCGCGATGATGGGCGGGATGGGGCGCACCCGCAACGGCGGCTACGCCGAGTTCACCTGCGTCGCCGCGAGTCAGGTGATTCCGTTCACGAGCGACCTCGATTGGGCGACCCTCGGCGCCCTCCCCGAGATGCTGCAGACCGCCTACGGCTCATTGACCGTCGCCCTCGACGTGCAGCCGGGGCAGTCATTGCTCATCCGCGGCGGCACGTCGTCGGTGGGCATGGCGGCCGCGGTGCTCGGCAAGCGCCTGGGCATGACGGTGCTCTCGACCACGAGGGACGCCGCCAAAGCCGACGCCCTGCGCGCGGCGGGAGTCGATCACGTGCTCGTCGACGATGGCGCGATCGCGCACAGGGTGCGGGCGATCCTTCCCGACGGAGTGGATGCCGCGCTCGAGCTCGTCGGAGCGCCCGCGCTACCAGACACCCTGCGATCAGTACGCGTGCACGGAGTGGTCTGCTACACCGGCATGCTGTCGAACCAGTGGCTGCTGCCCGACTTCTATCCCAACGACGACCTGCCGCGCGGCGTACGGCTCGCGGGCTACCACGGCGACGCCTCGGACCTCCCCGCCGCCGTGCTAGAGGACTTCATCGACGCCATCGCGGCCGGAGAGGTGACCGTGCCGATCCGCCAGGTGTTCGCCTTCGACGACATCGTCGAGGCGCACCGCGCGATGGAGGCGGGCGAGGGCGCGGGCAAGATCGTGGTGGTGAACCGGGCGGGGTGATGCGCGAGTTGCTGACACACTGACCCTATGCACCTCTCCGCCGCGGAGTGCCGGGTCGTCGATGCCCTCGACGAGACCAAGCTGGTCGACGACCTCGTCGGCCTCATCCGCACTCCCAGCATCACGGGCACCGACGCCGAGTCCGACCTGCAGCAACACCAGGCCGAAGCATTGCGGGCCCTCGGCATGCACGTCGATCACTGGAAGATCGACCTCGCGGCCATCCGTGCGCACGCGGACTATCCGGGCGAGGAGACGACGCGCACCGAGGGGTTCGGGGTCGTGGGTACCCTCCCCGCCGACGAGGAGGGCATCCCAGCGCTCGTACTGCAGGGGCATGTGGACGTGGTACCGATCGGCGACCCCGACCGGTGGGATCACGACCCGTTCAGCGCGTGGATCGACGGGGACATCCTGCACGGGCGCGGCGCCTGTGACATGAAAGCCGGAGTGGCGGTCAATCTGGCCGTCGCGCGCGCGCTCGCCACCTCGGGCGTGCGCCTCTCCCGCCCGTTCGCGGTGCACGCGGTGGTCAGCGAGGAGGACGGCGGGCTCGGAGCCCTCGCGACCCTGCAGCGTGGCCATCGCGGAGAGGCCGCGATCATCAGCGAGCCGACGAGTGGCGGCCTCGTGACGGCGAACGCCGGTGCCTTGACCTTCGAGCTGAGGGTCGCCGGACGCGCCGCGCACGGCAGCACGCGCCTCGAGGGGGTGAGCGCGTTGGACGCCTTCCTGCCGCTGCACGAGGCCATCCGCGCGCTCGAGCGGCGACGCAACGCCGACGCGCATCCGCTCTTCGCCGGCAACCCGCTCCCCTACCCGATCTCGATCGGACGGATCCGCGCCGGCGACTGGCCGAGCAGCGTGCCCGACGTGCTCGTCGCAGAGGGCCGCGTCGGTGTGAGACTCGGCGAGGATCCGGCCGACGCCCGCCGAGCTTTCGAAGAGGCCCTCGCCGAGGCCTGCTCGAACGACGGCTGGCTCACCGAGCATCCGGCAGACGTCTCCTGGCCGGGTGGCCAGTTCGCGAGCGGCCAGCTCTCCGAAGGGCACCAGCTGATCGACGAGGTCGCGGATGCCGCAGCTCTCGTCACCGGAACGCGACCCGTCGCACGAGCCGCGCCGTACGGCAGCGACCTCAGGCTCTACGAGGGCATCGGCGGCATCCCGACTCTGCACTACGGACCAGGCGACGTGCGCTTCGCCCACGCACCACGGGAACAGGTCGGCATCTCAGAGACCCTGCGCATCGCGAGGGTACTGGCCGTGCTCGCGGCGCGGCGGTGCGGTGCGCGGCTGGCGGGCCGGTAGTCGGTAATCGAGAGCCATCCCGACGAACGTCAGAGATCATTGCGTACATGAAGCTTTCGCGACACTGGCCGCAGAGTTCCGATTTCGGCGTGCATTGGGAGCCATCGGCTTAACCGCAAGAACCCCCCAAGCCAAGGCTAGGGTTCCGCGGGGTGCAAGACCCCTTGGTCGACCACAGGGATCGCATAGGGCCTTGCGAGAAGTGGATTACCAGTAGAGGCCGACAAGTGCACGGTTCGGTTGCGCCGTCGAGCCGGTTCCGCCGCGTTCAGCGTCAGCATCCGGTTTTCACGTGTGGGCAGATTGTGGGGAAGCCGCCTTGACGGCGCACGCGCAACGGAGAAAAAGCCCCGCAATCACTGCGATGCACGGAGGATTCGCCTGGCGGAACCGGTGGGATTTGAACCCACGGTGGGCTCAACACCCACACAACTTTTCGAGAGTTGCACCTTCGGCCGCTCGGACACGGTTCCGTCGACCATCGTAGTACACGGCCATCCCGGTGTTTCACGACCGCGTTGAACGCGCAGCCCCAACCCGGAACCGATCACACCCTCGCCAACCGGTCGATGTCCTCGAGAAACTCCTCGGCGACGACGGCCGAGACTGTCATGCGGGTCGACTCGATGGCCGCCAGGTAGTCCTCGGTGCGAGGGCCCACGGATGCCGCGCCCTCCCCCTCCCCGAACAGAGCCCGTTCGAGCGCGGATTGCGAGGCGCGGCGGGCCGCGTACTCGATGTCGGCCGGAGAGAACCCCTCGCTCGAACGCACCAGCTCCGCGACATCCACGGTCCCGACAACGGCCTCTGGCACGTACCTCGCCCAGATGGCCTCGCGGGCGGCGACGTCCGGAAGCCCGATGGGGATGACGTAGTCGAACCTGCCATGCCGGAGCAGCGCGGAATCGAGCACCCTGATGAAGTTGGTGGCACAGACGAGGAGGCGCCCCTCCTGCTCGCGGAACGCGGGGATGATCTTCAGTAATTCGTTCGTCACCCCCTGGGTGGGCGACGGCGGCTCGCCCGAGCGATGTGCGGCGATCTCCTCCACCTCGTCGATGAAGACGACGACGTGCTCGAGCTCTGCGATGCGGAGGAAGGTCTCCCGCAGCGCGCCGGCGAGACCGCCGGGGTCCGCGGCGAGGCGAGACGGGAACACCTCGACGAAGGGCCATTCGAGGCGGGAGGCGATGGCCTTCGCGAACGTCGTCTTGCCGGTGCCGGGAGGACCGAAGAGCACCACCGACTTCGGCGGGACGACACCGAACGTCTCCGCCATGTCGGGCTGCGACAGCGGCATCACGAGTCGGCGCTCGAGAAGCTCTTTCTCGCGCTGCATCCCGCCCACGGCATCCCACAGTCCCCGCGGCAACAGACGCCCCCCGAGGTCGGTCAGCGACGTCATCTCCTGACGGAGCACGGGTATCTGCCGCTCGAAGTACCTCAGGTTCTTCTTCACCTCGAACCCGCGGTTGAGGAACGCGTCGACCCGCGTCGCCGACTCGGGC
Organism: Actinomycetota bacterium; assembly: GCA_041165365.1. Classification (GTDB taxonomy): domain Bacteria; phylum Actinomycetota; class Actinomycetes; order Actinomycetales; family Microbacteriaceae; genus Marisediminicola. Next base: position 3,348 of record JBEANR010000150.1, on the reverse strand, counting down.
ATGAGTGCTGAGAGCTTGGTGAGCCCGAGTGGCGCCATCCTTTTCTCGAGGGCTCCGAGCATCGACGAGCCGATGCCCTGGCCCTGCCATTCGACCGTCGTCGCGAGAAAGACGATCCACCCCTGATCGTGCGCCGCTCTGCCGACGGCGGCCCCGACCACCTGATCGCCCGCCATCGCCACGACCGCGTGATCCTTCGCACAGGAGGCCAGCACCTCCGAGAGGCCGTAGACCGGTTCGGCGGCAGACGACCGGATCTCCTCCCACAGGTGCAGGATGCCGTCGATGTCCTCGGAATGGAAATCCCTGATCCGCCAACCGCTCATCGATGGTCCTCTGCGTCGTCGCTCTCGAGAGGTCGTCGCTCCCGACAAGGTGTTCCGCTGATCATCTCGCGTCGGCGACGGATCGACCAGTGTCAGGCGGGAATCGGACCGGATGACAGCGTCGCACGACAGCCCACGGGCTCCGTGGACGGCAGGGTCGCCTGCCCGGGCTACAGTGTCGACCATGGCCGGCGTCGCGCGAACACTCGTCATCGCACTCGGTGTCGCGGCCGCGACGGGCTCGTCGGGATACCTCGTCTCCACGCGGGTCATGCGGCGCAGAAGCGCGGCCGTCGACCGCCTCGCGCACGACATCCCCGTGCATTCCGCGTACTGGCGTGACCAGGCGCGGCGCGAGGGCGACCTCCTGTACGTGGCGATCGGCGATTCGGCGGCCCAGGGCATCGGCGGCAGCCGGCCCGACAGGAGTTACGTCGGGCTCGTCGCGCGCGACATCCGCAGGCTGTCCGGCCGCACCGTGCGCGTGGTCAACCTGAGCCAGTCCGGTGGGCGCCTGCGTGAAGCACTGGCGAAGCAGGTGCCCGCGCTGAAGAAACTGTCACCGGACGTCGTGACCGTGTCGGTCGGCGCGAACGACATCGCCACCTTCGACGCGGAGCGATTCGATCGCGAACTCCGCGCGCTGTATGACGCCCTGCCCCCACACGCGATCGTCGCCGAGCTGCCGAGCTTCTACTTCGGCGCGTTCGAGCGACGGGTCCGTGAGGCGAACTCGCTGGTGAAGAGGGAGGCGAAGAAGCGCGGCTTCCGGCTCGCGCGACTGCACCGGGTGACGGTGGGGCGCACCGCGGCGCGCACGGCCTTCCGCGATGTCGCTGGCGACTTCTTCCACCCGAACGACCGCGGTTACGTCGTGTGGGCGTCGGCCTTCGCTCCGCTGGTGGCAGCCCGCGTCGCCGAGCTGTTGCAGGATCGCCCGGTGCGAGCATGATGGGTCCGGTCGGATGATGCGCGGCCTCCCCACCTGGTCGAAGCGGCGGTACGCCGCACTCTGGCGCGACCGCGCGGCTCTCGACGGCGACCTGATCTATGTGGCGCTCGGCGATTCGGCGGCGCAGGGTCTCGGGGCCACCGCGCCGACCCTCGGATACGTCGGCCTGCTCGCCGACCTCGCCGAGAAGCGCACCGGCCGTACCGTGCGGGTCGTGAACCTCAGCGTCAGCGGGGCGAAGGTGCGCGACGTCGTCGACGGTCAACTCGCGGCTTCGCGCGCACTCGAGGCCGATGTCGTGACCTGCGCGGTCGGCGGCAACGACATGCGCCGGTTCGACGCCGAGCGGTTCGAGAGCGACTTCCGCGACCTCGTCGCCGGGCTGCCCGGTCATGCGCTCGTGGCCGACGTTCCGTGCTTCTACAGCGGGCGCGGCGAGGTGGCGTCGCGCGCGGCATCCGGGATCGTCCGTCGTGTTCTCGACGACGCCGGAAGGATTCCCGTTCCCCTGCATTCGGCCACGGAGGCGCGCACCCGCGAGCAGGTGCGAGGCGACTTCGCGCTCGACTTCTTCCACCCGAACGACCGGGGCTATTCGGTCTGGGCGCAGGCCTTCCAGTCGACGTTCCTCGCGAGGATCGACCAGCTCTCCCCAAGCTGAGCGGGCCGACCGCGGGATGTCGTCCGCCCTGCCTAGGCTGTCGTCGTGGCGAAGATCCAGAGCAATTTCAGGTGCACCGAGTGCGGCTGGACGACCCTGAAGTGGGCGGGGCGCTGCGGCGAATGCCAGGCGTGGGGCACCGTGATCGAGGCCGCTCCGACCACCGCACTACGCGCGGTGCGTCCCATCGCGGTGAGCGAAACCTCCGCCGCGCGGTCGATCCTCGACATCGGCGGTGAGTCCGTCGCCCACTGGCCGAGCGGCATCGACGAGTTCGATCGCGTGCTCGGCGGCGGCATCGTGCCGGGCGCGACCATCCTGCTCAGCGGCGAGCCCGGGGTCGGCAAGTCGACCCTCCTGCTCGAGGTGGCCTCGCGCGTGGCCGCGTCGGGGTCGCGCGTGCTCTACGTCACCGCCGAAGAGTCCGTGAACCAGGTGCGCCTGCGCGCGGAGCGCACCGGGGCGATGCAGTCGTCGCTCTTCCTGGCCGCCGAGACAGACCTCGCCACCATCCTCGGTCAGATCGACGACGTGCGTCCCGATCTCGTCATCGTCGACTCGGTGCAGACTGTGTCCTCGTCGCTCTCCGAGGGGCTCGCCGGCGGACCTTCGCAGGTGCGAGAGGTCGCCGCGACGCTCATCCGCGTCTCGAAAGACCGCGGCCTGCCGATCCTGCTGGTCGGCCACGTCACGAAAGACGGGTCGATCGCAGGTCCCCGCCTTCTCGAGCACCTCGTCGATGTCGTGCTGCAGTTCGAGGGTGACCGGCAGACCGCGCTGAGGTTCGTGCGCGCGCACAAGAACCGTTTCGGGTCGACGGACGAGGTCGGATGTTTCGAGATGACCGGGGACGGCATCGCCGAGGTCGCCGACCCGAGCGGCCTGTTCCTCTCCCGAGGTCTCGTCGCCGTCTCCGGCACCTGCGTGACCATCGCCGTCGAGGGCCGTCGGGCGCTGCCCGTCGAGGTGCAGGCGCTGATCGTGAAGTCGAGCGCACCGCAGCCCCGGCGCGTGGTGAACGGGGTCGACTCCTCCCGGGTGGCGATGCTGCTCGCGGTGCTCGAGCGCCGGGCCAACCTGCCGCTGAGCGGGTTCGACGTCTACGTGTCGACTGTCGGCGGCATCCGCGTCGTCGAACCGGGCGCCGACCTCGCGATCGCCCTGGCCATCGCGAGCGCCTACAAAGACCGGGCTTTCGCTGGAACGATGGCCGCGGTCGGCGAGATCAGTCTGGCGGGCGAGGTGCGCACGGCATCCTCGTCGAAGCAGCGGGCTGCGGAGGCCCAGCGGCTCGGCTTCACGACCGTCATCGACTCCGAAGCCGGCCACCTCGGCGAGGCGCTCAGGCTCGCGTTCGCGACGGCCGCCGCTGCGACGGATCGGGTGGACGCGCCGCAGTTCTGAGGCTC
>JBEANR010000149.1:0-9157 GCA_041165365.1 Actinomycetota bacterium | reverse complement strand
CCGAGCGAGCGGGCGGTCGCGTTCACGCGGTCGATCCACACGAGCGAGTCCGGGATCCACAGGTCGATGTCGTCGGCGGCACCCGAGGCGAGTGTGGCCGCCGTGTCGACCGAGGCCTGTTCCCTGACCTCGACGTCTGAGCAGACATCCGCGTCGTCCTCGAACGTGGCCGCGACCAGTTTGACCGCGTCGAACGCCGAAGGGTCGGCGACGACCACGACCGAGACCGGGTCGGCACAGGAGCCGGTGGCGCGCATCAGGTCGTCGAAGTAGCCGTTCGCCCAGGCGGCGCCGCCGACCGCGGCCCCCGCTGCGAGCGCGATCACGGCGATGATCGCGACGATCCCGCGGAAGAACGGATGCCTGGGGCGAGCCTCGGCAACGATATGACGACCCACGATCACTCCACTGTGCCCTGTTGCGACTCGACGTCGGGCCGAAAGCCGCGTCCTCCCTTAGGGGGACTCGGCTCAGTGTAGGGGAAGCCTCAGCGACTCCGGGAGAGACCGGTCTGTCCGACGCACCCCGCGCCGTCGATCAGGCTGCCGCAAACCGCTGCGCCGATCGGGCCTTCGCCTTCTCGGCCTCCTCCTCGCGCGACTTCGGCGGGGCCTTGGTCACGAGGTCCTCGAGCAGGTGGCGCGTGAGGTGCGCGATCTCCTCGACGGCCCGGTCGAAGGCCTCCTGATTGGCCTTCGACGGCTTCGTCGAGCCGCTGATCTTGCGCACGAACTGCAGCGCTGCAGCGTGCACCTCGTCGTCGGTCGCGGCCGGCTCGAAATTGTGGAGGGTGTGGATGTTACGGCACATGCGACGAGGGTAGCGCCGCGACATCCCCGACTCAATGACCTGCCGACAGAATGTCATCCGACCGGATGATGGCGCGTCGAGGACCCTCATCATTATCGTTTGTCGATAGATCTGCACCGACTATCGATAGGAACGTCATGCATCGTCTTACCATCGTCAATCTCAAGCTGCTCATCGTCGCGATGATCGCACTGCTGGCGGCCTGCCAGGCGCTGGTGGTCCCCGGGGTGGCCCTCGAGACGGCCGAGAGATTTCCGGACCTCGGCTACCTGCGCGTGCCCGGCATCGTCATCGCGGTGCTCTTCCTGCTCTGCGTGCAGATCGTGCTCGTCTGCGTGTGGCGACTGCTGTCGATGGTGCGTGCGGCGAGCATCTTCTCCGACGAGGCCTTCACCTGGGTCGACGTCATCCTGGGCTCGATCATCTCGGCCAGTGTGCTCATCGCGGTCTCGCTCGCGGTGCTGCTGGTGGCCGGGGTGGCATCGCCGTCCGTGATCCTGCTGTGCGCACTCGGGGTGGTCGTGGGCGCCGGGCTCTCGCTGTTGATCGTCGTGATCCGCGGCCTTCTGCACAACGCACGACAACTGCAACAGGATCTCTCGGAGGTCGTCTGATGGCCATCGTGATCGATCTGGACGTCGAACTCGCGAAGAAGAAGATGTCGGTCACCGATCTCGCCGCGGCCATCGAGATCACACCGGTCAACGTGTCCGTGCTGAAGAACGGCCGCGCGAAGGCCGTGCGCTTCTCGACGCTGGACGCGATCTGTCGGGTGCTCGACTGCCAGCCGGGCGACATCCTGCGATGGATTCCGGATGCCGCGGCCGCACGGCCAGGGTCGGACGACGACGCATGACCGCCACCACCGGCTGGAGTGAGCTCGCCGCCCGCCGCCTGCTCGACTCGGCGACCTGCCCGGTCTGCGAGGAGTCCCGGCTCGTCGAGGCGCGCTGTCACGGGTGCGGAGCCGACCTGCGGGGCGCGGTCGGCGAGGAGTTGTGGGCGGCGTCGACGACCGCTGTCGAGACGCTGCGACGCCGACAAGCGATCCTCGGCCGCGTGCCGAGCAGCACGGTGGCGGTGCCGCCCGCGCTCCCCTCACCCACTCCGACCGCGCCGCTCACCGTCACCGCGTCGCTCACCGTCACCGCGTCGCTCACCGTCACCGCGCCGCTCACCGTGACGGCGTCGGGCCGGTCGAGCGCGTCGATGCAATCGGTGCTCGCTGTGGCCGGAGCCGGGCTCGTCGCGGTGTCGGCCATCGTGTTCCTGTTCTTCGACCCCGATCTCGCCGGCGGCGCGACGAGGAGTCTCGTCGTCGCCGCGATCACGGCGCTGCTCGTTGGAGGCGCCTGGCTGTCGGCGCGACGAACGCTGAGGTTCTCGGCGGAGGCCATCGGCGCACTCGGGGTCGTCTTCGTCGCCCTCGATGTGCAGGCGCTCGCCGCATCGTCGACGGGGACCGCCGGCGCGTGGATCGCGGCATCCGTCGCCACCCTCATCGCGGGGATCGGACTGGCGGCTGCTGCCCTCGCGACGGGGCTCCGCGCCTGGAGCCTCGCCGCCGTCGTCGCAATCGTCGTCGCGCCGTCGATGCTCGGGTACGCCCGCGCGAGCGTCCTCGCCTCGACGATCGGCCACCTCGCGAGCGCCGCCACCGCGTCTGCGCTGATCGCGGCGACGACGAGACTCGCTCGTCGTACCGGCGAGCGACGGCGCACCGAGATGACCGCTCTCACCATCATCCAGTCGCTCGCCGTCGCCGCGACTCTTCTGGCGCTGCCGTCGATCGCGGGCGGGTCAGCGATCAATACAGCGTGGAACGCGTGGGGTGCCGCTGCGGGCATCCTGGCGGCCGTCGCAGCGATCTCGCTGGCCAGTGGACGTCATCCGAGCGGGGTGGTCTGGGTCTGGATGTACGGCGCCACCGCCACCGCCGCCGTCGCGCTCGTCCCGCTCACGATCGACCTCCTCTCCGCCGACGGGGCGTGGTACATCGCGGTGCTCCCTGCCGCTGCGGCGGTGGGCCTCCTGGTCGTCGTGGCCTGCCCGACACCGCGCGGCATCGACCGCCGGGCAGGACGCCTCGGGGCGATCTGCACCGCCCTACTCGCATTGACCGCACCGACAGGCATGGCACTGCTGATCGGGCTGATGACCGTCATCACGGCGGTGGTCGAGGCGGCGGAGAACGCGACGATCGGCTCGGGTGCGACATCCGGAGTCGACGGCGCGGGGCCGGTCGGATGGCCGACTGTCGTCGGCCTCTCGGCGATGGCACTCGGATTCGCGGCGGCCTCGGCATTCGGTGGCAGTTCGACGAAGTGGCTGCGCCGCGTCGGCGGGTGGGCGATCTCCCTCGCCGCTCTCACCGTCGTCTGCCTTCCCGACCGGCAGTTCTGGGTGCAGCTCGCGATCGGGTTGGGGCTCGCCGTAGCGACGAGCGCAGCCCTCATCCTGAGTTCCCCACGGGCGGCGCGTTCGACCTTGGCGCGATTGCCGTTCACCGTCGGCATCCATCTGGCGATCCTGCTCGTGGCCGTGCTCTCGTGGCGCGAGCGGCCGGATCTCGTCGCCGCGGGCCCGCTCGTGGTTCTCGCGACGGCTCTCGCGGCGAGGACCCTGCCTGCGGGGTGGCGCTACCTGCACGTGGGGGCCGGCTACGCCTACTCGCTCGTCGTGGTCGCCGAAGCGCTGCGCGGGCTCGGATTCGAATCGATCGCTGGCCAGAGCCTGACGACGACAGCGGGCCTCGTCGGGGCCGTCATCGCGACGACCTGGCGGAGGATCGGCTCGAGATCGTGGTTGGCGATCATGACCGTGGCCTCGATCCCCTTCGTCGCGGGCGTCGCGCAGGTCGTCGTCGAGCGCAGCGGGTGGACCGCCCTGTCGACGGGACTGATGTTCGCCGTGTCGCTGACCCTCGTACTCGGACGACGCCGCACCGTCGGCATCGGCGTACGCGCGATGGCGTCCGCGGCGCTCGTGCCGACGGCGTCCGTCGTGGTCGTCTGCCTCGGCGCCGAGGTGCTCGCCGACAGCGCCTCCCCCGTGACGCTGCCCGTCATCGCGATGATCGTGGCCGCGGTTCTCGCGAGCCTGGACGCGATCCGACGGGTGCTCAGACGAAGCGGCGCGCCGGATCGGGATGCGGCCATCGCCGGCCTGGCCCTCGAGGCATCCGCCCTCTTGACCGCGGCCATCGCCGTCGGGCTCGCCCTCTGGCGCGAGGCCGCGGGGCTCGACACCGCAGCGATCGTGCTGGTGATCCTCGGCCTCGGATTCGGGGCGGTGGCCTCCGGCTCCGTGCGCCGTCGGTACGGCTGGTGGTTGGCGGCCGCCTCCATCACGTGCGCTCTCTGGTGCGGCTGGGGGATCCTCGGGCTCGGCACCGTAGAGATGTACTTATTGCCTCCGAGTCTCGGATTGTCGGTGGTCGGCATCGCACTCACCGCGCGCGGCACCCGCGCTACCGCGCTCTATGCCGTGGGTCTCGCGGGGATGGTGGCGCCGAGCCTGGTGACACTCTCGACGGCCACGGCCGGGCCCGTGGTCGGCGAGCTGGATGCGGTGCCGTCGCGTGCGGCCGCGCTGCTCGCGGCGTCGTTGTTGCTCGTGGCTGCCGGCATCCTGATCCGGCGGGGCGCTTCAGCCATCGGGCGGCGACTCGGCGAGCTTCGCCGGGCGACACTCGTCGCATCGATGGTGGCCGCGGCGGCCGGGCCCGTGCAGGGACTGCGGTGGGGGCAGCACCTCGACGCGCTGAGCGGCGGTGCCGTCGCCGTCGTGGTGTCGTGCTTCGTGGTCGGGATGATCGCAGCTCTCGCTACGGCTCTGGCCGCACGGGAGCTCATCGCGGCGGGGAGCGTATCCGGCGAGACGTCGAACCGGTGGGTGACCGCGATCGCCCCCACCTCGCTCGCGCTCGCGACCTGGACGGCGATCGACCGTGACTGGTTCGCGATCTGGTCTCTCTGGACGCTGATGCTAGCGTTCCTCGGGATGATGCTCGTCTCCGCCCTTCGAGCGCGCCCTCGCAGCATCCTTCCACCGGTGTGGATCGCGTTCGCCCTCGCATTCGTGACCTCGATCGTGGCGTGGAGTCCTCGCGAGCTCAGAGTGGAATGGTTCTCAGCGCCGCTCGGCATCACCCTGCTCGTGGTCGGGGCGGCGATCCTGCGGCGTCAGGATGACGGGCGCGCCTCGATTCGAGCGCCTCTCGGGCGTTGGCCGGAAGGCTTCACGGGCTCATGGGCCCTGCTCGGGCCCGGACTCGCCGTGATCACTTCGGCGTCGGTGCTCGCGACCTTCACCGACCCGCAGACGTGGCGGGCCGTACTGGTGATGATCATCGCGCTGATCGCGATCCTGGTCGGCGCCCGGCTGAGACTCGCTGCCCCGTTCGTCGTCGGCATCGTGGTGCTCCCGATCGAGAACGTCGTGGTCTTCGCGGTGCAGATCGGTCGGGGCATCCAGTCGATGCCATGGTGGATCACTCTCGCGGTGGTGGGCGCGGTGCTGCTGATCCTCGCAGTGACCTACGAGCGACGAGCGGGCGACACGAGCTTGACGGCGCGCCTGCGGGATCTCGCATGACCGTCGGTGTGGCCCGGGCGGGCGCTGTCGCTCGCGGACGCGGCGGGCGATGGCGAGGCGGACTCAACCCTGCACACGATCCTCGAGCACCGCGTCGATCACGCTCCAGCACTCGGACCTCTCCTCTGACCGGCGCTCGATCTCCTGCGCAGCTGTGATGAGCGCCTTCCAGAGCGCCCATCCCCGCGCCCGCGCCCAGGTGCCGTCGTCGAGCGACAGGTGCCGCGCGAACAGCGCCCGGTTCTGCATATCGAACAGCGTCCAGGCCACGACCAGATCGCAGGACGGATCCCCGATCGCCGAACATCCGAAATCGATCACGGCTGCGAGCCGCCCTTCACGCAGGAGCAGATTGCCGGCGGCGACATCGCCGTGCAGCCACACCGGCGGGCCACCCCACTCACTCGTCATCGCGGCATCCCACACCGTCGCCGCGGCGCCGACATCGATGTGACCGCGCAGCACCTCGAGTGCCGCGCGGGTGTCAGCGTCGTAGACCCGTAGATGCGCCCCGCGCCACGCACTGTGGTCACCGGCAGCCGGACCACCCGTGGAGTCGACGGCCTGCAGGGCCTGGAGAAAATCGCCGAGATCACCCGCCAAGACCCTTCGATCGAAGGAGGGAGCGGATGTCGCGGGCTCTCCCTCGATCCATCGATAGACCGACCACGGCCACGGGTAGCCGGCGCCAGGTCGCCCGAGCGCGATCGGAGCCGGGATCTGCAGGGGCAGTCTCGGAGCCAGCACCGGAAGCCATCTCTGCTCTTTGTCGACCTGCGCGACGTAGCCGACAGCGCTCGGCAGTCGCACACTCATCGAGTCACCGAGGCGGAAGGTGCGATTGTCCCACCCGTTGTGGTCCACGAGGCGAATCGGCAGGTGTCTCCAGCGTGGAAACTGCTCGGCCACCAGCGCGGTGACGAGGTCGGTGTCGATGATCATCCGCTCGAGTCACCTATCGGATCAGGCGGACACGTACCGGCAAGTCAAGGTCAGCCCAGGCTCGGTCCGCGGTCAGGACCTCGGCCGGATCACTGCGCACGGCCAGGGCGAGGCAGCACCTGTCGCCGAGGGAGAGACCTCGCCCACCGTCGAGTGCGCGCATGGCTCCGGCAAGCTCGGCGTCCGCTTCAAGGACGGGTTCGACAGTCACCCCTGCGGCACGGAGCAGGTCACGAAGGGGCGTGGCGTCGATGCCCACATCGACCAGCTTCCCGATCACTTCAGCCAGGTTCGCCGCGCCGAGGAGCGCAGAGTCGAGTTCCGAGGCCACCAGGTCGGCACCGGGCTCGTCGTGGATGAGAGCGAGCAGGGCTGATGCGTCGAGAACGGTCATAGGCCGACCGCCGCGGCGAGCCGGCGTTCGGTGAGCAGCTCATCGACCAGCGAACGAGACCGCGGAACCGCCGAACCCAAGCCGCGCAGTTCGGCGGCTGCGTCGCGCGGCCGTTCCAGCACGACGCGCCGCCCAGACAGACGCAGGTGAAGTCGATCGCCGGCCGAAAGCCCGAGTGCCGCACGAACATCCGCCGGAATCACGAGGCGACCTTGCTGACCCAAGACAACTGTGGCATCCATGACACAAGAGTGCCACGGCAATGGTTTCTACGCCACGGCCGACGGATTTCCTCTTTCGCCTCGATCGATGTGCACCTGCACGCCGCGAAGCAGAGGCTCTATGGCGCAGCAGACCAACAAGATCGCGCATCAGCAGACCCGCGACGGACTTTCAGACGCCGAGTACGCCACCATGATCGACGTGCTCCGGCGCGTCGTCGGGAACCTGGGAGGAGATCCGACTCTTCGATGATCTGAGTCACGTGCTCCGGAAAGCTGGTCCGCTGACACCGCCACACGGGCACTGTCGACCCGACTGGATCCAGTGGGTGGAAGCGATCAGTGACCTTTGGGCGCACAGTGACGACGCCGAGCAAACGCCGGCCTCGCTACCCTGCTGCCATGGCGATCGACCCTCACGTGCTCGAATGGCTGCTCGCCTCCGACCCCGCGCTGCGCTGGCAGGTCGAGCGCGACATCGCGGGCACCCCGCCCGAAGTGTGGCAGCAGACCCGTGCCAGGATCGCGACCGAGGGTTTCGGGGCCGCCCTCCTCGCCGCCCAGGATGCCAGCGGCGAATGGGCGGGTGGGGCCTTCTTTCCGGCCGGGTACTTCGACGGTCCTGAATCCGAGGAAGCCGGTCAGCCGTGGACCGCGACCACCTGGGTTCTCAGAGACCTCCGCGAATGGGGGTTGGATGCCGCGGTGCTGACCGACACCGCCGCCCGCCTCGCGGAGAACAGCAGATGGGACTACAACGGTCTGCCCTATTGGGCCGGCGAAGTCGACGTGTGCATCAACTCGTACACGCTGGCGACCGGGGCGTGGCTGGGCGCAGACGTGTCTGGTCTCGCCGCATGGTTTCCCGAGCACCAGCTGGCAGACGGCGGATGGAATTGTGAGGCGGAGGAGGGCGACTCGACGCGGTCGTCCTTCCACTCCACCCTCAACGCGGTGCGCGGGATGCTGGCCTACGAGAGGCACAGCGCAGACGGCGCCCTCCGCGACGTCCGTCGGCGCGGCGAGGAGTATCTGCTCTCGAGACGGCTGCTGTTCCGCGCGTCGACCGGCGAATCCGTCGGCGACTTCACGACGCGGTTCGTCTACCCGAATCGTTGGCGGTACAGCGCGCTGGTCGCGCTCGATCACTTCAGGGATGCGTCACTTCTGCACGCGACATCCCCGGATCCACGCCTCTCCGACGCCGTCGACGTCGTGCGCGCCGCCCGTCAACCCGACGGGACGTGGTTGCAAGGCAGGCCTCTCCCCGGCCGCACCTGGTTCGCTGTCGACGCTCCAGAGGGTGAGCCGTCACGGTGGTTGACGATGATCGGCAGCCGGGTGCTGGACTGGTGGGATGCCGCGGCCTGAGCTGTGGCATCCGCTCTGCACCTGGCGCTCCATGGCACCCTTGACCCATGGATCTCGAGGTGGAACCCGGCCTCACCATCCCCGCTGCGGAGCTGAGTTGGAGGTTCTCGCGGTCGTCCGGACCGGGCGGGCAGCACGTCAATACCTCGGACAGTCGTGTGCAGTTGAGCTGGAGCGTGGCCTCATCGGGGGCTCTCACCGACGATCAGCGCAGGGTGATCCTCTCCCGGCTCGGACGCCGACTCGTCGCGGGCGCGATCACCGTCACGGTGTCGCAGCGACGTTCGCAGCTGCGCAACCGCGAGGCCGCTCTCGAAACCCTCGCCGAGCTCCTGCGCGCAGCCCTCGCACCGCCGGGGCCGCGTCGGAGAGCCACAGCGCCGACGCGCGGATCTGCTCGGCGCCACCTCGCAGCGAAGCAACAACGCTCGGCAACCAAGCAGCAGCGCCGAAGGCCTTCGTTCGACTGATCACCCTTCAGGAGCAGGCCCGGTACGCTCCCGTGTCATGGGCCACCGCATCTTCACCACGCCGTTCGCCGACGTGTACACCCTCTACGTCGCCAAGATGGTGCGCAAAGGCGGCTCCGAGCACGACCTCGTCGAGATCATCGAGTGGTTGACGGGATTCGACCGCGCCGCCCTCGACCGTCACCTCGCCGCCCGCACGACGTTCGAGGACTTTTTTGCAGACGCGACGCTCAACCCGCTGGCGAGCACGATCACCGGCAAGATCTGCGGCATCAGAGTCGAGGAGATCGAGGATCCGCTCATGCAGAAGGTGCGTTACCTCGACAAGCTGGTCGACGAGCGGGCCAACGGGA
>JBEANR010000148.1:0-5050 GCA_041165365.1 Actinomycetota bacterium | reverse complement strand
TCGCCGCGACGTGGCCATCGTCTTCGCCCATCAGCGCTCGCTGCGATTCACGTACCGGCAGCTGTACCGCGATTGGGGAACGTGCCTCGCGGCCATCCGTGTGCTCCTCGCCGAGGAGTCGCGAGTCGCGCAGCTGGAGCGGGACTCTGCCGCGCTCCGAAAACGAAGGCGATCGGACCGTCTGCGTCGACTCAACCGCGCGGGTCCTCCGTAGACCGCCCCGGACTCCTTCGTTTTCAGGGGGAGCGTCGGAAACGAGCGCGGCGGCCGCAGTACGGTGGGCGGATGAACTGGTTGGTCACCGGCGGCGCCGGCTACATCGGGTCCCACGTCGTGCACTCGCTGATCGAGGAGGGCATCGGCGCGGTCGTCATCGACGATCTGTCGACCGGGCGTGAGTCGTTCCTCCCCGCCGAGGTGCCCTTCGTGCGCGGATCGATTCTCGACGGCGAGCTGCTCATCGACGCGATGGATCGCCATGACGTGAGCGGCGTCATCCACGTCGCCGGCTTCAAGTACGCCGGCGTCTCGGTGCAGCGACCGCTGCACACGTACGACCAGAACGTGACCGGCACGGCGAAACTGCTCGCGGCGATGCAGGATCGTGGCGTCGACAAGATGGTCTTCTCCTCGAGCGCCGCCGTGTACGGCACCCCGGAAGCCGCGCTCGTCACAGAAGTCACCCCGAAGAACCCGCAGTCGCCGTACGGCGAGTCGAAACTGATCGGCGAGTGGCTGCTCCGTGATCAGGCCGTGGCAGTGGGTCTGAGCCACACGTCGCTGCGGTACTTCAACGTGGTCGGGTCGGCGCCGGGGGGCGCGTTCGATGTGAGTCCGCACAACCTCTTCCCCCTGGTGTTCGAGGCCCTCCTCACGGGTCGCACGCCTCGGATCAACGGCGACGATTACGACACCCCCGACGGCACGAACGTGCGCGACTACATCCATGTTCATGATCTTGCGGCCGCCCATGTCGCCGCCGCTCGCCGACTCGAAGCCGATGACGCCATCGAGGCCGCTTACAACCTCGGCAGCGGCGATGGGCTGTCCGTCGGTGAGATCATGGCGGCCATCCGCGACGTGACCGGAATCGAGTTCGACCCGGAGATCGCACCGCGCCGGCCCGGCGACCCCGCGCGGATCGTGGCAGCAGGAGACCTGGCCGCCCGCGATCTCGGTTGGGCGATGCGTCATACGCTGCGCGACATGGTGCAGAGCGCGTGGGACGCCCGGCGCCGAGCGGACGGATGACGCGACCCCGCGGCTTATCGGTGGCGGATGTCGTCGGCAGCTCCTGCGGGCGCGGGAGGCCGGCGCCAACCATCGGAAGTCGCAGGCGCCAGCCGTAGACGGCTCGGCCAGGCGGCAGGCACCGTCGCGCGGGTTCTGGCCGAAAACGAAGGAGAACATCGACGATGCGGCACCGGCAACCGCGTGTCGGACCACGTTGCGGGCGTTCGTCCTTCGTTTTCGGGAGTTTGGGGGGTGGGGGCGGGCAACGCGCCCGCGGCGCCCCGCGCGACGCCGCCTGCGCCGCCCGTAACCGACCACGGCTCCACGGCGCGCCGTGAACCCTCGATCCCACGTCGAGGGTTTAGCATCCGCGACTTGACGCGGGAGTAACTACACCGGTGTAATTAGGGCTAACGCGACAGGCGCTTGCCGGAACGCCGCGCGGAGGGGAGAGCGTGATATGGCGATCAGCAATGGCGCAGCCTACGAACGCGACACGTCGGGGGCGATTGTGCAGGCACTCGGGGCGCGGGGGACGCGCCCGACCACCGACGGTTCGCCGGCACGGCGGGGGGTTCCCGACGACTGGTTCGTCGACCCCGTCAAGCTCGGAGTGCCGGGGGTGCGTCGATCCGTCACGGATGACGACGACCCGCTCGCCTGGCAGACCGATTCCCTCTGCGCGCAGACCGATCCCGAGGCGTTCTTCCCCGAGAAGGGCGGATCGACCCGCGACGCGAAGAAGATCTGCACGTCGTGCGAGGTGCGCTCGCAGTGCCTCGAGTACGCCCTGCAGAACGACGAGAGATTCGGCATCTGGGGCGGTCTGTCCGAGCGCGAACGGCGCAAGCTGCGCAAGCGCACTTCCGCCTGACGGCGTACCTGACCGCGAACGCCGCAGGCCCCGTTGGGCCTGGCAGCGTACCTGACCACGAACGCCGCAGGCCCCGTCGAGCCTGACGGCCCACCTCACCGCGAACGCCGGAGGCCCCGTCGGGCCGCCCCGCCCACCTCACCGTGAACGCCGCAGGCCCCGTCGGGCCGCCCCGCCCCGAGCGACAGCAGCACACGGCATTCACACTCGTGCCGGCCTCACGTCCCCGCTCGACATCCGCACGTCCGCGGCCAACTCCGCGGAATGGTGTGTCATCCGGCGACGGGCGACGGGCTCGCGCCTAGTGTCGGTGCAATGCGACAGCGAGTGACCGCGATCGTCGTCGCCCGCTCGGGTGCCGGCTTTCTCGAGCGCACCCTCGCCGCTGTCGGTCGCCAGAGTCGTCGCCCTGACGCCTTCATCGCGGTGGATGTCGCGTCCACCGACAACTCCGCCGCCCTGCTCTCGGCATCCGACGCCTCCCTCGTCGTGGCCGCCCCTCCGGGATCGTCGTTCGGTGGAGCAGTCGCCCACGCCCTCACCACCCGGACCGCCGGTCCCGCCGATCCCGCCGGTCCCGCCGGTCTCACCAGCCGGGCCTCCGGTCCCGCCAAACCCACCGGTCCTGGCGAGGCTACCGGTCCCGCCGAAGCCGCCGAACCCACCGGTCCCGGCGAGGCCGCCGGTCCCGCCGAAGCCGTCGGTCCTGCCCAAGCCGCCGGTCCTGCCCAAGCCGGCGGTCCTGCCGAAGCCGGCCGCCCCGACGAAGCCACCGACCGCCCCGACGAAGCCACCGGTCCGCAGGAAGGCACCACCCGCCCCGCGCCCCCGCCCACCGACGACTGGCTGTGGCTGCTCGGGCACGACAATGCTCCGCACCCCGACGCCCTGGCCCGTCTGCTCGGCGCGGTCGAGATCGCTCCCTCCGTCGCCGTGGCCGGTCCGAAGCTCATGCAGTGGGACGCCCCCGACGTGATCGCCGAGTACGGCGAATCGATGACCGCGACCGGCGCCTCGCTGGTGCTCGTCGGCGACGAACTCGATCAGGCCCAGCACGACGTGCAGGCCGATGTGCTCGGCGTGGCGGCTGGCGGCATGCTCGTGCGCCGGGAGGTCTGGACCGAACTGGGCGGATTCGACCCCGGTCTGCCCTCGATCGATTCGTCCCTCGACTTCTCGGTCCGCGCACGCCTCGCCGGCCATCGCGTCGTCGTGGTGCCCGACGCCCGCGTCGCCAGCGCCGGCGGTCCCGAGTACTTCGGTGCCCCAGACCTGCCGGAATCCACCCGATCCCGCAGGGTGCGATCTGCTCTGCTGCACCGTCGCATGGTCTACGCGCCGCTCTGGGCGCTGCCTCTGCACTGGTTGTCGCTGCTCCCTCTCGCCCTCGCGAGGTCGATCGTGCATCTGCTCGGCAAACGGCCAGCCGCCGTGCCGGGGGAGTTCGCGGCGGCGTTCTCCGCCGCGGTGGAGGTGCGCGGCATCCGTCGGTCCCGTCGGCGACTCGCGGCCTCGAAGCGCGTGGGCTGGTCGGCGATCGCGCCCCTGCGCGTCAGCTGGCGGCAGGCCAGCGAGCAGCGGGTGCACCGCGTCGAACGGCAGCCGCTGCACGGGCCGGTGGCCTGGAACGTCGAGCGCGTCGGCTACGTCAGCGGCGGCGGCCTCTGGACCCTCCTCGCCACCGCGGTCATCGGCGTCATCGCCTTCGGAACCCTGATCGGGGCGGAGTCCGTGGTGGGCGGCGGCCTTCTTCCTCTCTCTGCGGATGTCGGCACCCTCTGGTCGCAGGTCGGTTGGGGTCACCGCGATCTCGGCGTCGGTTTCACGGGGGCGGCAGACCCGTTCGCGTGGGTGCTCGCCGTGCTCGGGACCCTCGTTCCGACGAACCCCTCCGCCGCAGTGGTCGGGTTCTACCTGCTCGCCCTGCCCGCCGCGAGCGTCGGTGCATGGTTCTGCACCCGGAGGTTCGCCGTGTCGGCCGCGCTGCCCTCGATCGCGGCGGTGCTGTGGGCGGTGGCGCCGCCGTTCCTGCAGGCGCTCGACGGCGGCAGGCTCGGGGCGGCGATGGCGCACGTGCTGCTGCCGTGGCTCGTGCTCCTCGGCGTCACGGCCGTGAGGTCGTGGTCGGCGGCGGCGGGGGCGGCTGTCGTGATGGCGGTGGTCGCGGCATCCGCTCCGTCGCTCATCCCGGCACTGCTGCTGCTGCTGCTCGTGTGGACGGCGACGCACCCGCGGAGTGCGCACCGGCTCGTCGGGATACCGTTGCCCGCCGCGATGCTGTTCGCTCCACTGCTCGTCGATCAGGTGGGGAGGGGATTCCCCGGCGGGATCCTCGCCGATCCCGGTGTGGCGTCCGGTGGAGCGACGCAGTCCGGCATCCAACTCGCACTCGGATCGGCGGACGGGGGGTCTGACGGATGGAGCCGTTTGCTCGGGTCGATCGCCCTGCCGGGCGTCGCCGGTCCTTTCGTGGCAGCGGCGCTCCTTCTCCCGCTGGGGGTGCTCGCCGTGCTGGCGCTCGTGACACCCGGCACCCGCAAGGCGGTGCCGCCGCTGCTCGTGGCCCTGATGGGATTCCTCACCGCGGTGGCCGCATCGCGCATCGACCTGGTCTCACAGGGGCCCGACACGGTCGGTCTCTGGCCGGGATCGGGGCTCAGCCTGTTCTGGCTCGGGCTGATCGCGGCGGCGATGTGTGCTCTCGACGCCCTCGGCCGCGCGGCATCCGGCTCGTCGATCCTCGTCACGGTCTCGACAGTGCTCGTCGCCGTTCCCCTGCTCTCGGCCGGCCTGGTCGGCGCGCTCGACGTGAGCGCGGGAACGGGCCGCACCCTCCCGGCCTTCGTCGACGCCGAGGCGACGGGGAGGGCCTCCGTGGGCACTCTCGTCATCGATCCGGTCGACGAGGGGGCGATCGCCACCTCCCTCGAGCGCGGGCGGGGC
>JBEANR010000147.1:0-3922 GCA_041165365.1 Actinomycetota bacterium | reverse complement strand
CAGCGACCCGTTGGTCCGGCGACCCGGGGCCACCCGACCGGCCCGCCACCCCCGCCGGTAGCATTGCCCGGTACGGCATCCCCGATCGAGGAGACCTCCCGCGTGAGCGCAGCATCCGTCCGAACCCCGGATCCGGTCCAGGCCCCCGATTCGGTGGCGAATGCTCTCGCCACACCCGACAAGGAACAGCCGTTCGAGGCGCTCGGGCTGAAGGCCGACGAGTACGCGCGTATCCGCGAGATCCTCGGGCGGCGCCCCACGAGCGGCGAGCTCGCGATGTACTCGGTGATGTGGAGCGAGCACTGCTCCTACAAGTCGTCGAAGGTGCACCTTCGGCAGTTCGGGCAGAAGGTGAGCCCCGTGATGACGAAGAACCTCATGGTCGGCATGGGCGAGAACGCCGGGGTGGTCGACGTCGGCGAGGGCTGGGCGGTCACGTTCAAGATCGAGAGCCACAATCATCCGTCGTACATCGAGCCGTTCCAGGGCGCTGCGACCGGCGTCGGCGGCATCGTGCGCGACATCATCTCGATGGGCGCCCGCCCCGTCGCCGTGATGGACGCCCTGCGTTTCGGTGCCATCGACGCGGATGACACGGCGCGCGTCGTGCACGGAGTCGTCTCGGGCATCTCGTTCTACGGCAACTGCCTCGGCCTTCCGAACATCGGTGGCGAGACCTACTTCGACGCGGTCTACCAGGCCAATCCGCTCGTCAACGCCCTCGCCGTCGGCGTGCTGCGCCACGAGGACCTGCACCTCGCTAACGCCCGCGGCGTCGGCAACAAGGTCGTGCTGTTCGGCGCCCGCACCGGCGCGGACGGCATCGGCGGGGCATCCATCCTGGCGTCGGACACGTTCGCCGAGGGCGGACCGACCAAGCGGCCCGCCGTGCAGGTCGGCGACCCCTTCGCCGAGAAGGTGCTCATCGAGTGCTGCCTCGAACTCTTCGCCGGAGGACTCGTCGAGGGCATCCAGGATCTCGGCGCGGCCGGCATCTCCTGCGCGACCTCGGAGCTCGCCTCGAACGGCGACGGCGGCATGTTCATCGAGCTCGACCGGGTGCTGCTGCGCGACCCGTCGCTCACCGCGGAAGAGATCCTCATGTCGGAGAGCCAGGAGCGGATGATGGCGATCGTGCATCCGTCGAAGCTCGAGGGGTTCCTCGCCGTGGTGTCGAAGTGGGATGTCGAGACCAGCGTGCTCGGCGAGGTCACCGACACCGGGCGGCTCGTCATCCAGTGGCGTGGTGAGCAGATCGTGAACGTCGAGCCGCGCACCGTGGCCGTCGACGGGCCCGTCTACGACAGGCCGATCGCGTACCCGTCGTTCCTCGACGCCCTGAACGCTGACTCCGCGGCATCCCTCCCCCGGTCGGATGCCGCACTCCGCGACCAGTTCCTCGCCCTGCTCGGCAGCGGCAACCTCGCCTCGCCGGCCTGGATCACCGACCAGTACGACAGGTACGTCATGGGGAACACGGCGTTGTCGTTCCCGGACGACGGCGGCATGGTGCGGATCGACGAGGAGTCCGGTCTCGGGTTCGCGGTCGCGACCGACGCGAACGGCCGCTACTGCCAGCTCGACCCGTACCACGGGGCGCAGCTCGCTCTCGCGGAGGCGTACCGCAACGTGGCCATGACCGGGGCGACGCCCGTCGCGGTGTCCGACTGCCTGAACTTCGGCAGCCCGGAGAACCCCGAGGTGATGTGGCAGTTCTCCCGCTCCGTGACCGGACTGGCGGACGGATGTCTCGAGCTCGAGATCCCCGTTACGGGCGGCAACGTGAGCTTCTACAACCAGACCGGCGACGTGCCCATCCATCCGACGCCCGTCGTCGCGGTGCTCGGGGTCATCGATGACGTCGCGCGTCGCATCCCGTCGGGCTGGCAGGACGCGGGCGACAACATCTACCTGCTCGGCACGACAGCGCTCGAGCTCGACGGGTCGGTGTGGGCGGGGGTCATCCACTCGCACCTCGGAGGGCGCCCGCCGGCCGTCGACCTCGCCGCCGAGAAGTCGCTCGCCGCGCTCATCGCCGCGGGGTCGCTTGAGTCGCTGATCGCCTCGGCGCACGACCTCTCCGACGGCGGGCTCGCGCAGGCCCTCGCCGAATCGGTGATGCGGTTCGGGGTCGGCGCGCGCGTCTGGCTCACCGAGATCACGGCGCGGGACGGGGTGGATGCCACGGCGGCCCTCTTCAGCGAATCGACGGGCCGCGCGATCGTGACGGTGCCGCGCGAGGATGACGTGAAGTTCCGCGGGCTGTGCGAGGGGCGGGGGTACCCCGTCATCCGCCTCGGTGTCACCGACGACTCGGGCGAACTCGAGGTGCAGGACCACTTCACAGTCACGGTCGACGAGCTCCGCGCAGTGCACGGCGCGACGCTGCCGCGGCACTTCGGGGCGCGGGAGTAGGCGGCCCGGCGCTCGACGGCGCGGTGCTCGCCGGCGCCCGCCGCCCGCGCCCGCCGCCGCCCGCCGCCCGGGCTAGCCGCCGCGGGCGACTTACTGTCACAAACCAGCGGTCCGTGAGCGCCGGCGACCTGTTCTCTGGCAGCAACTTCTGGCGGCGAGTTCTCGCGGCATCCAGAGCTGTGGATGAATCGCACGCGGCGTCGTACAAACGGGCACGATCGGCGGATGACCCGGCTGACGCGCCTCCCCGATGCCCTCACTCAAGTCCCGTTCCGCGTCGATCAGGGCCGGAGTCTCGGCGTCTCGAACGACCGACTCGCACGACGCGATCTGCGCCGACCTTTCCACGGAGTCAGGTCTGCGACGCCCCTCCATCCGATCCAGGCCTATCTGCCGCTTCTCGCATCGCACCAATTCTTCTCCCACGTCTCCGCCGCGCAACTTCACGGCATGAGGCTGCCGCGTAGGCTCGAGATGGCCGAGGACGTGCATGTCGCGGTCATCGCTCCCGATCGCCTCCCTCGGAGGGCGAACGTCGTCGGCCATCAGGTTCGCCGTCGGGAATCGGATCTCGTGACGGTACGGGGATATCGCACCGTGTCGGCGATCACCGCGTGGATCCAGCTCGCGCCCCTACTTCACCTCGACGAGCTGATCGTCGCGGGGGACGGCCTCATCTGCCGCAAGAATCCGCTGACCACTCTCGACGCGATCACGGAGAGGATCGACGACCTGCGCGCTGTTCACGGGGTCGCGTTGCTCCGACGTGCCCTGGTCGACCTGCGGAGCCGCACGGATTCGGCCCGGGAAACGCGGCTGCGATTGACCATCGTGCGCGCAGGACTGCCCGAACCCGAGGTCAACGGTCGGATCGATGACGACTCAGGCCGATTCCTCGCGTTCGGAGATCTCGTCTACCGTCGCTGGAAGGTGATCGTCGAGTACGACGGCGAGCAGCATCGACTCGATGAGACTCAGTACCTGCGGGACGTCGACCGGTTGCACGCTCTGGCCGAGGCCGGGTGGACCGTCATCCGACTGAACAAGTCACATCTTGCTGACGGGTCGCAGGAGGCGACATCGCGGGTGCGGCGTGCCCTGCGGGCGGCCGGGTGGCGCGGATAGGTGTCGCGAGACCGACTTACTGCCAAAGACCAGCCTCTTCGGGTGATGGGATGGCTGGTTCGTGACAGCAAGTTGGCGGGGCGGTGGGGCGGGCGGGCGGTCGGGGCTGGGCTGGAAAGCGGGCGGTCGAGTGGGGTCGGCGGGGCTGGGTGGTTCGTCGGGTGGGTGGGGCCGGAAGGCGGGCGATTCGGTCGGCAGGTCGGCGGGCGGAACTTCACGCTGAAAGGGACGCGACTTACTGCCAAAGAACAGCCTCCCCGCGTGAGGTGATGGCTGGTTTGTGACAGTAAGTCGGTCGGTCGGTCGGTCGGTCGGTCGGTCGGTCGGTCGGTCGGTCGGTCGGTCGGTCGGTCGGTCGGGCGGCGGGCGGGCGTGCGGGCGG
>JBEANR010000146.1:0-6988 GCA_041165365.1 Actinomycetota bacterium | reverse complement strand
TTGAGGATCGCCTTCGCCGACAGCACCCCCATGAAGTTGAGGAGCACGACGAAGACCGGCAGCACGAAGGCGATGCCGACCGCGAGGACGAGCTTCGTGGCGAAGTCGACGTAGTACTTGGCCTGGAAGATCGAGGCGGTGTCCGACGGGGCGAATCCCGCCAGGAGTTCGACGATGTGGGGGAAGACGAAGAAACCGGCGGCGCACCCGGCGAGGAAGAGCGGAACGGCCGAGAAGAAGAACCCGAAGGTGTACCGCTTCTCCTTCGAGGTCAGGCCGGGCACGATGAATGCGAAGACCTGGTAGAGCCACACCGGACTCGAGATGATGATGCCGACGTAGATCGCGATCTGCATCCGCAGGTCGAAGGCGCCCGTGATGGTGTCGAAGTTGAGGGTCGCGTTCCTCGACTGGGCGATCTGCTCGATCGGTGCCTGGAGGAGCGAGAGGATCGGCTCGGAGAGCACGAACCCGATCACGCCTCCGACCACGATGCCGAGCGCCGAGCGGAACAGCCGCTTGCGCAATTCGAGCAGGTGGTGGCCGAGAGACATCCGGCCTTCGGTGTTCGCGCTCCTCTTAGTGCGCGTGGGCATCGACCCTAGGGTTTCGAGTCGGAGTCGGTCGGGTACACCCTGGCCGAGGTGTCCCGTGCCGACGACGGAGCCGAGGAGTCCGCCCGCAAAGTGGAGGGCTCGGGCTCGTCATCGCGACCGGTCTTGACCTCGTTCTTGAAGATCTTCATCGACTGACCGACGCTCTTCGCGAGGGCGGGGAGTTTCGCCGCACCGAACAGGAGCAGGATGACGGCAAGGATGATGACGGCGTGCCATCCAGTCAAGCCTTGGAAGATACCCATGATTTCGACCTCGATCTTTCGTCGTTGGAGTTACTGTACCCCGCCTGACCGAGCATTCGGGCTGACTCGGGGTGATGCATGGAAGACCTGTCGGGTATTGCCGGGTCAGTCCGCGTAGCGTGCGGCCGCAGCATCCGCCCACTCCCGCACGACCTCGCGCGCCTCGTCGGGCGAGACCACGGTGACGACCCCCGAGAGGCCGGCGACGAGTCGCTTCAGCCCGTGGAAGTGCGACACGTGCACTGTCGTGCGCACGATGCCGTCGACGGCGCGCGTCGGAGCGCGATCGGTGAGGTAGTCGACGACGAGAGGCAACGCGGCCTCGGCCACGTCGATGGTGACGACGAGGTCGGCAGGCGATCCCTCGAACAGCACGTCGGGCAGCACCACGTCTCCGGCCCGCCGGGTGATCGGCTGGTCGGTGATCTCGAGCCCGCCGATCCTGTCGAGACGGAACGTTCGCACGGCCTCGCGCAGGTGACACCAGCCGCGCAGATACCAGTCGGCGTCGATCGACTCGATGCGCAGCGGATCCACGCGACGGCGCTCCCGCTCCCCCCGCGAACCGAGGTAGTCGAATTCGACCTGCACCCCCGTGGCGACGGCGTCGCGGATGACCGCGAGCGCGGCATCCGATTCCGACGCCTCGACGGCGACGCGACTCGGCTCGGCGGAGGCGCCGCGGGCGAGCTTCGCCATGAGCGAGTCGATCGCGGCCCGATCGGCGATCTCGGGCAGGGCCGACAGGTACTGCAGTCCCGCGATGAGAGCGGCCGCCTCACGCCCGGAGAAGCGGGGCGAATCGTCGATGGCCACGAGGTTCGTGAGCACGATCTCGTCGTGGTCGTCGAAGCGGTCCCAGGCGATGTCGAAGAGATCTCCGTGCTGGTACTGGCTGGTCTCCCCCGGCACACCGGAGACGGCGATGAGTCGCACGGCATCCCTGATCTCCTGCTCGGCGACTCCGAAGTGCGCCGCCGCCTCGGACACGGTCACCTGGTCGTGATCCATGAGCCACGGCACGAGAGCGAGCAGGAAGGCCAGTTTGTCGGTCGCCTGCGGAGTGGACGGTCGCTTAGGCACGGGCGCCTCCGGTGGGGTCTTCGGCGGACTCGGGCTCCGGAGGCCGGTGGGCGGCCGCCGTCTCGCTGAGTCGCGCGCGCACGGCGGAGCGCACGGCGGGTGGCCCGACGACGAGCACCTCGGGCCCGAACGAGGCGAGCTCGTCGGCGACGATCGCGAGGTCGGAGTAGTGCACCTCGAGCGTGCCGGGAGCCGGGGAGACCGTGCCGCGTCGCTTGAGCAGTCTGGTCGCGGCATCCGAATCGGCGAAGACCTCGACGAGGGCCGTGCGCGATTCCCATACCTCGTCGAGCTCGCGGAGGGCACGCGCCGGCTCGTCGTCGGTCGGTGCGGCGAATGTTCGCCCGGTCGTGGTCACCGCGCTCACGATCCGCCGCAGGAGGAAGGTCTTGCGCAGGTCGGTGTCGGCTTCCTGCGCGCTGAGCAACCACCGACCGCGATGCTGCACGAGGGCGAGCGGGCGAACCGTGCGCACCCCCGCCTCGGTCTCGCCGGGCTTCAGATAAGCGAAACGCACCACCTTGCGTCGTTCGAGTGCCGTGCTGAGCGGCTCGAACGCCTCATCGCGCACCCGCACTGTCGAGGCGTAGCCGAGCACCGGCTCTTCGGTCGCCGCGCCCAGAGATCTCAGCTTCAGCAGCGCGCGGCGCGACTCCGTCGACATCGACCCCTCGCGCCACACCATCGCCGCGAGATTGAGCAGGGTGGTCTCCTCGGCAGAGAACGCGATGTCGCTCGGCAGCTCGTAGCTGTCGCGCGGGATGCGGTAGCGCAGGATGTGGTTGTTGCCGGCCTGACCCGGGGACTCGACGGTGTCGAGGGGAACCCCGAGGTCTCGGATGTCGTCTTTGTCGCGTTCGAACTGCCGCTCGAGGTTGGCGTTGTCGCCGCCGCTGTCGAATCTCTGCCGGTAGCCCTGCACGGTCGACAGGATCTCGTTCTTCGTCAGGCCCGTCTCGGTGGCGAGCAATGCGAGTACCAGGCTGAACAGCCGTTCCTCCACGGGTACCCTCGACGCCGGAGGCGCGGCATCCACGGGTTCCGGCAGGGGGGTGGCTGGGCTCACGCTGGACATCCTCGTGTCGATGACGAATCCGGATGACACTCGGCCTGTGTCGGGGAAGTCGCTACGGGGCGACGATTCCCAGAATATCGACAACGTAGACGAGAGTCGCCGTCGATTCGGCGGGCGTGGAGGCCGATCCGGCGAGACTCGGCGGGATCACGGCGAGGATCTGCGATCCGACCTTCTTGCCCTCGATGGCCTCAGCCAGACCGACGCTGATCTCGGTGCCGCCGAGCTGGAGCGCTTCCGCCGTACCCGTCGTCCACGTCGAGGTGGTGACGGTCCTCTCGTCCCAGTCGACCGCCGTGTACTTCGCGACCACCGTCGAATCCGCGGCCACCTCCTCGCCGTCGCCGAGCTTGAGCACGGCCTCGCGGAAGTCCGCAGGGGCCGATTCCGACGGCACGGTGATGCCGGGGGTGCCGTCCGGAGCGGTGACCACGCTCGGCATTCCGTTCTGCGGCAGCTGATCGACTCCGTCGGCTCGCGAGGCGAACCGGTCGAGCACATCGACCACGTAGACGACGGACGCGCCCGCAGTCTGGTCGGCGGCGTCGTCAGCGGGTGGGGCTACGGCGACGATGCGCGACCCGACGGAGGCGCACTCCAGGGCCGCGCTCAACTCGGGAACGGCGTCGAGCCCCACGGTGAAGAGCGAACCGCCTCCGTCGTACGGGGTCTGCTCGAGCACCGAACCGTCGCCGCCGTTCAGGATCGTGGCCTGAACGAGCACCGGGTCGCCGTCGTCGATCTGAACGCCGTCGCCCCGCACGAGCTCGGCACTCTCGATGGACCCGGCGATGAGCGGCGACGGGAAGGTCACGGTGGGCATCTCGCCGACCTCGCCGGTCGCCTCCACCGTCGACGCCGCGGCGCCGGCCGGGGCGGTCTCGCAGTCCTCGGGGAACCCGAGATCCGGGGCGCACGCCGTGAGGGTGGCGAGAAATCCTGCAGCGACGACGAGCGCGGGAAGTCTGCGCACGGGAGCCTCATTCCATGGGGTGCGGGGGCGGGACTGCCCAATTGTAGGTCGCAACGGAGGCCGATCGATTCCGGTCAATCGGAGTCACCGAGCGCCTCGGCGGCGCGGGCGGAGGTCGCCGCGGCCTGCGCCGACCGTGCGGCCCTACGAAGGCGCTTGTCGGTGACCGTGCGGTCACCGAGTGCGCCGGGGGTCCAGGCTTCGACGTCGTCGTCACTGAAGTCGGACTTGGATGCCCGGCGCTTGGGTTGCGGCAGGACCGCGCCGGGTGCCAATCGCCTGGCGGTCAGCAGGAAACCCGTGTGGGCCACCATCCGATGGTCCGGTCTGACGGCGAGGCCCTCCACGTGCCAGCCGCGCACGAGTGTCTCCGAGGAGTCGGGGTCGGTGAACAGGCCCGTGCTCCTCACCGCCTCCGCCACGCGGGAGAGTTGGGTGACCGTGGCGATGTAGCAGACGACGAGACCGCCGGGGGTCAGGGCGTCCGCGACCACGTCGAGGCACTCCCACGGGGCGAGCATGTCGAGCACGACCCGGTCGACCGATCCGGGCTCGAGCGAGGGCAGCTCGTCGACGAGATCGCCGACCGTGACCGACCAGTTGGTGGGCTCCGACCCCAGGAAGCTCGTCACGTTGCCCGACGCGACATCCGCGAACTCCTGACGGCGTTCGAACGACGCGAGGCGGCCGGTGGGGCCGATCGCGCGCAGCAGCCAGAGGCTGAGGGCGCCGGATCCGACGCCGGCCTCGACCACGGTCGCGCCGGGGAAGATGTCGGCGAAGGCGACGATCTGCGCGGCGTCCTTCGGGTAGACGATCGCGGCCCCGCGCGGCATCGACATGACGAAGTCGCCCAGCAGGGGTCTGAGGGCGAGGTACTCGTCGCCCGTGGTGCCGATGACGACGGAGCCGTCGGGTTGCCCGATGACGGCATCGTGCTCCACTCCCCCGCGATGGGTGTGGAAGATCGCGCCGGGCTCGAGGGAGATGGTGTTGAGGCGACCCTTCGGACCGGTGAGCTGCACTCTGTCGCCGGGGCGGAAGGGTCCGCTCTGGCGGCGGACGGCGTCACCCACGCGTGATCCCCCGGCGCCCGGCGAAAACGGTGGCGAGGTCGTCGACGGTGCGACCGTCGAGGCTCGACCACTGCACGTGGTCGTCGGCCTCGGGGAGCACGGCATGCAGCGGCACGCCGATCGTCACCGCACCTGAGGCGACGGCGGAGGCGAGACCCGGCACGGAGTCCTCGATCGCCACACACTCGAGGATGTCGACGCCGAGCAGGTCGGCGGCGTGCAGGTAGGGCGCCGGATGCGGTTTGGACTCGGGGATCTGGTCTCCCCCGACGATCACGTCGAAGGCCGTGAAACCGATGGCGGCGGCGATCTGCTCGGCCATGCGGGTGAGCGACATGGTCACGAGGGCGGTCGGGATGTCGCGCTCGCGCAGTTCGAGCAGCAGCTCTCGCGCTCCCGGACGCCACGGCACCTCGTCGGCGACCTGTTCGAGCACGCGGGTGGTCATCCGCTCGATGATCTCGTCGATGCCGAGCGTGACACCGCGGGACTGGAAGACGGCTGCGGCGACCGGGAGTCCGAGGCCGACCATCTCGAGGCCGTCCTCATGGGTCCAGGTGCCGCCGAACGAGGTGATCATCTCGGTCTCGGCGGTCATCCAGTAGGGCTCGGTGTCGACGATGGTGCCATCCATGTCGAAGAGCACCGCTGCCGGTTCGCCGCCTCGCGCCGGTCCGCGCGCCTCGGGGATCTCGTCGGCTGCGGTCGGAGTCGGATCGGTCACGGTGCCTCATCGTACCGGGGACAGGAGGGACGGATGTTCGCTGCCGGCATCTGTCGACGACAGCGGCGCCGTGCTGGCGGCTCGGGTGCGAGTCCTATCCTGGTGGAACGTCGATCGGCCCCGCTCGGGGATCCGATCGCAGCGTGGACCGGGCTCGGACGGCTCGGATTTCGGAGGATTCGTGGTGGCTGACGGTGTGGTTCCCGGCTCGGGATTGACGAGCGGACGGACGCTCGTGGTCGCCTTCGAGGGGTGGAACGATGCCGGGGAGGCCGCCAGTCAGGCGGTGAAGACCGTCCGGGAGCTGTTGTCGCTGACGTCGCTGATGGAGGTCGAGTCCGAGGACTACTTCGACTACCAGTTCAATCGTCCGGTCGTCACCTCGGACGACGACGGCAATCGCCTGCTCGTCTGGCCGTCGGTCACCATCTACGGTCCGGACGACGGATCGGCGGTGTACCTGCTGTTGGGCACCGAGCCGTCACGGGGCTGGAAGAGCTTCACGGAACAGATTCTGGTCGCGGTGCGCGACGCCGGCGTGACCGGGATCGTCATGCTCGGTGCGATGCTCGCCGACGTGCCCCACACCCGCCCGATCTCGGTCTTCGTCACCTCGGAGAACCCCGCCGTGCGGGAGGAGTTCTCCATCGAGAAGAGCTCGTACGAGGGGCCGGTCGGCATTCTGTCGGTGCTCGGCGAGATGGCCGAGAAGGCGGGTATCCCCACCCTCTCCATCTGGGCGTCCGTGCCGCACTACGTGCACAACGCGCCCTCGCCGAAAGCCACTCTCGCGATCATCGACAAGCTCGAGGAGATCATCGGCATCGTGATCCCCCGGGGGGATCTGCCGGATGAGGCTGCGACCTGGGAGAGCGGCATCGACGCCCTCGCCAGCGAGGACGACGACATGTCGAGCTACATCGAGCAACTCGAACAGGCGCGCGACACCGTCGATTCCCCCGAGGCCAGTGGTGAGGCGATCGCCGAAGAGTTCGAGAAGTACCTGCGCGGGTCGGGCGACGAGAAGCCGGAGGGTGGATCGGCAGGCGATCAACCGTGGCGGCCGCAGGGCTGAGGTGCTCGCTGCCCTCCCGGTGCTGCCTGCCGCCCGGTGCGCGCTGCCTGCCGGTGTGCGCTGCCGCCCGGTGGCGGGGGATGTCACCTCGCCGCGGGAGTCGTTTCTCCCGCTGGGCGGTGC
>JBEANR010000145.1:0-18100 GCA_041165365.1 Actinomycetota bacterium | reverse complement strand
CGGCCGAATGGGCGAGGAGCGCATCCGAGACGGCGCGGAGGGCGGCGTTCTTCGCCTCGGCGCAGGTAGCCGCGAGCTCCCTCGCGGCGATGCGGGCGGACGAGAGGATGTCGGCGAGCTTCGGGGCGACGGCGGTCTCGGTCATGGCGACCAGTGTAGGGCGGCAGGGGCGGAGCGACGGGTGACGCGGCGCCTGTGCAGAACGGCCTGCGGGCGCTTACGCCCTAGCGCGCCCCTGCGGCGTGCTGGCTTCGAACCAGGTTCCGATGTCGGCGCCGTCGACGATCGCCCCGGCGAGAGCCTCCGACACGAGCGACGTGGAGGTCACGAGCACGGGCGTGCCCGATGCCGCGGCCATCCTCGCCGCGGCCACCTTGGTCGCGGCGCCGCCCGTTCCCACTCCGGTCGACTCGGGCTCTCCGAACTCGATATCGTCGAGGCCGGCGCCGGCGGCCACCCTGCGCACCACGACGGCGCCCGGGTCGGCGGGCGGCCTCGAGTACAGCGCGTCGACATCCGACAGCAGCACGAGCAGATCGGCGCGCACCAACTCGGCGACCAGTGCGGCGAGCCTGTCGTTGTCTCCGAACCGGATCTCATGGGTGGCGACGGTGTCGTTCTCGTTCACGATCGGTAGGATGCGCAGGCCGAGCAGCCGCTCCATCGCCCTCTCGGCGTTGCTGCGGTGACCGGGATTCTCGAGGTCGCCGGCCGTGAGCAGCACCTGCCCGGCCACGATGTCGTAGCGGTCGAGGCTGTCCTGGTAGCGGTAGATCAACACGTTCTGGCCGACCGCTGCGGCGGCCTGCTGGGTGGCGAGGTCGGTGGGTCGCTCGTCGAGCTGCAGATACGGCATGCCGGTGGCGATCGCCCCCGACGACACCAGGATCACCTCGCACCCGCGGGCGTGGGCTCCGGCGAGGGCGTCGACGAGAGGAGCGATCCGCCCGGCGTTGTCACCACTGATCGAGGAGGATCCCACCTTCACCACGATGCGGCGCGCAGAGGGGATGTCGCGGCGCGAGAGCACCGGCCCGTATCGCGTCACTTCACCGGCATCCAGACCGCCGCCGGGGCGATCGGGTCTCTCCGCGGCATCCGCGGGGCGTCCGATCACGACCCGTCCCCGTCAGCACCGAGGGAGCGCGAGGAAGGCTGCGCGTCGGCGGGGGCGACGGGCTCGCCTGCGCCTGCATCCGCCGCGCCCCGTTCCACCTCGAAGCCCTCGTCGTCGCGCCACAGCCCCGATCGTCGTTCCTCGAGCAGCTGGGCCCTTGCCGCGGCCTTGGCGTCCATCCGCTCGAGGTAGCTCTCGCGGCGCTTGCCGTGGGTGGGGCGCGCGTTGTCGATGAGTCTCGGATCGGTGCCCCGCGGAGCGGTGGCGAGCTCGGCCGCCGAGGTGAGGGTGGGCTCCCAATCGAACACGACACCGTGACCGGCCCCGATGACCACCGTCGAGCCGGCGACGGCACCGGAGGTGAACAGCCTGTCCTCCACGCCGAGCTTCGCGAGTCGGTCGGCGAGGAAGCCGATCGCCTCCTCGTTGGTGAAGTCGGTCTGCGCGACCCATCGCTCCGGCTTGGCCCCGAGGATGCGGTAGACGTCGCCGCTGGATCCCCCTTCGACGCGCACCTCGAAACCCGCCTCGTCCACAGCGCGGGGCCGAATGACGATACGGGGAGCGGCAGGAGAGGCCGCCCTCTCGTCGCGACCGGCCTGCACGAGCTCCGCGAGGGCGTACGACAGTCCCCGCAGATTCTCGTGGCTCACCGTGGAGATCTCGAAGACGCGGTAGCCGCGCGCCTCGAGATCCGGCCGCACCAGTTCGGCGAGGTCGCGACCCTCCGGAACGTCGATCTTGTTCAGCGCGACGACTTGAGGCCGCTCGAGCAGAGGCACCTGACCGTCCGGCACGGGGTAGGCGGAGAGTTCGGTGAGGATGACGTCGAGGTCGGTGATCGGATCGCGCCCCGGCTCGAGGGTGGCGCAGTCGAGCACGTGCAGCAGGGCGGTGCATCGCTCGACGTGCCTCAGGAACTCGAGCCCCAGCCCCCTGCCCTCGCTCGCACCCTCGATCAACCCGGGCACATCGGCGATCGTATATCGGGTGTCGCCGGCCTGCACCACTCCGAGATTCGGATGCAGCGTGGTGAACGGGTAGTCCGCGATCTTCGGCTTCGCGGCGGACATGGCGGCGACCAGGCTGGACTTGCCGGCCGAGGGATACCCGACGAGTGCGACATCCGCGACGACCTTCAGCTCGAGGACGGCGTCGCCCTCCCAGCCCGGGGTGCCCAGCAGGGCGAATCCTGGCGCTTTGCGTTTGGTCGAGGAGAGCGCCGCGTTACCGAGCCCGCCCTGGCCTGCGGGGGCCACGACGAAGCGCATGCCCGGCTCGACCATGTCGATGAGCTCGGTGCCGCCGGCGTCTTTCACCACGGTGCCGACAGGCACCGGCAACACGAGATCCTCGCCCTGGTAGCCGCTGCGATGATCACCCATCCCCGGCCCACCGTTCTGCGACGAACGGTGCGGAGACCGGTGATACCCGAGAAGGGTGGTCGTCTGATCGTCGCTGACGAGGATGATGTCTCCGCCGTCTCCGCCGTTGCCGCCGTCCGGGCCCGCGAGCGGCTTGAACTTCTCCCGTTTGACCGACACGCAGCCGTTGCCGCCGTTGCCTGCCCGGAGGTGCAGGGTGACCTGGTCGACGAAGGTCGCCATGGCGGTGCTCCTTACTGGTGCCGCGGGGCGGCGTCGACGGTGCTGCGCAGGATCTGTGATGCGGAGGAGCGGGTTAAACAGTGACAGCGAGCCGAAGCTCGCTGTCACGGATGGGACCGACGATCTAGACGGCGGCGGGCTCAGCCACGCCGACGATGTTGACGACCTTCCGGCCGCCCTTGGCACCGAACTCCACGGCGCCTGCAGCGAGGGCGAACAGGGTGTCGTCCTTGCCGCGACCGACGTTCACGCCGGGGTGGAAGTGGGTTCCGCGCTGACGCACGATGATCTCACCCGACTTGACGACCTGGCCGCCGAAGCGCTTGACGCCGAGGTACTGCGCGTTGGAGTCGCGCCCGTTGCGAGTGGAACTCGCGCCCTTTTTGTGTGCCATGAGTATTCAGCCCCTGCCGCTCTACTTGATGCTGGTGATCTTGACCCGGGTCAGCTCGGAGCGGTGCCCCTGGCGCTTCTTGTACCCGGTCTTGTTCTTGAACTTCTGGATGACGATCTTGGGGCCGCGGAGATCGGCCACGACCTCGGCGGTCACGGTGACCTTCGCGAGGTCGGCGGCGGCGTGGGTGATGGTCTCACCGTCGACGAGCAGCACGGGGGCGAGCTGGATGTTGCCGTCCTGATCCGCCTTGATGCGGTCGAGCACAACGATCGTGCCGACCTCGACCTTCTCCTGGCGGCCGCCGGCGCGCACAACTGCGTAAACCACTGTGAAACCCTAACTTTTCGGATCCGAGACATTCGGACACCACGGACCTGGCAAAAGGAGACTGGTGTGCGGGGCTGTCAGGCAGATGAATTGTCGAGCACAGAACCTGACGAACAGAGAAGTCGAGCACTGAGGCTGTCGATCGCGTCGCCACCAGCGCGCACCAAAGGTCAAGGATAGTCGATGGCGGACGGCCCGGTCAAACGCGTCGGCTCGTGTCGCGCGAGGCGCGGAGCACGGATGCCGCGGTCACAGGTCGAGGGCGCCCTCGAGGTCGACGACCCTGTCTCGACCCCTCGCCCACAACCACACGAGCAGGCCCGCGAGCACCACGAGGGGTACCTGCGTGACGAAGGTCTGAATCGACCGCTGCACGGCGGCGGCCAGCGCGGCGGCCAGGCTCGCTCCGGTCTCGCCGAGCGGGAACGAGGAGCCGAAGAACGTGAGGTCCGCGACGGCACTGAGGCCGGCCGCGGTGCCCACGACGATGCCGACCAGCAGCACGCAGGCCGCTCCGACCCCGGCGGCGAGGACCGATCGGGCGACCACGTGGAAGAACTTCAGCGGAGCGGCGATCGGCGCCAGCTGCCAGAGCGAGAGGAACACCCCGACCCCGAACGGCAGTGTGCTCGTGAGGGATTGAGCGAAGGCGCCCTGCACCATGACACCGAGGATGTCGACGACCGAGGAGGAGTACGCGAACCCTCCGACGACGTAGGCGAACGACGTGAGGATGGTCTGCACCAGCGTCACGGCGAGCACTCCCCCACCCGCGGTCGCAGCGATGATCAGCCCGCGCCGTCTCAGATCCACAGCCTTGCCCATCGCCGCCCTCTCGTTGCGCTCCACCCTAGAGCCGTCGCCGCGATTACGCTCTGACCCCATGATCCTGATCGACCGCCCGATGTGGCCGGCGTACGACACCGTGTGGTCGCACCTGGTGAGCGACGAGTCCCTGGCCGAGTTGCACGCCTTCGCCGCCGCGAACGGGGTGCCGTCCGGCGGCTTCGACCTCGACCACTACGACGTGCCCGCCCGCGCCTACGACAGGCTGGTGGAGGCGGGCGCGGCCCCTGTGAGCAATCGTGAGCTGGTCACGAGACTCGCCGCCAGTGGGCTCCGTGTCTCTCAGCGCGAACGCC
Source organism: Actinomycetota bacterium (assembly GCA_041165365.1). Taxonomy (GTDB): domain Bacteria; phylum Actinomycetota; class Actinomycetes; order Actinomycetales; family Microbacteriaceae; genus Marisediminicola. Next base: position 13,510 of record JBEANR010000145.1, on the reverse strand, counting down.
GCGGCGCTACCACCTGACCCCGAACCCGTCCACGCTGCGAACGACCGCCCCCGTCGCGACATCGATCACCAGGGTGGTGACCGAGGTCGACTGGGGATCGACGAGGTAGCCGTCGGTGACGCCGGCCGCGACATCCGGGATGATCGAGACCGCCGCGAACTGGCCGTTCGGCGACACCGTGAAGGATTCGAGACTGCCGCGGCCGTCGGGGTCCTGGTACAGCACCCCCGCCTGCTCGCCGTCGTCGAAGACGAGGTAGCTCTCGAACGAACCGTCGTCGTAGTCGAAGATCGCGACCTGTTGAACCCGTTCGAGGTCGTCGCCGGTGATCTGGAGTTCACCACCGAACGGGAGTTCGCCGTCGACCGCGAGAGCCGGCACCCTACGCTCCTCGAGAGTCTGCAGATCGAGCTCGATGGAGCCGTAGAGGTCGCCGACCACCACCGCCTCGCCGTCGAGCGACATCCGCCCGAGCGCCGGGTACTGCCCGAGCGGCACCGGCGGCGAACCGCCGCCCAGGTCGACCCTCAGGAGGGTCTCGTCGAAGGTCTGGGCGATCGCGCGGGCGACGCCGTCCGAACCCGCCGGCTCGAGCACCCACCCGAGCACACCGAGCGGCGAGCCGTCGAGAGCGGGCACGGCGACGGGTGTGTGAGAGCCGGCGAGATCGACGGTGTAGAGCACCTGCGAGAACTCGGGCGCGGCATCGGATTCGCCCTCCTGTGCCGTGCTCGAGAAGACGAAGGCGATCCGCCCGCTCTCGGTCGACCCCTCGAGCTCGTCGACGATGCCCGCGTCCGGCAGCACGAGCCGCTCCTCGGCGCCGTCGACACGGCTCACCAGGGTGATGGCGTTCGTTCCGTCATCCAGCAGCGTGACGACCGCGAGGAGGTCGCCGACGACCGTGAACGACTGGATGCGACGGGCCTCGTACTCGACGGAGCGATCGGTGCCGCTCACCTCGGTCGAGACGATCGCATCGAGCCCGTCCGGCGTGCTCGCGGGGTCGGAGCGATCGAGATACAGCATCCGCTCCGGGTCGGTGGTGAACCTGTGCTCGAAGGAGGTCGGCTGGTCGACGAACAGGCTCGTCACCGACTCGACGGTGACCGTGTAGTCGGTGGCGTAGAGCAGCCTGTCCTCGAATCGCACGGTGATGACCTCGTCTGCGGTGCTGACCGTCACGTCTGCGGCCGGCGTGACGCTCACCTGTGCCTCATCGACCTCGGCGACACGTTGATCGGCGAACAGGCGCAGCTCCTGATCAGGTCGCGTGGTGACGGCGGCGGAGTCGACCGTCGCCGTCTCGAGCTCCGGCCCCTGGAAGAAGTTCAGTCCGAGCAGTGCGCCGCACACCACCACGAGGGTGACGAGGGCGATACCCACCGTGCGACGGAACGAATCCAACGGTTCGTCACCGGTGGCGGGTCCGTCGTCGACTAGCGCCCGGGGGGTCGGCGCAGAGGGCATTCCGATTCCAGCATCCATCACGGTCGGAGCCGGCCTCAGAACAGGTATGGTTCGGCGGGCTGGTCGACCACGGCGATATCGTCGGGCACGAGCACGACGGCCTGCGAGCCGGCGCCGGTGGGATTCGGGGTGAACTCCCCGCTCACCTCGACCCAGTCGTCGAGGGCGAAGCCGTTCTGCCAGTCCGGCAGGTACACGGGCAGACCGACCGGCTGGGCGTCGACGGCGCAGCAGGTCACGATGAAGCGCGAGACGTAGAACACGTTCTCGGGGTCGTCGGGGTCGGCCGAGATGAAACCGACGACGTCGACGGGTTTGCCCTTGTAGAACGCCGTGTCGCTGGTCTGCCTCAGTAGCGAAGCCCAGTCGAGCACGGTGAAGGTGGCGAACGCGGCATCCGACGACCCGGTCGCGTCGGCGACCGACGTGGTCTCGGCGCTGAGCGCTGTGCTGTTGATATCGCGCTGGTCGGCGGTGGCGGCGCTCAGCGTGGCCGGAGGCAGCACGATCAGCGATCCGGCGATGGCCAGCGTCAGCACGCTTCCGGTCACGGCCACGGTGCGCCCCATGCGCGAGGGAGCGGGCGTCGGCGGGTGATCATGCGCATGCCCGTCGACTGCGAGCGCGGGCCGTGAAGCGCCGTGGTCGTCGTGGTCGTGGTCGCCGTGGTCGTGGTCGCCGTGCTCAGCCTGGTCGCCGTCGTGTCGGCTGTCGCGCCCGGTGGATCGCACGCTCGCGATCACCAGCACGAGCCCGATCACGGCCATCACGACGGTGAACACGATGTACCGGGGATGGATGTACAGCACGAGTTGCCCGGTGGCGGCGAGCCACAACGTCGCGACCACCGAGACGGCCATGAGAATCACTCCGCGGATGCCGCGGAACCTATCCGACATAGTTCACCAGGAGTCCTATCGCTGCCGCCATCAAGGCGACGAGAGCGGTCAGTTGAACGAGGGTGCGCGTGGTGAACGTGGTGCGCATCATCGCCAGCATCTTGATGTCGATGATCGGCCCGAACACCAGGAAGGTCACGATCGACCCCGGCATGAAGGTGCCCGCGAAGGGCAGGATGAAGAAGGCGTCGACGCTCGAGCAGACGGAGATCACGAAGGCGAGCACCATCATCGCCAGGATCGACCACAGCGGGTTGCTCCCGAGCTCCGTGAGCACCGCCCGCGGCACGGCGACCTGCACGAGCCCGGCGATGACCGCTCCGACGAAGAGGGCGGGCATGATGACCCCGGCCTCCCGGGTGAAGAGTTCGACGCTCTGACGCCAGCGCGACTGCTCCGGCTCCTTCGTGTCGGCGACCGCGCACTCGGCGGAGAAGGAGCGGGTGAGCAGACTGTCCTGATCGGGGTGGCGGCTGAAGATCCACCCGATGATGTTCGCGATCGCGAACCCACCGAGGAGCCTCGCCACGAGGATGCCGTCGTCGAAGCCGAAGGCCTGGTGCGTGGTGATGATCGTGATGGGGTTCACGATCGGCGCGGCGAGCAGGAAGGTCATCGCCTCGGAGACCGTGAAGCCCTTGACGACGAGGCCTCGCGCCAGGGGGAGGTTGCCGCATTCGCAGACGGGCAGGAAGGCCCCGAGGGTGGAGAGGGCCATGCGTCGGAGAACGGGTGTGCGCGGCAGCATCCTCAGGATCACCCGCTCGGGGATCCACAGCTGGACGACGATCGACAGGCCGATCCCAAGCAGCACGAAGGGGAGCGACTCGATGATGACGCTGTAGGCGAGGGTGAGGAGGTCTTGCAGGGCGTCGGGCAGATCGAGGGGCCCGAGCGCGGGGGTGACGGACCGCAGTACGAAGAGTCCGGCGATGCCGAGGACACCCACGAGCAACCCGACGACTGTGCCCGCACCGATGCCGGAGCGGCGCCGATCGTCCACCCGCGTCGTCACACGGGAGATCCTAGGCGGCGCGCCCCTGTCGGTCGCTGGACGACTCAGCGGTCCGTGCCTTCGGTGTGCGAATCCGCGGAGGCCGGCCCCTCGGCCGGAGCCGAGACCGTTCCCGACGACGACGCCCGCCTCGATCGACGAGCCCGACCCTGACCGGGCTGCTTCGGTGCCGGCAGGGCGTCGAGCACCGAGTCGAGGATCTGCTCGGCATCGGCGTCCGACAGTGAACGCTGCGTGCGCACCGGTGCGGCGATCGGGATGTCGATGAGACCTGCGTCGACGGCGACCGCGTCGATCATGGGAGGGGCGTCTGCCTGGGGAGCGGATGTCGGCTCCGAGGTGTCGACGTCGGATTCTTCCTCGTGGCCGTCGTGCGACGTCGTCCCCGTCGGTCGCTCCACCGGGAGCGCGTCGGCGACCTCCGCGGGATCCGCCGCGGCCAGGATGGTCGACGTGGCGATCTTCGCCAGTGCGCTGCGTGCGTCGTCGGTGATGGCATGGGTGCCGTTGCCGGATTTGACCGGAGAACCGGATGCCGGAGCGGACTGACCGCCTCCGCCGCGACGCCCTCGCCGACCGGTCTCCGGCTGGGGGGACTGACGATGCTTCGTCACCGGGTCGTGGTGCACGATGATGCCGCGGCCCGCGCAGGTCTCGCACGGTTCGCTGAAGGACTCGATCAGGCCGAGCCCGAGCTTCTTGCGGGTCATCTGTACGAGCCCGAGGCTCGTGACCTCGGCGACCTGGTGCTTCGTGCGGTCACGACTCAGGCATTCCACGAGACGGCGCAGCACGAGGTCGCGGTTGCTCTCGAGCACCATGTCGATGAAGTCGACCACGATGATGCCGCCGATGTCGCGAAGCCTCAACTGCCGCACGATCTCCTCGGCGGACTCGAGGTTGTTCTTAGTGACGGTCTCCTCGAGATTGCCGCCGGAGCCCACGAACTTGCCCGTGTTGACGTCGACGACGGTCATCGCCTCGGTGCGGTCGATGACGAGCGATCCGCCGGAGGGCAACCACACCTTGCGGTCCAGCGCCTTCTCGATCTGCTCGGAGATGCGGTACTCGTCGAACGAGTCGACCGTGCCCTCGTAGGGCTCGATGCGGTCGATGAGGTCGGGGGCGACCTGCGCGAGGTAGGTGGAGATGGTGCCGGCGGCGTCCTCCCCCTCGATCACGAGCTTCTGGAAGTCCTCGTTGAAGACGTCCCGCACGATCTTCACGAGCAGGTCGGGCTCGCTGTGCAGCAGCGCCGGCGCCTGAACCGACTCGAGGGCGGCGCTGATGCTCGCCCACTGGGAGGTGAGCCGGTTGACGTCGAGGGTGAGCTGTTCGTCGGTGGCGCCCTCCGCCGCGGTGCGCACGATCACGCCGACGTTCTCGGGCAGCACCTCCTTGAGGATCTTCTTGAGCCGGGCACGCTCGGTGTCCGGCAGCTTGCGGCTGATGCCGTTCATCGAGCCGTTGGGCACATAGACGAGGTAGCGGCCCGGGAGCGAGACCTGGCTGGTGAGCCTGGCGCCCTTATGGCCGACGGGGTCCTTGGTCACCTGCACGAGCACGGTGTCGCCGGGTTTCAGGGCGAGTTCGATGCGACGCGCTTGGTTCTTGCCGTCCGCTGAGTTCTCGGCAGCGGCATCCCAGTCCACCTCGCCCGAATAGAGCACGGCGTTGCGGCCGCGACCGATGTCGACGAACGCCGCCTCCATGCTCGGCAGCACGTTCTGCACCTTGCCGAGGTAGACGTTGCCGATCAGGCTCGCATCGGCGGCCTTGGCCACGTAGTGCTCGACCAGCACGCCGTCTTCGAGCACGCCGATCTGGATGCGGTCGAACTTGCTGCGTACGACCATGACCCGATCGACGCTCTCGCGGCGGGCGAGGAACTCGGCTTCGGTGATGACGGGGCGGCGGCGCCCGGCGTCTCGTCCGTCGCGGCGTCGCTGCTTCTTGGCCTCGAGCCTGGTCGATCCGCGCACGCGCTGTGGTTCGGTGATCTGCTCGGGCGCCGGGCGCGGCGGCCGCACCCTGACGACGGTGTTCGGTGGGGTGTCGGCCCCATCGCCGTCCTCTTCGCCCGATCGGCGTCTCGTTCTGCGACGCACCGTCGAGCCGCCGTCGTCACCGCGGGAGCGGTCTGCGGCGTCGTCGTCGCGAGGGCGATCGGCGCGGTCGTCATCCCGAGGCACGAAGACGGGCAGGTCGGGGGCCTGGAACAGCAACGAGGTCGACGGCCGTGCGAGTGGGGCCCGCTTCGGGATCTGCGCGGAGTCGGGTGCGGTCCCCTGTTCCGGGCTCGCGAGGTCGGTCGCCCCGCGGCTCGGCGGCGCATCCTCAGCCGCGGGAGCATCCGGAGCGAGCGCGGACGTGGCCGGCACAGCCGTGTCGAGGTCCGCCTGCTTCTCGATGTCGGCCGGGGTGTTCAGGTCGGCCGCCGGCGTCCCGGACGGTGGGCCATCGGACGGTGGGTTCAGCGGCGCGAACACCTCTTCCGAGCGCGCCCTCCTGCCACCGAAGAGGCCTTTGCGTCTGCGTGAACCGGCGCCGTTGTTCTCGTTGTTCTCCACCATCGCTGGTGCACTCCTAGCCGGTGCCGACCAGCCGCGCCGGTCGTCCGGGTACTCTCTCGTGCGGTGATCCTGAGTCGGATACCCGCTAATCCTCACGATCAACTGCCGGCGGGTGGTCTCGTCGGGCGGATGCCGCACTCTCGTGGGTTCCGCTCTCCTGCAAGAGCACCGACCAGGCGAATCGTCTTGTCGGTTCTACGTCTCGGAACTGGCTATCCGACGCGGTACTGATGGACCGTGTGCCCGGTTCGCTGCCCGGTAAGCATTCTCGGTGTCGGTCCGAGCGCGGCCCGGTCGACTTCGACGATTATCGCATGCGGTCGTAGATTCGTCGCATTCACCGCGTGGGAGAATGGCCGGATGCGCGGTGCCACCCCCCGACGAGACGCCCGCGGCCTGGGTCTCTTCCTCCTCCTCGCGGGGGGTCTCGGATTCGTCGCCGCTTTCGCACTGACCCTCGACAAGCTGCAGGTGCTCGAGGATCCCACCACAGCCCTCGGCTGCGATTTCAGTCTGATCGTGCAGTGCGGCGCGAACCTGTCGTCTGCGCAGGGCGAGCTGTTCGGCTTTCCGAACCCCCTTCTCGGCATCGTCGGATTCACCGCCGTCGTGGCGGTCGGAACGGCCCTCGTCGCGGGCGCCGTGTTCGCCGACTGGTTCTGGGCGCTGTTCGGGATCGGCCTGGTCGCCGCGCAGGTCTTCGTGGTCTGGCTGATCGCCCAGAGCATCTTCGTGCTGGGCACGCTCTGCCCGTGGTGCATGCTCGTGTGGGCGGTGACGATCCCGCTGTTTCTCGTCGTGACGCTGCGGAACGCGGCATCCGGAATCCTCAGGATGCCGGGCGGCGTACGCCGGGCGAGTCGCCGACTGCTCGGGTGGGTTCTGTCGCTGACTCTCGGGTGCTACCTGATCGTGGCCGTCATCGCCCAGCTCAGGCTGGATGTTCTCGGGTACCTGTGAGGTGTGGGTGGCGGGTCACATCGTCCTGACCTGCTCACCTACGCGCTGCCGGATGCCCCGTCAACCGGTGACGCCTCTCGGATCACGGGCGTAGCCTGTCGTCATGGCATCCTCACAGGACATCGATATCTCCCCTATCCGAACCCTCAGCGAGATGGGTCTGCGCAGCGAGTGGGCGTACGCCGGCGGCTTTATCTCCATCGGCCTCTCGCTGCTCTCCTGGCTGGTCAGCCGGGGTCGCAAGTCCGACGACAGGGCGCAGGCCGACCGCTGGGGCATCTTCATCGGGCATTGGGCGCCGACCTTCTTCGCCCTGGGCGTCGCGCTCAAGCTGCAGGAGCGCAGCAAGTAGGGGTTGCCGGCGGGGCCCACGTGGTGGGCCCTTCGACAGGCTCAGGGACCGGTGGCGGGCTGAGGGGCCCGGGTTGGTGGGCCCTTCGACGGGCTCAGGGACCCGCGGTGGGCTCAGGGAGCGGTGGTGGGCTTCTGGGCCTGTTCCGCGGGTGCCCTCAGCCGAACCAGAGCGCGAGTTCGCGTTGCGCCGACTCGGGTGAGTCCGATCCGTGCACGAGGTTCTGCTGAACCCTGCTGCCCCAGTCCCTGCCGAGGTCGCCCCGGATCGTTCCCGGCGCCGCGGCCGTGGGATCGGTCGCCCCTGCCAGACTGCGGAAGCCCTCGATGGCGCGATGGCCGGCGATGCGTACGGCGACGACGGGGCCGCTCTCCATGAACTCCACGAGCGGCTCGTAGAACGGTTTGCCGACGTGCTCCTCGTAGTGTCGCGCGAGCAGTTCGCGATCGGCTTCGACGAGTTTGATGTCGACGAGCTGATACCCCTTCGCCTCGATGCGGCGGAGGATCTCGCCGGTGAGGTTGCGCACGACCCCGTCCGGTTTGATCAGGACGAGGGTCTCTTCGATGCTGGTCATGGTGTCTCCTTGGTCGAGGGGTCGGGGGTGCTGCGGTCTGGGTGCTCGGGGTCTGCCAGCAGGTTCGCCGCGTTGCGACGGTCGAGGCGTCGCCCCGTGACGAAGCAGTAGATCCACAGGCCGGTGAACCCGGCGCCGATGAAGAACATCAGCGGCTCGAGAAGCCCCGAGGCGATGATCACGGCCTGCAACGCCCAGCCCACGGCGATCCCCGCGCGAAACCTCTGAACCCTGCTCAGAGCCAGAGTGGCGAGGAACAGGGCGGCTCCCCCGCCGAGCGCGATGCCCGGCGGAAGCACTCGCAGGGCGAAGACGACGAGAGCCAGGAAGAAGAACAGGAAGCTCTCGAGGAGGAGGGCGACCGACAACAGCGATTCTGTCGCGCTCTTCTCCCGCCGCGGCGAAGCGGGTCGTCGCGGGCTCACCGCCGCCATCCCTCGTCGACGGCCAGCGCCATGGCATCGCCGACGAGGGTGATGGAGCCGGTGACCAGCACGGCGCGTCTCGCCCCGGCGGCAGCCCATTCCCTGGCCTGCTCGAGAGCCTCCGTGGGCGAATCGACCTGCAGCACAGCGGTGGCGGTCTGCGCCATGACCAGTTCGGCGAGGTCGTGCACCGGCACGGCGCGGTCGGAACTCGACTCGGTGACCAGGAATCTCGCGGCGATCGGCGTCAGGGCGGAGACGATGCTCTCCGCGTCCTTGTCGTCGAGCACACCGAGCACGACGGCGATCTCGTCGAAGTCGAAATATCTCGAGATCGCGGTGGCGAGGGCGGCCGCGCCGTCGGGATTGTGCGCGGCATCCACGATGACCGTGGGCTCGACTCCGATGATCTGCAGCCGACCGGGCGAGGTCGCCGTCGCGAGTCCCTCGGCCAGCACGTCGCCGACGAGCATCTGGCTCCCCGCTCCGAGGAACGACTCCACCGCGGCGATCGCGACGGCTGCGTTCTGCGCCTGATGGTCGCCGAACAGCGGCAGGAAGAGATCTCGATAGGTGCCCGCGAGACCGCGGACCGAGATCAGCTGACCCCCGACGGCCATCACGTTGTCGAGCAGTTCGAACCCGTCGCCCTGCACCGCGACGGTCGATTCGGTCAACGCGGCCGCACGTCGCAGCTCGCTGAGCGCCTCCTCCGACTGCAGCGACGACACCACGTTGGCGAGGGGTTTGATGATTCCCGACTTGGTGCGGGCGATCTCGGCGACCGTGTTGCCGAGTCGTGCGGTGTGGTCGAGCGAGATCGGGGTGAAGACGGCGACCTGCCCGTCTCCGACGTTGGTCGAGTCCCACTCTCCGCCCATGCCGACCTCGATCACCGCGACATCCACCGGGGCGTCGGCGAAGCTCGCGAACGCGAGAGCGGTCAGGGCCTCGAAGTAGGTGAGAGGCACTTCGCCGGCCGCGACGAGCTCGGCGTCGACCATGTCGAGGTAGGGGGCGATGTCATCCCAGTTCGCGACGAGCGCCTCGTTCGAGATCGGCCTGCCGTCGATGACGATCCGCTCGTTCACCCGCTCGAGATGGGGGCTCGTCATGAGCCCGGTGCGCAGGCCGTAGGCGCGCAGGATGCTCTCGGTGATGCGGCTCGTGCTCGTCTTGCCATTCGTTCCGGTGACGTGCACGATCGAATACGAGCGCTGCGGGTCGCCCAGCAGCTCGGTGACCCGGCGGGTGGCCGTCAGTCTGGGTTGCGGCGATCGCTCCCCCACCCGCGACAGCAGTTGCTCGTAGACGCGGTCGGCATCGCGCTGGTAGAGCGAGTCGTCATCCAGTTCAGGGTCGGAGGTGAGCCCCCTCTCGTCGGCATCGTCACGGCCGGTCTCGTGCCGATCAGACATCGACGGTCCCTCCTGTCGTGGACAACTCGATCACGATCGGGTGTGTGTTCGCGTAACGATCCGCTGGTACGGTCGCCCGGAACGACCCGACCGCGCCGGTGAGAGCCGCCACGATGGCCTGCTCTCCCGGAACCGCCCATTCGAGTGCGATCTCGGTCGCGAGGGTCTCCTCGGCGACCAGAGCACCATACCGCCGTACCGCTGCGTGCTCGTGCTCCGAGGAGAACAGCAGGCGCAGCGAGATCCGGTCGCTCACCTCGAGGCCCGCCGACTTGCGGCTGTCCTGCACGGCTCGGATCACGTCCCGGGCGAGACCCTCGGCCTCCAGCTCCGGGGTGGTGCGTGTGTCGAGCAGCACGAAGCCTCCCCCGGCCAGGAAGCCGATCGCCCGAGACTCGTCGGCGATGCTGAGCTCGAGGTCGAACTCGCCGGGGAGCAGCTCGACCCCGCCGACCACGACACCCTCACCCGCGTGCATCCAGTCGCCGTCCTTCGCCGCGCGGATGACGCCCTGCACCGCCTTGCCGAGGCGCGGGCCTAGGGCGCGCGCGTTGACCGACAGTCGTCGCTCGATGCCGAAATCGCCCAGGCTGGACTCGTCCAGGGCGCGGAGGACGACATCGCGCACGTTGAGTTCGTCGGCGAGCAGCGCGACGAACGGGGCGAGATCGAGGGCCGCCTCGGCCACGACGGTGAGCGACGGCAGCGGCAGTCGCACGCGGTTGCCGGTCGCCTTGCGCAAGGCGAGCCCGGACGAGGCGATCTCGCGCACCAGGTCCATCGAGGCGACGAGCTCGGAGTCCACCGGAAGCACCCCGCTGGCCGGCCAGTCGGTCAGATGCACACTGCGGCCCCCGGTGAGACCGCGCCAGATCTGTTCGGAGATCAAGGGGATGAGCGGCGCGGCTGCCCTGGTCACGGTCTCGAGCACGAAGGCGAGGGTGTCGAAGGCGGCGTGGTCACCGGCCCAGAACCGCGCTCGGCTGCGTCTGACGTACCAGTTCGTGAGCACGTCGGCGAAGTCGCGCAGCGCGGCGGCGGCGAGAGGGCTGTCGAGGGCGTCGAGTCGCGCGGTCACGTCGTCGAGCATGCCCGCGGTCTTCGCGAGGAGGTATCTGTCGAGCACATCCGTCGAGTCGGTGCGCGGCTGCGCCTCGTATCCCGCGGCGTTGGCGTAGAGGGTGAAGAAGTACCACGTGTTCCAGAGTGGAAGGAGGAACTGCCTCGTGCTCTCGCGGATGGCCTGCTCGGTGACGACCAGGTTGCCCCCGCGGATGACCGACGACGACATCAGGAACCAGCGCATCGCATCCGCGCCGTCCCTGTCGAAGACCTCGTTGACATCGGGGTAGTTGCGCAGGCTCTTCGACATCTTCTGCCCGTCGGAGCCGAGCACGATGCCGTGGCTGACGACGTTCGAGAAGGCGGGGCGGTCGAAGAGCGCCGTCGAGAGCACGTGCATCGTGTAGAACCACCCGCGGGTCTGCCCGATGTACTCGACGATGAAGTCGGCGGGGCTGTGCTCGTCGAACCAGTCCCGGCTTTCGAAGGGGTAGTGCACCTGGGCGAAGGGCATCGATCCGGAGTCGAACCAGACGTCGAGCACGTCGTCGATGCGGCGCATGGTGGAGCGGCCGGACGGGTCATCCGGATTCGGTCTCGTCAATTGATCGATGAAAGGGCGGTGCAGGTCGGGCTCGCCCGCCTCGTTGACCGGAAGCCGGCCGAAGTCGGCCTCGATCTCGGCGAGGGAGCCGTAGACGTCGACGCGGGGGAACGCCTCGTCGTCGCTCTTCCACACCGGGATCGGGGAACCCCAGTATCTGTTGCGCGAGATCGACCAGTCGCGCGCTCCGGCGACCCACTTGCCGAACTGGCCGTCCTTGACGTTCTCGGGCACCCAGTTGATCTGCTGGTTGAGCTCGCCCATGCGGTCGCGCACCTCGGTGACCCTCACGAACCAGCTCGAGACCGCCTTGTAGATGAGCGGGTTGCGGCAGCGCCAGCAGTGCGGATAACTGTGCTCGTAGCTCGTGACCCTCAGCAGCCTGCCCTCTCGGCGCAGCGACTGGATGAGTGGCTTGTTCGCGTCGAAGACCTGCAGTCCTGCGACCTGCTCGATCACCGGCAGGAACCTGCCGCCGTCGTCGACCGAGATGATGATCGGGATGCCCGCCGCGCCGCAGACCACCTGGTCGTCTTCGCCGTAGGCGGGCGCCTGATGCACGATGCCGGTGCCCTCCCCGGTGGCGACGTAGTCCGCGACGAGGATCTGCCAGGCGTTCTCGGTGCCGTACACCTCCGCGTCGGCGTAGTAGTCCCAGACACGGTCGTAGCGGATGCCGGCGAGCTCGCGTCCGAGCACCGTGGAGGTGACGGCGGCACGGGCGTCCTCGACCGACGCATATCCGAGATCCTTCGCGTAGGCCGCGATCGTGTCGCTCGCGAGCAGGAACGATGCGACGCCCTCCTCCATGCCCACGGCGGAACCGGATGCCACGCCAGCACCCAGCGGCCCGCTCGGGAGCACCGAGTACTCGATGTCGGGACCCACGGCGAGCGCCATGTTGGTCGGCAGGGTCCACGGGGTGGTGGTCCAGGCGAGGGCGCGCACCGCGGTGAGACCGAGAGCCTCGGCCTTCGGTCCGTCGAGGGGGAAGGTGACGGTGACCGACTGGTCCTGGCGCGGCTTGTAGACGTCGTCATCCATCCGCAGTTCGTGGTTGGAGAGCGGGGTCTGGTCGTGCCAGCAGTACGGCAGCACACGGAAGCCCTCGTAGGCGAGACCCTTATCGTGCAGCGTCTTGAACGCCCAGATCACCGATTCCATGAAGCCGGTGTCGAGGGTCTTGTAGTCGTTGTCGAAGTCGACCCAGCGGGCCTGGCGGGTGACGTACTCCTGCCACTCCCCCGTATAGGCGAGCACCGACTCGCGCGCGACCGCATTGAACGCCGCGATGCCCATGTCGTCGATCTCGTGCTTCTCGGTGATGCCGAGCTGGCGCATGGCCTCGAGCTCGGCGGGCAGCCCGTGGGTGTCCCAGCCGAAGCGACGGTGCACCTGCCTGCCGCGCATGGTCTGGTAGCGCGGGAAGAGGTCTTTGGCGTAGCCGGTGAGCAGGTGGCCGTAGTGGGGCAGTCCGTTGGCGAACGGGGGCCCGTCGTAGAAGACCCACTCCTCGCAGCCCTCGCGCTGGTCGATCGAGGCCTGGAACGTGTCGTCGCCCTTCCAGAAGGCGAGGATGCCGCGCTCGAGAGCGGGGAAGTCCGGGGACGGCGAAACGCTGCGGCTCGCGTCATCCGGATCGGAGGTCCTGGGGTACACGTGCATCTCCTGGCCGGCGCCCGGGCCATTGCCGTGCGGCATGCACTGCCACTCGACTGTCACCCCGACGCACCCTGCACGAGGACGAACCGTCTCGATCGATCCGGTTCGCGGTACCACCCCGCTTGTCCCGCTCGCGCGGAACCTCTTGTTCATTGGCGATGACGGGCCAGCCCCGCCCGGTTCTACTGGGTGACCCCTCGCGAGGCTGCCGTTCTTCCGGGGACTCCCCGGTGATGGCCGGATCGATGTCGCTGAGGTGATTCTACGCGGATTCCGAGACCGATCAGGTCGACGCAGTACCGCGCCGACGCCGTGGTCGTCGCACGAGCCTGTAGAGCACGCCCGCTGCGACCACCGCGATCCCGCCGACGATCGCCACGGGCGGCAGGGTCGCGACGAGGGCGAGGCAGGCGACCGCTCCGACGACGGCGAGTGCCCGCGGAAACCGACGCTGGTCCGGCGGCTGCCGGAGCGCGCTGAGGTTCGCCACGAA
>JBEANR010000144.1:0-6169 GCA_041165365.1 Actinomycetota bacterium | reverse complement strand
AGAGCGAGTTCGGCACCAGTCGCGTTCTCGACACCCCGCTCGCCGAGTCCGGCATCATCGGCACCGCCATCGGACTCGCGATGCGCGGCTACCGGCCGGTGTGCGAGATCCAGTTCGACGGGTTCATCTTCCCCGGCTTCGACCAGATCACCACACAGCTCGCGAAGATGACGAATCGGCACGAGGGCCGGGTGCGGATGCCCGTGGTGATCCGCGTGCCCTACGGCGGTCACATCGGAGCCGTCGAGCACCACCAGGAGAGCCCGGAGGCGTACTTCGCGCACACTCCCGGCCTCAGGCTCGTGAGTCCATCGACGCCGAACGACGCCTACTGGATGATCCAGGAGGCGATCCGTTCCGACGACCCGGTGATGTTCTTCGAGCCGAAGAGCCGGTACTGGCACAAGGGTCAGGTCGACCTCGCGGCGAGCGGAGCGCCCCTGCACAGCAGTCGTGTGGTGCGCACGGGCACCGAGGTCACCCTCGTCGGCCACGGCGCGATGGTCACCGTGCTGTTGCAGGCGGCGGAACTCGCCGCCGCGGAGGGCACGAGCGTCGAGGTCGTCGATCTCAGGTCGCTGTCCCCGATCGACTACGAGCCGATCATCCGGTCGGTGCAGAAGACCGGCCGCGTGGTCGTCGCGTCCGAGGCGCCCGGGTTCGTGAGTGTGTCGTCCGAGATCGCGGCGACAATCGCCGAGCGCGCGTTCTACTCGCTCGAGGCGCCCGTGCTGAGGGTGACGGCGTTCGACACGCCGTTCCCGCCCGCCAAACTCGAGACGACCTACCTGCCCGATGCCGACCGCGTGCTCGAAGCGGTCGATCGGGCGATGGCCTACTAGGAGCCCAGATGACCGACAACGAGTTCCTCCTCCCCGACGTCGGGGAGGGTCTCACCGAGGCGGAGATCGTGTCGTGGAAGGTGTCGCCCGGCGACACCATCACGGTGAACCAGGTCATCGTCGAGATCGAGACTGCCAAGTCGCTCGTCGAGCTGCCCTCCCCGTTCGCCGGGGTCGTCGGCAATCTGCTCGTGCAGGAGGGGCAGATGGTCGACGTCGGTACGCCGATCATCTCGGTCGCGGCCCAGGCGGCGTCCGAGGTCGCCGGGATCGCCGGGTCGACGTCTGAGGGTGGGCGGTCTGCCGCCGGGCACTCGGATGGTGGAGGTGTCGGCGAGCACCCTGCCGCCGGCCCCGCGGATGCCGCGGCTCCCGCAGACGCTCCGCCCGGGTCATCCGCGGCTCCCCTCGGCGATGCCGACGAGGCACAGGCGGTCGCCGATGCCGCGTCGAGTGTCGCCGCCGAATCGATCGGATCTGCCGAGGAGAAGCCCGGGGCCGTGCTGGTCGGCTACGGGCTGAAAGGTCACGTGGCGTCCCGCCGCCACCGCGGAGGGGGCGTCGTCGCAGGCGCCCACGCCGCCGATGTCGCGGTGACCCCGGGTCGACCCGCCACCTCCCGCCCGAGCTCGGTGCCCGCGGCATCCGCGTCGCAGATCATCGCCAAGCCGCCGATCCGCAAGCTCGCCAAAGACCTCGGGGTCGACCTCGCCGCCGTGGTCGCGACAGGGCTCGCCGGTGAGACCACGCGCGACGACGTGATCAGGCAGGCTTCGCAGGCGAGTGTGTTCCGCAACATCGAGACGCCGAAATGGGCGGACGAACGCGAGGAACGCATCCCGGTGAAGGGCGTGCGCAAGGCGATCGCGGGCGCGATGGTGTCGAGCGCGTTCTCGGCGCCGCACGTGAGCCTCTTCGTCGACGTGGATGCGACGCGCACGATGGAGTTCGTCAAGCGACTGAAGGCCTCCGCGGACTTCGCCGGGGTGAAGGTGTCGCCGCTGCTCATCATGGCGAAGGCGATGATCTGGGCGGTGCGCCGCAACCCCACGGTCAACGCGCAGTGGACCGACGACGAGATCATCGTCAAGCACTTCGTCAACTTCGGGATCGCCGCCGCGACCCCGCGCGGTCTTCTCGTGCCGAACATCAAAGACGCGCAGGATCTCTCCCTGCTCGGCCTCGCGAGCGCCATCGAGCAGCTGACCCTGACCGCGCGCGACGGCAGGACGCAGCCCTCCGACATGGCGGGCGGAACCATCACCGTGACGAACATCGGCGTGTTCGGCATGGACACCGGAACGCCGATCCTCAATCCGGGCGAAGTGGCGATCGTCGCGCTCGGCACGATCAAACAGAAGCCATGGGTCGTCGACGGCGAGGTGCGTCCGCGATTCGTGACCACCCTCGGGGCGAGTTTCGACCACCGAGTGGTCGACGGGGATGTCGCGAGCAGATTCCTAGCGGATGTGGCGAGTGTCATCGAGGAGCCCGCGCTGCTGCTCGACTGAGCGCGGGCCGTGTTGCCGCTGCTTCAGCGGGCCGTGGCGACACAGTGCGCATCATCCCGTCCGGCCTCTACTCAACCGGCGGGAGAAACTGCAACGCGGCGGGAGTCGTTCCTCCCGCCGGGATGCGGTTTGTCCCGCCGGTCGGCTCGGCCCCGTGGTGACGGGGACGCACCTGCGGCGATCGCCCTTCCCCCGCGGCCCGGGCCGTGGTGCCCGTGAACGTGCCGAGTGTGGGCGCAAACAGGGCTATAGTGATAATGAATGTCATTAGCGCCGAACTAGAAAGATCTCCCATGCGGGCACCACGAACATCCCTGGCCATCCTCGGCGGAACCGCCGCCATCACGCTCGCGCTGAGCGGTTGCGCCTCGACCGCGACATCCGCAGCCGACGACGGCGAGCTGCGCATCGTGGCGTCCACCGACGTCTACGGTGACATCGCCGAACAGATCGTGGGTGATCTCGCCGAGGTCACGAGCATCATCACGAGCGCGGCGCAGGATCCCCACAGCTACGAGGCCTCCGCTCAGGATCAGTTGGCGCTCTCCCGTGCCGACCTGGTGATCGAGAACGGCGCGGGGTACGACTCGTTCATCGAGACCCTGATCGCCGACAACACGACCGCCGAGGTGCTCTCGGCGTCCGAGACATCCGGGTTGCTCGAGGAATCGGGCGAGCATTCCGAGGAGCCAGGCGAGCATTCCGACGAGGAAGGCGACCAGGCCCAGGGCGTCGATGAGCATGCCGGCGAAGAACAAGACCACATCGAGGGCTTCAACGAGCACGTCTGGTATAGCTTCCACGGTGTCGAACGCATCGCCGCGGCCATCGCCGATGACGTGAGCGCGATAGACGAGGCGAATGCGGCGACCTACCGGCAGAACTACGAGACCTTCGCCGCGAAGCTCGAGGTGCTTCACGACAGGGTTCACGATCTCGAGCCATCGACCACAGGTTTGAGTGTCGCGATCACCGAGCCTGTGCCCCTGTACCTCGTCTCCGATGCCGGCCTCGTCAACGCGACCCCCGAGGCCTTCTCCGAGGCGATCGAGGAGGGCACGGATGTCTCGCCCGCCGTGCTGAAGGAGACCCTCGGGCTCTTCGGGACGGGCGACATCGCCTTCCTCGCTTACAACGATCAGACGGCGGGACCCGAGACCGAGCAGGTCCGTGACGCAGCCGAAGCCGCCGGGGTGCCCGTGGTCGACTTCACCGAGACCCTCCCGGAAGGCGAGGACTACCTCGGATGGATGACCGCGAACGTCGACGCCATCGAGTCCGCGCTGGGTTGACCCTGGTGCATCGGCGATACTGATACCCACGATCAACACCGGCGGGGCATCATCCGGACGACGGACGATGCCTCGCCGGTCGTCTTGTCCGCCCATCGAGAGAACCCCGTGTCGACCGACCCACCGATCCTCGCCGTCCGCGGCGCGACCCTCGCGTTCGGCGATCGTGTGCTGTGGAAGAACCTCACCCTCGACCTCCGGGCAGGGGAGTTCCTCGCCGTTCTCGGCCCGAACGGCACCGGCAAGACCAGTCTGATCAAGGCGATCCTCGGCCAGCAGACCCTCACCGCGGGATCCATCGAGCTGCAGGGGCACCCGGTCGGCGCGGGGAGCCGACAGATCGGCTACATCCCGCAGCAGAAATCCCTCGGCCAGGGCACGCCCCTCCGGGCGCGCGACCTCGTCGGCTTCGGCGTCGACGGTCACCGGTTCGGCCTGCCGGGCGGTGCGCGCGCTCGTCGCAGGCAGGTCGATGACGCACTCGCGTCGGTGGGGGCCGCCGCCTACGCCGACTCACCGGTCTCCGCGCTCTCGGGCGGCGAGCAGCAGAGGGTGCGGGTGGCGCAGGCGATCGTCGGACATCCGAAGCTGCTGCTGTGCGACGAACCGCTGCTGTCGCTCGACCTCGCCCAGCAGAGGGCGGTCAGCGAACTCATCGACGAGAAACGCCGCGAACTCGACACCGGCGTCGTGTTCGTGACCCATGACGTGAACCCGATCCTCGGCATGGTCGACCGGGTGCTGTACCTCGCCGGCGGACAGTTCACGATCGGCACCCCCGACGAGGTTCTGCGGTCGGCCGTGCTCTCCTACCTCTACGACACCCCGGTCGAGGTCATCCGAAGCCGCGGTCGCATCATTGTCATCGGCGCTCCGGACGGTTACGGGATGCACGAACTGAGCGTCCATCACACGGACGAGTCGGGCGGCGCCTGATGGACTTCACCGTGGAGGATTACGGCGCGCTCGTCGTGCTCGTGCAGAACTCCCTCTACGCCGGCGCGTTACTCGGGGTGGTCGGGGGACTCATCGGCGTGTTCGTGATGACCCGCGAGTTGCAGTTCGCCGTGCACGGCATCAGCGAGCTGTCGTTCGCCGGAGCATCCGTCGCCCTCTTCTTCGGCTTGAACGTGGTGTTCGGCGCGGCACTCGGATCGCTGATCGCCGCGGTGCTCATCGGTCTGCTCGGCGTTCGCGCTCGCGACCGCAACTCGATCATCGCTGTGCTCATGCCCTTCGGGCTCGGAATCGGCATACTGTTCCTGGCGCTCTACCCCGGCAGAAGCGCGAACAAGTTCGGGTTGCTCACGGGGCAGATCGTGTCGGTCGACAACGATCAGCTCTGGCTGCTCGTGCTCATCTCGATCGTCGTCATCGTCGGGCTCGGCGTGATGTGGCGCCCGCTGAGCTTCGCGAGCGTCGACGCGGAGGTCGCACGAGCCCGCGGACTGCCCGTCGGCCTGCTCTCTGTGACCTTCATGGTGCTGCTGGGGCTCGCGGTGGCCGTGGCGATCCAGGTGGTCGGCGCGCTGCTGGTGCTCTCGCTGCTCGTCACCCCGGCGGCGGCGGCGATGCGGGTCGCCTCCGGGCCTATCTCGATCCCGGCGCTGAGCGTCGTGTTCGCCGTGGTGTCGATCGTGGGCGGCACCCTGCTGTCGCTGGCCGGAGCCCTGCCCATCAGCCCGTTCGTGACGACCATCTCGTTCGCGATCTACGTCGTCTGCCGCATCGTGGCGGCGGTCCGCGGGCGTAGTGCCGGTAGCGTGAGACTCGTATGAAACGCAACACCTGGCAGCGCGAAGCCGTGCGCACCGCCCTCGGGGGTGACGGCGGTTTCGTGAGTGCGCAGGCTCTGCACTCCGCGCTGCGGGGGTCGGGGTCATCCATCGGTCTCGCCACCGTCTACCGCGCGCTCGCCGATCTCGCCGTGGAGGGCGAGGCAGACTCCTTGCAGTCCGATCAGGGAGAGAACCTGTACCGCGCCTGCACCCCGGGGCAGCACCACCACCACCTGATCTGCCGCAACTGCGGTCGCACCGTCGAGATCGAGGCCCACGAGGTCGAGTCGTGGGCGCATCGCGTCGCGGCGGAGAACGGGTTCACGCAGGCGAGCCACGTGGTCGACGTGTTCGGGCTGTGCGAGGTGTGCTCTGCTGCCGCCGGCGCGGAACGGATGCCGCCGCCGCACCCTTGACGGCGCGACCGCCGCATCACGTCGGTTGCGGCATCCGCGGACCGCTAGTACTCTCGGAGGGTTGCGCGGAATCTCCCCGCGACCTGTACCCACATTCCCCACGCGATTCTCGGGGGATGGTGTGTGCCGACAAGAGATCTTGGGTGGAGAGAACGTCTCTCCACGGTAGATGGAGGACAACCATGACCGCAGTGTGCCAGGTGACAGGAGCCGTTCCCGGCTTCGGTCACAACATCTCGCACTCGCACCGACGCACCAAGCGTCGTTTCGACCCGAACGTGCAGAAGAAGACGTACTACGTGCCGTCGCTTCGCCGCAACGTGACCCTGA
>JBEANR010000143.1:0-2603 GCA_041165365.1 Actinomycetota bacterium | reverse complement strand
CGGGAGACACAGCATGGCCAAGCAGCTCGAACTCGGACTCGACACCTTCGGCGATGTCACCGCCACAGACGCAGGAGCGGATGTCGACTACCCGCAGGTCATCCGTAACGTGATCGCCGAGGCGGTGCTCGCCGACCAGGTCGGCATCGACTTCTTCGGGGTCGGCGAGCATCACCGCAGCGATTTCGCGGTGTCGGCTCCGGAGGTCGTGCTCGCCGTGATCGCCGGCCAGACCAACCGCATCAGGCTGGGTTCTGCGGTGACCGTGCTCAGTTCGGATGACCCGATCCGGGTGTTCCAGCGGTTCGCCACGCTCGACGCCGCCTCGAACGGTCGCGCCGAGGTCATCCTCGGACGAGGTTCGTTCACCGAGTCGTTCCCTCTGTTCGGGTTCCCGCTCGAGCAGTACGAGGAGCTGTTCGAGCAGAAGCTCGACCTGTTCTCCGCGTTGCTCGACGAGGGTCCGGTGACGTGGGAGGGCAGCATCCGTCCGCCGTTGACGAACCAGCTCGTGTTCCCGACGACCGGTTCGGGCCGGCTCAAGACCTGGATCGGCGTCGGCGGAAGCCCGCAGTCCGTCGTGAGGGCCGCGAGCTACGGGATGCCGCTGATGCTCGCCATCATCGGAGGCGACCCCGCACGCTTCGCCCCCTACGTCGACCTCTACCATCGCGCGCTCACCCAGCTGGAGAAGCCGATGCTGCCGATCGGTCTTCACTCGCCCGGCTTCATCGCCGATACCGACGAGCAGGCGCGCGAGCAGCTGTTCCCCGACTACAAGGTGATGCGCGACCGCATCGGAGCGAGCCGCGGCTGGCCGCCCATGGGGCGCGACGAGTTCGAGAGCGAGGCGGACCACGGTTCGCTGTACGTCGGCTCGCCGGAGACCGTCGCCCGCAAAATCGCGAACACGGCATCCGTGCTCGGCATCGATCGTTTCGACCTGAAGTACAGCGCCGGGCCGCTCTCGCACGAGAAGCTCATGCACTCGATCGAGCTGTACGGCACCCAGGTCATCCCGCGCGTGCGTGAGCTGCTCGCCGCAGAGAACGCGCCGGTCGCCGCCACCGCCTAGTCCCGCCATCTCCTGAAAACGAAGGAGCCCCCGCCTCCGTGGTGCCGTTGTCTGCGGAGACGGGGTCCGGTCGTGGCGTTTCTCCTTCGTTTTCCGGCCAGGCAGCGGATGTCGCGTTTCTCCTTCGTTTTCCGGCGAGGCAGCGGATGTCGCGTTTCTCCTTCGTTTTCCGGCCAGGCAGCGGATGTCGCGTGGCGGGCCACGCTCGGGCGTGACGGCAGGCGGCGGCTCGCGGCATCCGTCCGTGTGTGCCCGAAAACGAAGGACATTCCGCCCGCGAGATGCCCGGATCCGCAGACCTGCGCCGCAGCGGTCACTTTTCTCCTTCGTTCTCGGGCCAGACACGGCGCGCGCCAGCCCGTTGCCGCTGCCAGGCCGCGGTGATAGGCATGGGGCATGGGACGGATCACAGCCAGGCGCCGAGTCACCCGCATCACGGTCGGCGAGAGCCGCGACATCCGCGAGGACGTCCTCGCCGTCGAAGAGCCGCTCGAGATCAGGGTGGGCGGCCGGTCACTCGCCATCACGATGCGCTCCCCCGGCCACGATGTCGAGCTCGCGGCCGGGTTCCTCGTCTCCGAGGGTGTGATCTCGCGGGGTGACGAGTTCGGGGCCGCGCGCTACTGCGCCGGAGCCACCGACGAGGGCCTCAACACCTACAACGTGCTCGACGTCACGCTCGCACCGGGCGTCGCTCCGCCCGACCCCGATCTCGCCAGGGCCTTCTACACGACGAGTTCGTGCGGGCTCTGCGGCAAGGCGAGCATCGACGCGGTGCGCACCTCGTCGACGTATTCGCTGCGGGATGACGCGGCCACCGTCGATGCCGCGATGCTCGTCACCCTTCCCGATCGCCTCCGCGCGGGGCAGGAGGTGTTCGACAAGACCGGCGGACTCCACGCTGCGGCGCTCTTCGACGGAGAGACAGGCGAACTACTGGTGCTGCGCGAAGACGTCGGGCGCCACAACGCCGTCGACAAGGTCGTCGGATGGGCCGTGATGAACGAGCGGCTCCCGTTGCGCGGCACCGTGCTCATGGTGTCGGGCCGCGCCAGTTTCGAACTCGCGCAGAAGGCGTCGATGGCGGGGATCCCGATGATGACCGCGGTCTCAGCGCCATCCTCACTCGCCGCCGACCTGGCGGACGAGCTAGGCATGACCCTCGTGGGCTTTCTCAGGGGTGACTCGATGGTCGTCTACGCCGGTGCGGAGCGCATCGCCGAGGCACTGGCCCGCGACATCCCCGGCGACACCAGCGCGAGCACGAACAGCGCGAGCACGAACAGCAACGCCAGCACCGCGAACGCCAGCACCACCCGGCCTGCGACGACGCAGCCGGTCACTCTCGAAGAAGTCGGTGTCGCATGAGCCAGAAGCCTCCAGTCCAGGACGTCGACGATTCGCAGATCGAGGTCACCCATCCCAAGGAGTGGGCGGCCGGGGTGCCCGGCGTGCTGCACTCCATGGAACCGGCGATCGCCCAGCTCGGCCTGGCGCGCACCGTGCAACTCATGACGTCGCTGAACCA
>JBEANR010000142.1:0-48784 GCA_041165365.1 Actinomycetota bacterium | reverse complement strand
CCGATGTACTTGATGTCGAGATTCGAGTACAGGGCCTCGTTGTTGGTGAACCGGGAGAGGAACCCGTGGAGCCCGCCGCGCACGCCCCGATACAGCGCCCGGGCCGGGCCCCCGAGCCCATCGAAGATGCGCCGACTGGTGACGTGCAGCGAGCGGTAGGTGCGCTTGGTCCTCACCTCGTTGAGGTACCGCGCCATGCCGCCGATCGTCGGAGCATAGGAGCGTCCGTTGTCGTTGACCACGATGACGAGGTTGCGACGGTTGTCGTCGCTGATGTTGTTGAGCGCCTCCCAGGTCATACCCCCGGTGAGCGCGCCGTCACCGACGACGGCGACCACGTGCCGATCCTTCTGGCCGGTCATGTCGAAGGCGCGGGAGATCCCGTCAGCCCATGACAGCGAACTCGAGGCGTGCGAACTCTCCACGATGTCGTGCGGAGACTCCGACCGCTGAGGGTAGCCGGCGAGGCCGTCCTTCATCCGCAACCTGCTGAAGTCCTGCCTGCCCGTCAACAGCTTGTGCACGTAGCTCTGGTGGCCGGTGTCGAAGACGATCGCATCCTTCGGCGAGTCGAAGACCCGATGGATCGCGATCGTCAACTCCACCACCCCGAGGTTCGGGCCGAGGTGTCCGCCCGTCTTGGAGACCTCGCGCACGAGGAAGCTCCGGATCTCGGAGGCGAGGGCGACGAACTGCCCCGTGGAAAGTCTGTCGAGGTCGCGGGGTCCGCGGATCGACTCGAGAAGGCCCATCATCCGACTCTAGACGAGGGGTTTCAGACGAGACTGCGAAGCACGTACTGGAGGATGCCGCCGTTGCGGTAGTAGTCCGCCTCACCGGGGGTGTCGATCCTCAATACCGCGTCGAACTCGATGGGCTGTGCGCCGGAGGGAGAGTCCGCCGTCGGCCTGGCGACGACGTGCAGGGTTCTCGGGGTAACTCCCTCGTTGAGCGCTTCGACGCCGGTGATCGTGATCGATTCCGTGCCGTCGAGCCCGAGTGACTCCCAGGTCTCCCCCGCCGGGAACTGGAGGGGCAGCACCCCCATGCCGATCAGGTTGGACCGATGGATGCGCTCGAAGCTCTCGGTGATCACGGCTTTCACACCGAGCAGCGAGGTGCCCTTCGCCGCCCAGTCGCGGCTCGATCCGGACCCGTACTCCTTGCCCCCCAGGATCACGAGCGGAACGGATGCCGCCTGGTAGTTCTGCGCGGCGTCGTAGATGAACGACTGCGGACCGCCGTCGATCGTGAAGTCGCGGGTGTACCCGCCCTCGACCCCGTCGAGCAGCTGATTGCGCAGGCGGATGTTCGCGAAGGTTCCGCGGATCATCACCTCGTGGTTGCCGCGTCTGGAGCCGTAGGAGTTGTAGTCCCCCCGGTCGACGCCGTGCTCGTCGAGGTACCGCCCCGCTGGGCTGTCCCCCTTGATCGAGCCGGCTGGACTGATGTGGTCGGTCGTCACCGAGTCGCCGAGCTTCGCGAGCACCCGGGCGCCGGTGATGTCCGACACCGGGGTGATCTCCATGGTCATGCCGTCGAAGTACGGCGGTTTGCGCACGTAGGTCGACTGGGAATCCCACTCGAAGGTCGCCCCGGTCGGCGTCGGCAGCGACCGCCACCTCTCGTCCCCGTCGAAGACCCCGGCATACTCGTGGGTGAACATCTCGGTGTCGATCGACGAGTCGATGGTCGACTGCACCTCCGCGGCATCCGGCCAGATGTCCCGCAGGAAGACGTCGTGTCCGTCGGAGTCGGTCCCGAGGGAGTCGGTCTCGAAGTCGAAGTTCATCGACCCCGCCAGGGCGTAGGCGATCACGAGCGGGGGGCTCGCGAGGTAGTTCATCTTCACGTCGGGGTTGATGCGCCCTTCGAAGTTGCGGTTGCCCGACAGCACCGCAGTGACAGCGAGGTCGTTCTCGTTCACCGCCGCGGAGATCTCATCGAGCAGCGGACCGGAGTTGCCGATGCAGGTCGTGCATCCGTAGCCCACGGTGTAGAACCCGAGATCTTCGAGATAGCTCGTCAGACCCGCCTTGGCGTAGTAGTCGGTGACGACCTTCGACCCCGGGGCGAGCGTGGTCTTGACCCACGGCTTGGCGGTGAGTCCCTTCAAGCTCGCGTTGCGGGCGAGCAGCCCCGCCGCCAGCATCACGGAGGGGTTCGAGGTGTTCGTGCACGAAGTGATCGCCGCGATCGCCACGGCTCCGTGATCGAGGGTGAAGTCCGATCCGTCGTCGAGGGTGACCCTGGTGGGACTCGAGGCCGTGGATGGCGCGTGGCTCGAGTGATGAGGCGCCGGCTGGTGTGCGCTCTCCTCGTCCTCCGCCGTGAGCCCGATCGGGTCGGAGGCCGGGAAAGTTCCCTCCACCGCAGCATCCACCCGGGAGTGGTCCACCGAGGCGTACGCATTCAGGTCCTCCTCGAACTGGTGCTTCGCGCGGCTCAGCTCGACCCTGTCCTGCGGGCGCTTCGGACCGGCGATCGACGGCACGACCGTCGAGAGGTCGAGTTCGATGTATTCGCTGAATGTCGGCTCGATGGTCGGATCGTGCCAGAGCGTCTGTGCTTTGGAGTAGGCCTCGACCAGGGCGACCTGCTCCTCGCTCCGGCCGGTGAGCCGGAGGTAGTCGAGGGTGACGTCGTCGATCGGGAACATGGCGGCGGTCGACCCGAACTCCGGGCTCATGTTGCCGATGGTCGCGCGGTTCGCCAGAGGCACTTCGGCGACGCCGGCCCCGTAGAACTCCACGAACTTGCCGACCACCCCGTGGCGTCGCAGCATCTGGGTGATGGTGAGCACGACATCCGTGGCGGTCACGCCGGTCGGGATGACTCCGGAGAGCTTGAACCCGACGACCTTCGGGATGAGCATCGATACGGGCTGGCCGAGCATCGCCGCCTCGGCCTCGATACCGCCCACCCCCCAGCCGAGCACTCCGAGCCCGTTGACCATCGTGGTGTGCGAGTCGGTGCCGACACAGGTGTCCGGGTACGCACGCAGCACCCCGGTCGACTGCCCTGGGCCGGCCGAGGGGACCTCCCGCGTGTACGTGACCCTCGCGAGATACTCGATGTTGACCTGGTGCACGATGCCGGTCCCGGGGGGAACCACCTTGAAGTCGTCGAACGCGGTCTGACCCCAGCGCAGGAACTGGTACCGCTCGCCGTTGCGCTGGTACTCGATCTCGACGTTGCGCTCGAGCGCGTTCTCACTGCCGAACAGATCGGCGATGACCGAGTGGTCGATGACCAATTCGGCGGGGGCCAACGGGTTGATCCTGGTGGGATCTCCACCGAGCCCTTCGACCGCCTCGCGCATCGTCGCGAGGTCGACGATGCAGGGAACTCCCGTGAAGTCCTGCATGACGACTCTGGCCGGGGTGAACTGGATCTCGGTGTCGGGTTCCGCCTCCGGCACCCATCCGCCGAGGGCCTCGATCTGCTGCCTCGTGACATTCGCGCCGTCCTCGGTGCGGAGCAGATTCTCGAGCAGCACCTTGAGGCTGAACGGCAGCTTCTCCGCGCCGGGTACCGATCCGACTCGGAAGATCTCGTAGTCGGTGGAGCCGACCGTCAGGGTGCTCTTCGAATCGAAGCTGTTCACTGCAGACATGGCGTCGTCTCCCTTGCTCGTCGGCCTCTGTGATGGACCCGGTCGCCGCTGAGGCCAGCCTAGATCTGGGAGGCATCCGACGGGAGGCCTGCGCCTGGTCCCACCGGATTTATCTTGATGTCAAGATACTTTATCGCACCCGGGGAGCGCCCCGGGGCGCATCGCCGCCCTCGGATGCACCCTCCGACGCCGGGCGCCCGTAGACGGTGCGCACGAGAAGCCAGGTCACCCAGAGCACCCCGGCGTAGAACGGCACGCCGAGCACCAGCTTGGCCCCGGCGAGGAGCTCGGTCTCCCTCGCGAAGTAGAGCGGCAGCTCCACCGCGAGCCTGATGCCGAACAGCCCCACCCAGAGCAGCGTCGCGAGGGTCAGAACACGGCGCTTCGCGGCATCCCTCCTCCACTCGAGACCGTCGTTCGCGAGCACCCCCACGACCACCCCGATGAGCGGGTAGCGCACAGCGAGACTGATGAGGAGAGCCACCAGCCAGACGCTGTTGATGACGATTCCGGGGATGAAGTTGTCTTCCGGGCGTCCGGTGAACAGCGCGAGCGCCGCCGAGACCACGACGCCCACCACACCGGCGAGGGCACCGGTCAACGACGTCCGCGCGATGAGCCTCGCGACCACGAAGCCGAGAGCGATGACGATCGGGATGACCACGGAGAGCAGCAGGTCGCGGGTCGTCGTGTAGAGCACGAGGAAGCCCAGCCCGGGCAGGATCGCCTCGACGAGCCCGCGGACGCCGCCGACCGCCGCCAGCAGTGACGACGCGGTGGGGATCTGGCCGGGTTCGACCTTGGCGATGCCCGCGCCGCGCACCGCCTCACCGAACAGCTCGCGGAATCCCGGCTCGCCGGTCGGCCTCTCCGGATCGGGCTGCCCGCCTGTGCCGGTCACGCAGGTCCCGCGGCCGAGCCCGCGGTGCCCGCGGTGTTCGGCATGTGGAGGGGGATGAGATCCCGTGGGGGCATGGGCGCCTGGCCCCGTACCACCACCACGCTGCGGAACAGTTCCTCGATCTTGGCGGCTGCCGCGGCATCCACGGCCCCCTCCCCCGCGATCACGCCGCGCAGGAACCACCGAGGGCCGTCGACGCCGACGAACCGGGCGAGACGCGAGGTGCCGTCGCCTCCGGTCGCCACCGTCGGGATCTCGGCGAGGAGTTCGGGGCCGAACGGACCTGCCTTCGGTGCCGTCGTTCCGCCCTGCTTCAGGATCTGATCGGCGATCTGCGCCCGGATCTCGTTCCACAGACCTGTGGACCGGGGTGCCGCGAAGGGCTGGATCTGGAGGGTGGACCCGGCGTAGTCGAGCGCTACCGCGACCACCCGTTTGCTGCCCTCCTCGACCTCGAGTCTGAGGTGCAGGCCGTCCCGCGGCAGGATCTTCACACCGCCGAGGTCGACGTACGGTCGCACGGCGTTCGCCTCCGACTCGTCGAACGGCCCCTCGGTGGCCCGATCGGCCGGTGCCGACTTGGCGTCGTCGGCGGCGTCATCCGGTCCCGACTCCTCGATCGCGGTGATATCGCTCACGGCTGTTCTCCTGTTTCCTGTCGATACCCGGTCGATCCGAACCCCGCGGCGCCTCGCTGACTGCCGGGGAGGGTGGAGACCGGGATGAAGCGTGCCACCGACACCGGCATCACGACGAGCTGCGCGATCCGGTCGCCGACCTGCACGGTGTAGCCCGTCGTCGCATCGGTGTTGAGCAGGGTGACCCTGATCTCCCCACGGTACCCGGCATCGACCGTGCCGGGTGAGTTGACGACGGTCAGGCCGTGCCTCGACGCGAGACCGCTCCTCGGAACCACGAAAGCGACGAAACCGTTCGGCAGGGCTATCGACACCCCGGTGCCGACGGTTGCTCGCTCGCCGGGCGCCAGCGTGACCAGCTCGGCGGAGGTGAGGTCTGCTCCCGCGTCACCGGGGTGGGCGTAGGAGGGCACAGACGGCGGATCACCGGTCACCGAGGCGATCAGGACGTCGACGAGATGCGGCACGGCTCGAGGCTAGTGCAGTTCTTCTGATGCAATAGGGCTATGCGCGACTCGCCCGACCCTGACCAGACCCCCGACGGTCAGGTGCTGTTCCGCGAACGCCTGTGGCCCGCGGTCTGGGTGTTCCTGTCGACGGCGCTCGTCATCCCGGCCAGCTTCCTGGTGTTCCTCCCCATCGACACGACCGCCGGGGTGATCGTGGCGCTCGTGCTCTACGGGGCGATCGTCGCGACGCTGGTGGCGACGGCGCCGGTGATCGCGGTCTCGAAGCACCGGATCGCGGCGGGGCGGGCGAACCTCCCGGTGGCGTTCGCGGGTGCGGCTGACGCGT
This sequence comes from Actinomycetota bacterium, assembly GCA_041165365.1. Lineage (GTDB taxonomy): Bacteria > Actinomycetota > Actinomycetes > Actinomycetales > Microbacteriaceae > Marisediminicola. Next base: position 42,834 of record JBEANR010000142.1, on the reverse strand, counting down.
TCGAGCAGCAGGAGGCCGTGCTCGAGCGTGGACAGCGACTGGATGCGCGGGCGTGGCTGGTCTTGCGGGGATGGATCGGCCCGGTGGTCAAGATCCCGGTCGTCGATCCCGCGGATCCGACCCCGTACTGGCTGGTCTCCACCAGACGCCCCGCGCAGCTCGTCGCCGCGATCGCCGACGCACGGAGCGCGGCGCCTGCCTGAACGGCTCGGGTCAGGCCGGCTCGAGTCAGGCCGCGCACTCCGAGCAGATCGCGCCGAGCTTCTCGGTGTGATCGATCTGCGAACGGTGCTTCACGAGGAAGCAGTTGATGCAGGTGAACTCATCGGCCTGAGGAGGCAGCACCACGACGTCGAGGTCGAGGTCGGAGAGGTCGGCGCCGGGAAGCTCGAAACCACCGGGATTGTCGGCGTCGTCGACATCCACCACACCGGACATCTTGTCCGGAACGCGCTCCTTCAGGGCCTCGATCGAGTCGGAGTCGTCGTCGGTCTTGCGGGGGGCGTCGTAGTCGGTTGCCATACCTGGATCAGTCCTGTCAGCGTGTGAGTTTCGAAGAGGCGGGCATAGTTTGCATCATCGGATGGGCAATAGCAAACCGTCTCGGGGGGCTTCCGGAAGGGGGTCTCCGGTGCCATGGCGTCAACTTGCGGCACGCCCGGTCTATTCCCGTGATTAGGGGGCGGGACGTGAGAATCTAGGGCCTGATCGATACCTCCTGGAAGGCATCCGCATGCAAGACCGAAGCGTCATCACCGGCCACTCAGACGACCGATCCCGTACGCGGGGGTCCGATGGTCGCTCCTCCGATCTGAAGGTGATCGGCGTCGACGATGGCGCCCTCGTCGTCTCCTCCGGCGACGGCGGTCGCTACAGGGTGGCCATCGACGAAGCGCTGTACGCCGCGCTCAGGACCTCGAGCACGGTCGACGAGGACGCCCCGAAGGTCGCGCCCCGCGACATCCAGGCCCATGTGCGCGCCGGGATGTCGGCCGACGAGGTCGCCGCGGTCACGGGTGCCCCGCTCGACTACATCCGCAAGTTCGAGGGACCGGTGCTCGCCGAGCGCGAGTACATGGTCGAGTCGGCCCTCAACGTCGCCGTGCACACCCCCCTCGACTCCGACGGGGGCTCCGGTTCGACGTTCGGCGCGGTCATCCGCGACAGGCTCTCCGACCTCGAGGCGACCGGTGAGCGCTGGGCGAGCTGGAAGGAGGCGGGCTCGGGATGGATCGTCAAGCTCTCGTTCGTCGCGGCGGAGATCGACCACGACGCACGGTGGCAGTACGAACCGAAGCGCTCGGCCCTGGCTCCCCTCAACAGCGAAGCGCGCACTCTCTCACAGCAGGGTGAACTGCCCGGCGGGCTCATCCCCCGGCTTCGCGCGGTCGTCGCCGATGAGAGGTCGGCCGACTCGAGCAGGTTCGACAGCGGCGCCTTCGACGTGATGGGTCGCACGCAGGACTCCGGCTCCGTGGCCCGTCTGGAGGCAGTACCGTTCTCGCGCACCGGTGAGACCTCGCATGAGGCGAGCGAGGCGGCGATCAGCAGAGCACCGGTGGCCGAGGTCGCCTCGAGTCACACGGCCGACCTCCTCGAGGCGCTCCGCCGACGGCGGGGCGAGCGTGAGAGCGCGGCGTGGAGCGACGCCGAGCAGGCGGAACGCGGTGCAGCGGATGACAGGCGCGCCGGTCATCCCTCAGCCGGCGGCGTCCGGCTGGTCGATGTGCCCCTCGCCACCTTCGACGACGACCTGGGTGATGGCTCGTCGGACGGCGGCGGACGTCACGGCCTCGGCGACCGCGGGTCCGGCGAACGCGGCTCCGACGGGCGGCACGACCAGACGCCGACGGCTCCGCAGCCCTTCGTCACCGCGCGGGCGAGCCGCAAGGGCCGCGCGACGATGCCGAGCTGGGACGAGATCGTCTTTGGCGCGAAGTCCGACGACGACCCGGCCTGAGCAGGCCCGCGTCACCTCGTGCGACCCGCCGGGAGACGTGGCAGTGGTCGCGGCACCCTGTGGCGGGACTCAGGCGGCGAAGGCGCCGTAGCGCAACAGCGGGATCGAGGTCTCCTCCGGTGACAGCGAGCCGTGCTGCCCGATCATCGTGCGCCCCTTCTGATTCGCCGAGCGAGAGTCGTAGTAGGCGATGCGCGATCTCGCCGCGACGATGACATCGCCGATGCGCGGGAGCACCTCAGCATCGACGGTGGGTCCGAACCAGCCCGATGCCACTGCCTCGTCGCGGGTGGCCACCCAGGCGCGCGACCCCTCGCTCGACCGCCAGCGGTGCACGAGCGCCTCGCGCCGATCGATCGAGAGGTCGGGCTCGAGATGCAGTTGAAGGCAGCGCGGTTCGCCGGCGACGTGTCTCACGCCGTCGACGAGTCCGGAGTCGTGGTCGAAGAGCACGTGAGACGACGAGGGAACATCGAGCACCCCGTGGTCGGCGGTCAGGATCAGTCCGTCGCGGCGACCCAGGCTCGCCGACAACTGCGACACCAGGGAGTCGAGCTCTTCGAGGCGGTGCGTCCATGCGGGCGATGCGACGCCCGAGGCGTGGGCGGCGACATCCAGTTCCGGTACATAGAGGTAGACCAGCGACGGCGTGCAGGAACTCAGGATGTCGCGCACGACGTCGACCCGATCGGCCATCGACTCACCCGCGCCGTACTCGGCCCCCCGCAGCACGGCTCGCGTGAACCCCGAGTGGCGGTAGCGCTCCGACGACACCACGACGCTCGCCAGTCCGGCATCCGCTGCCCGTTCGAAGACCGTCCTGCTTCGCTGCCAGGTGGCGGGGTCGAGGCGGTCGTCCCATCCCGACAGCTGGTTGACCACGCGATCGTGGGCGGGGTCGAGCACCGAGTACCCGACCAGTCCGTGCTGACCGGGCGACTCTCCGGTGGTCAGCGTCGCGAGCGACGAGGCGGTCGTCGTCGGGAAGCCGGCGTCGATGGTCGTCACCGTGCCGACGAGGGGCGCGATGGACCGCGCGTGGCCGGCCCGCGCCATGAGCGCATGGGTACCGAGACCATCGACGAGGAGCACCACCGCGTGATCGACGGGAGGCAGTGCGAGGCGGTTCGTCATCCCCGGTGAGGAGCGCGCCGTGAGAGCCGCGAGACAGCTGGGGAGCACGTCGGCGAGGCGCAACCGGCGCGTTTCGGGGGCCGGTAGCATGATCGCAATCCTATGACTACGCCCGTGAACACCGCGCCCGGCTCCGAACCCGGCGAACGGATCGAGGACGTGGACGTCTCGACCGAGATGCAGGGGTCGTTCCTCGAATACGCGTACTCGGTGATCTACTCGCGGGCCCTCCCCGACGCCCGCGACGGCTTGAAGCCCGTTCAGCGTCGCATCCTCTATCAGATGACCGAGATGGGTCTGCGGCCGGATCGCGGTCACGTCAAGTCGGCCAGGGTGGTCGGCGAGGTGATGGGCAAACTGCATCCTCACGGCGACGCGTCGATCTACGACGCGATGGTCCGACTGACCCAGTCGTTCATCCTGCGGGTGCCCCTCATCGACGGTCACGGCAACTTCGGCTCGCTCGACGACGGGCCGGCGGCAGCCCGCTACACCGAGACCAGGCTCGCCGCCGCGGCGACGGCGATGACCACCGATCTCGACGAGGACGTCGTCGACTTCGTACCCAACTACGACAACCAACTCACCCAACCCGAGGTCCTCCCGGCGGCCTTCCCGAACCTCCTGGTCAACGGCACGAGTGGCATCGCGGTCGGCATGGCGACGAACATGGCGCCGCACAACCTGATCGAGGTCGTCGGCGCGGCCCGCCACCTGCTCGACCACCCGGCGGCCACACTCGACGACCTCATGTCGTTCGTGCCGGGGCCCGACCTCCCGACCGGCGGCACCATCATCGGGCTGGCGGGAGTGCGGGATGCGTACGAGAACGGCCGCGGCAGTTTCCGCACGAGGGCGAAGGTCGCCGTCGAGAGCATCTCCGCGCGCAAGGCAGGTCTCGTCGTCACCGAGCTGCCGTACATGGTCGGCGCCGAGAAGATCATCGAGAAGATCAAAGACGGAGTCGGATCGAAGAAGTTGAGCGGCATCGCGGATGTCACCGATCTCACCGATCGGAAGCACGGGCTCCGCCTGGTGATCGGCATCAAGACCGGGTTCAACCCCGAGGCGGTGCTCGAGCAGCTGTACAAACACACTCCGCTCGAAGACCAGTTCAGCATCAACGCCGTCGCGCTCGTCGACGGCGGGCCCAAGACCCTCGGCCTGCGCGAACTCCTGCAGGTGTACCTCGACCACCGCATCTCGGTCGTGACCCGGCGCAGTCGTTTCAGGCTCGCCAGGCGCGAGGAGAGGCTGCATCTGATCGAGGGTCTGCTCATCGCGATCCTCGACATCGACGAGGTCATCCAGGTGATCCGCACCAGCGATGACGGGGAGCAGGCCCGCGCGAGGCTCGTCGACGTCTTCGATCTCAGTCAGGTGCAGGCGGAGTACATCCTGGAACTGCGCCTGAGGAGGCTCACGAGGTTCTCGCGGATCGAACTCGAGGCGGAGCGCGACGCCCTGCGGTCCGAGATCGACGGACTCCGCGCCCTGCTGGCCGACCCCGCGAGCATCCGGGCCCTGGTGTCGTCGGAGCTCGACGAGGTCGCGGAGAGGTTCGGCACCCCGCGCCGCACGCTGCTCACCGAGGTGGCGGCCGCCCAGCAGAACCCGGGTCGCAAGACCGCGCCGGTGCTCGAGCACGCCGACGTACCGTGTCGCGTGCTGTTGTCGACCACCGGGCGCGTGCTCAGGGTGGACCTCCCCGAGCCTGGAACCGAGTCCCCGCCCCGGGCCGCACGCCGCAGCCGTCATGACGCCCTCCGCGCCGAGGTGCTCACGACCAGCCGCAGCGAGATCGGTGCTGTGACCTCGCTCGGCAGGCTAATCAGGTTCAGTCCGATCGATCTGCCGGTGGCGCCGGCCAACTCGATCGGTCTCGGCGCTGGTCGGCGCATCGAGGAGTACATCGCCCTCTCCGGCCGCGGCGAGCGCGTTATCGGCATCGTCTCTCTCGACGATCCCCGGCCGATGGTTCTCGGCACGAAGTCGGGCGTGGTCAAACGCGTGATCGCGGGAGGCTACCCGAATCGACAGGAGTTCGAGCTGTTGAGCCTCAAGCCCGGCGACGAGGTCGTCGGGGTGGGCCAGGGCGGCGACGCCGACGAGTTGGTGTTCGTCGCCTCCGACGCCCAGCTGCTGCACTTCGCCGCCGCCGCCGTGCGGCCGCAGGGTGTCGCGGCCGGCGGGATGGCGGGGATGAACCTGGGTGCCGGAGTCACCGCGATCTGGTTCGGCGCCGTGCCGGTGACCGACGAGACCGTCGTCGTGACGGTCTCCCAGGCCGCGGGCACGCTCCCCGGCACCGAGATCGGGAGGGCGAAGGTGTCGGCGTTCGGCGAGTTCCCCGGCAAGGGGCGGGCGACCGGAGGAGTACGTGCCCACGCGTTCCTCAAAGGCGAGAACGCCCTCGCGGCCGCCTGGGTCGGCGAGGGGCCCGCCCTCGCGGTCGGAGCAGACGGCTCAGCCCGCGTGCTGCCGCCGACGGGCTCGAAGCGGGACGGTTCCGGAACCCCCGTCGACGGAGTGGTCGGGTCGATCGGGCGGCAGGTGCGCTGAGGCTGAAGGGGATCCGAAAGCGACCGGCGGGCCGGCTCGCTCAGCGCTCGAGCGGCGGCAGCGCGGGCAGAGACGAGAGCGTCTCGCCCCGCCGCAGATACGGTTCGACGAAGACCCTGCGGTCCTCGGCCGAGGGTCGCCACCACCGTGAGGCGATGACCGAATCGTGAACGAGGGGCACGACGGCGGTCGAATCCGGAGAGGTGACCCACTCGGCGGTGACGAGAGTGGGTGCCGCGTAGCCGATCGACGCCAGGTGATCCGAGAGACCGGATGCCGCGGCCATCCTGAACACGTCGGCCTCTCGACGGCGCGCACGGCGGCGACGGCCGGCGATCTGGGCGGGCAGGATCACCAGCAGCGCGAGGAGCACACCGAGCCCGACCACGCCGAGAGCGACCAGGGCGACCGGGTCGGCGACAGCTGCGGAGCCGCGCGCGGATCGGGAGGAGCCCGCGGAGACCGCCGCCACCAGGAGGGCGAGGATCGTCACCGCAGCGACCAGGAACACCACGAACAGCAGGGGCACGAACCGGGGCCGCTCGTCGGCGAGTTCGGCGGCGCGACGGTAGCGGGTGATGTCGAAGGCGGCAGGAGGCAGGGCGGGTCCGCGTGCGCCGGCCTCAGCCCCCGGCCCGCGCTCAGACATCGATCCGGTCGCGGATGAGCGCCGCCCCGTCGATGATGAACTCCTTGCGCGGGGCCACGTCGTTGCCCATCAGCAGTTCGAAGACCGAGGCCGCCATCTCGGCGTCCGGTGCGTTCACCCGCCGGAGGGTGCGATGACGTCGGTCCATCGTGGTGGTCGCGAGTTGATCCGCATCCATCTCACCGAGACCCTTGTAGCGTTGGATCGGATCCTGATACCGCTTTCCAGACCGTTTCAGCCCGGCGAGCACTCCGGACAGCTCCTTCTCGGAGTAGGTGTAGATCGTCTCGTTGGGCTTCGAGCCCGGGTTCATGACGATCACCCTATGGAGCGGGGGCACCGCCGCGTAGACCCTGCCGTCGTTGATCATCTCCGGCATGTACCGGAAGAACAGGGTGAGCAGGAGGGTCCGGATGTGCGCGCCGTCGACGTCGGCGTCGCTCATGATGATCACCTTGCCGTAGCGGGCCGACGTGAGATCGAAGCTCCTCCCGGAACCCGCCCCGATGACCTGGATGATCGAGGCGCACTCGAGGTTCGAGAGCATGTCGGGCAGCGACGCCTTCTGCACGTTGAGTATCTTGCCCCTGATGGGGAGCAGCGCCTGGTACTCGCTGTCGCGGGCGAGCTTCGCGGTGCCGAGCGCAGAGTCGCCCTCCACGATGAAGAGCTCGCTGTTCGCGACATCCGAACTCCTGCAGTCGACCAGCTTCGCCGGGAGGGTGGATGTCTCGAGCGCGTTCTTTCGTCGCTGCGTCTCCTTGTGGGCGCGTGCCGAGATGCGCGACTTCATCTCGCCGACGACCTTCTCGAGCACCAGGGCCGTCTGCGCCTTGTCGTCGCGCTTCGGCGACCCGAACTTCTCGGCGAGGGTCTTCGCCACGACGGAGGCGACGATGGCCCTGACCGCCGGGGTGCCGAGCACCTCCTTGGTCTGACCCTCGAACTGCGGTTCCGGCAGCCGCACGGTGAGCACGGCGGTCAGCCCGGCGAGGATGTCGTCTTTCTCGAGCTTGTCGGTACCGACCTTGAGTCTGCGCGCGTTGAGTTCGATCTGAGCGCGCAGGAACTTCATGAGCCCGGCCTCGAACCCCGCCTGATGGGTTCCGCCCTTCGGGGTCGAGATGATGTTCACGAAGCTCCGGAACACCGTGTCGTAGCCGGTGCCCCATCTCAGCGCGATGTCGACGTCGCAGTCGCGGGTGAGCTCCGTCGCCACCATCGCGCCGGAGTCCTGCAGCACGGGCACCGTCTCGGTGAACGTGTCGTGCCCCTGCAGGCGCCAGGTGTCGGTGACGGGAGCGTCGTGGGCGAGGTGATCGACGAACTCCGAGATGCCGCCGTCGAAGCGGAAAGCCTCGTTCATCGGCGCGTCGCCGCGCTGGTCGGTGATGTCGATGCCGAGCCCGGGAACGAGGAACGCGGTCTGGCGCGCTCGCCCCAGCAGCTCCTCGGTCTGGAACTCGGAACCCCTGGTGAAGATCTGCCGATCCGCCCAGTAGCGGATGCGACTGCCGGTCACGCCTTTCGCGACCTTGCCGACCACCCGCAGTTCACTGCCGGAGATGAACGGACGGAACGCGGCATCCGGAGTCTTCACCCCGCCGGCGTCGGCGAAGTCGCCGGGTTCACCACGGTGGAACGACATCGCCCAGGTCTTGCCGTCGCGGTCGACCTCGACATCGAGACGCTCGGAGAGAGCGTTGACGACCGACGCGCCGACCCCGTGCAGGCCACCGGAGGCCGCGTACGACCCGCTTCCGAATTTGCCCCCGGCGTGAAGCTTGGTGAAGACCACTTCGACACCGCTGAGCCCGGTCTTCGGTTCGATGTCGACGGGGATGCCGCGCGCCCTGTCGCGGACTTCGACGCTGCCATCGGGGTGCAGGATCACCTCGATGGTCGTCCCATGGCCGGCGAGGGCCTCGTCGACCGAGTTGTCGATGATCTCCCAGAGACAGTGCATCAGGCCACGGGAATCGGTGGATCCGATGTACATGCCCGGACGCTTGCGTACCGCCTCGAGGCCCTCGAGCACGGACAGATGTCTGGCCGAATAGTCGGAGCTCGCCACGGTGGTCCTCTCGTGCATGACCGCGCGCACCGGTGACCCGATCCGTTCGACGGCGGAGTCAAGACTAATCACCGGTGAGGCGTGCGCCGCTCATCGACACCCTCTCGCCTGCGAGGTGCGCACCCCGTCTACTCTCTGAGCGAAATGAGACCCGATTGACGCGGTGGCCCGCCCGTCGTGTGTTTCGATAGACGTACTGCTTCACGAGTCTGGAGGAACCCGAATGTCACAGATCGCCCCGCGTTCGACTGTCGAACTCGAGCCCCGCCACCAGCTCACCGCCGACGACCGCTGCGACAGCTGCGGTGCCCAGGCCTACATCCGCGTCACGATGGCCTCGGGCCAACTGCTGTTCTGCGCCCACCACGGCACGCGATTCAAAGAGAAGCTCTCGTCGAGTGCCCTCGAGTGGCACGACGAGTCGGATCGGCTCGAAGACGACGCTCGCGTCTGAGACCGTCCCGCCGTCTGGTTCTTCCCGTCTGGCTCTTCGTCTACCGGATCGACGTCAGCCGACATAGTGGCGCGGCACAGACTGTGGGATGCGCACCACGATCTCCTCGCCGATGGTGTCGAGCGCGTCCGCCCATTCCTGCAGGGTCTCCTCCCCCTCGGTACCGGCGCCGAAGAAGGTCACCCGGTCTCCGACCTCGACCTCGCCGACCACCAGTAGATCGGTCGCCGTCGGCCGCACCGCGGTGATCGGATGCCGCGCACCTCGCACAGCGGCCCGCACCCGCCCGGCCGCTCCCGCCGGTATCCCGTCGAGGTAGCCCGCGTCGACCACGGCGATGGAGCCTCCTCGCCCCGCGGACACCACCGTGACCTCCGCCGTGAGGGTCATGACCGGGATGAGACCGAGGTCACGGGGTCCGATCCCCGACCCCGGGGCGATGCCGTAGGTGAAGGCCCCGACCCTGACCACGTCGAACCGGGCGTCCGCTCGGGCGAGTCCCGCGGCACTCGCGGCCAGGTGGCTGACACTCGGATCGGCGCCGAGCCCGCGCGCCTGTTCGACGGCCCGCCCGAATCGGGCGATGGCGTCGGAGTCGTCCTCGTCGGATGCCTCGCCGATGTGCGTCCACACGCCCTCGAGAACGATCAGCCCGGACTCCTCCAGCTCGACCGCCCGGCGCACGAATGCTGGCCAGTCCTCGGCGGAGGCCCCGTTGCGATGCAGTCCGGTGTCGATCTTCAGGTGCACCCTGCCGGCGGTCCCTCGCGTCGTCGCGGCAGCCACCCTCTCCAGTTCGACCATGGTCGAGATACCGACATCGATCCGCTGATCGACCAATGGCGTGAAGTCCTCGTCCGCGGCGAACAGCCAGGCGAAGAGCTGAACGTCGATGCCCGCCTTCCGCACGGCGAGGGCCGTGGCGCTGTCTAGCACACCGAGCAGGTCGACGCCCGCCTCCGCGGCAGCGGCGGCCATGCGGTCGAGGCCGTGGCCGTACGCGTCGCCCTTGATGACGGCCATCAGGCGGGCAGGACGTATCCTGTCGCGCACGTGGGCGAGGTTCGCGCGGTACGCCGCGAGGTCGATCGTCGCCGTCGCGGTCACGTGGGGATCCTCGGTACGCGGGCGCCGACCCCGCTCGTGACCGAGAGGGGTGGCACGCCGAGAGTCGACGCCCAGTGCCCGAGTCCCGACTCGGCGACGCCGGGCTCACCGAAGAGCACCGCATGGTCGCCGATCGCTACATCCCGCAACCGATCGGCCGGGCCGATCTCCACGACGCAGGCATCCATCGCGACGCGGCCCACGAGGCGCCTCATGCCCCCTCCGAGCAGCACGCGCGCCGTGTTGCCGGCCGACCGCAGCACACCGTCGGCGTAGCCGAGGGCGATGAGTGCGATCGCGGTCGGCTCGGAGGCCCTCCAGGTGTAGCCGTACGACACGCCGTCGCCGGTCGCGACGATCTTCGTATTGACGACATCGGCGGAGACCCTCATCACAGGCTCGGTGCCGACCCCGTAGATGCGCTCGGTGAGGGAGGAGAGTTCGTCGTCGTCCGGGGCGCCGAGCAGCGGTGAGTCGAGCAGCTCAGCCTGAATGCCGAGCTCGGCGAGCACCGCGAGCTCGCGGGCCGACCGCACACCCAGGCTGCGAAGACCCGGCTTGCCGTCATCGGGGAGCGACGCCACCACGGCGGCCACGGTCTCGGCACCGTGGCCGTAGGCGTCCCCGGAGAGATCGACCACCGTGCCGTGCCCGACGAGGGCTAGATTGTGCGCGAGAGCGGCCGTGTCGATGTTCGCGCGATGCCGGCTGGCCGGCCGACGACCATCAGCCGGTGTGGGCGCCGGGCGAGAGGGCATCCCCGTACTCGCTCAGATCCTCGAGAAGACGTGCTCGGCGTTGCCGATCATGACCTCGCGGGCGCGTTCGGCATAGTCGTCGAGGCGGGCCGTGCTCTGCATGCCTTCGGTGGCGGAGGTCGCGATCTCGACCCCGAGACGCCGGGCGACCGTCTCGACGATGACCGCGGTGAGCGCCGGGTTGAGCGGCAGCACCGGACCACCGAGCTGAGTCGCGACGGTGGCGCCCGCCCGCATTCCCTCTCGGCCGTCGCCATTGCCGTCGCCGCTCACGACGTGACCGAGGGGGGCGGCCCCGGCATCCAGCAACCAGTCGGAAGCGTTGTCCTCGAAGCCGACGAGCCTGCCGAGATCGCTGTCGACCACCGCGTATCCGACGGTGCGCTTCGACACCCGCCGCGCGGTGAAAGGGAGCACCCCGAGGCCGTCGATCGCCGAACCGTCGAGGAGGTCGATCCTCGTCGACAGGAGCTCCGCTCCGGAACCGTATGCGAAGACGGGCACCCCCTCGTCCAGCCACCGGCGGAGGGCCGGTTCGAGCGAACGGAGATCGTCGAGAATCGTGCGCATCGCCGAGAGCGGACCCCCGCCGATGACGACGACGTCGGCGGACTCGGGGAGCAGGTCGCCGACCCGATGCTCGACCAGATCGGGATGGATGCCCGCGGCCTCGAGCCGAGCGGATAAGGCGAGCACGTTGCCGCGGTCGCCCGCGACCCCGAGCTCTTCGGGATACAGCTGGACGATGCGGGCCGTGGTCATCTCTGGTTCTCCAACTCTGAGAAGCCGATGTGCTTGCGGGCGAGCATCATCTGCTCGTAGTTGACGATCCAGGTCTTCGGACCGGAGGCTGACGCGGGCATCGCGCGCATCGTCTCGACGGCGCGAGCGAGGTCAGGCTCGACGGTCCCGATGGGCACGCCCTGGTGGGCGAGGCACACGGCGATCTGCCAGGCCTTGGCACCGGTGATCACATCGACGTGATCGAGGGCCGAGAAGTCGATGTCGTAGATCCAGGAGATGTCGGGGGTGCCCTCGTCGATGGCGAGCAGAACCTGGTCGGGCGGCTCGGGCAACGCATCCAGGTTCAATTGCAGACTCGCGGCGTTCTTGAACATCACGAACTCGACCTGCTCGTCGCCGAAGGCGAGCAACTCGCCCCGTCCGTAGGCGGGCTTCATCGCGGAGAACGCTCGCGCGGAGGCCTCGCCGTCGAAGCCGTCCCCCAGGATGACGGAGGCCGTCGCCAGGGCGGCGGCGGCGTCGATGGCGTAGTGCAGCCCCTTCGCCGGCAGCACCAGATCGATGTCGGCGCCGTCGACGGTGACCGTCGTGCCCGCCCGGTCGATGGCGGTGACCTCGGCATTGGCGGCGCGCACTGAGTCGTCGCCGTCACGATAGTCCTTGGCGTTCACGAGCCCGTGCGGCGAACCGGCGATGACCTCGCTCGACACCCCGAAGTAGGTGAGATCCGGATAGACCTGCCGCGCGGCATCTTCGAACCGCCTGTCGATCTTGCTCAGGTAGGGGTCGTCGCGGTTCGACACGATGTGCTCGCTCGCGGTGGCGAGGGTGTCGAGCATCATGTCGGCGACGCGTTCGGTCTCGAAGAACCGATAGAGCTGATCGACCTGCGTGTTGAGCGCCAGCACGGTGGTCGGGTGCAGGATCGCGGCTAGCTCCAGGGCGTAGGCCTCATCGACCTCGAGCACCGCGATGTCGGCGTCGATGCGACCGGTGAGGCTCGATTCGGCGAGAAGCGACGAGGCGATGCCCTGCGGCAGGTTTGCTCCCGAGGGATTCGTGAACACCGTGACACCGTGTGCCCTGAGCACCTCGGTCAGCATGTGCGTCGTCGTCGACTTGCCGTTCGAACCGAGCACGAACACCACGCCGTGCCGGAATTGGGCCGCCGCATCCTGCAGGAACGAGGGTGCGAGCCTGAGCGTCGCGTACCCCGGGAAGGCCGAGCCGCCACCGCGCAGGCGTCCGAGAGACCTCAGCACCTTGCCGATCGCGACCGGGCCGACATACCTCAGCCCCGGAGGCCTACTCAAGATAGTCGCGCAGCGACTGCGACCTCGACGGATGACGCAACTTGGCCATCGTCTTGGACTCGATCTGCCGGATGCGCTCGCGCGTCACGCCGAACGTGTCGCCGATCTGATCCAGGGTCTTCGGCATGCCGTCTCCGAGACCGAAGCGCATCCGGATGACCCCGGCCTCGCGCTCCGACAGCGAATCGAGCAGGGACTCCAGCTGCTTCTGCAGCATGGTGAACCCGACGGCGTCCGCTGGAACGACGGCCTCGGTGTCTTCGATCAGATCGCCGAACTCGCTGTCGCCGTCCTCGCCGAGAGGGGTGTGCAGGGAGATCGGCTCGCGACCGTACTTCTGCACCTCGATGACCTTCTCCGGGGTCATGTCGAGTTCGCGGCTCAACTCCTCGGGAGTGGGCTCGCGCCCGAGATCCTGCAGCATCTGACGCTGCACCCTGGCGAGCTTGTTGATCACCTCGACCATGTGCACCGGGATCCTGATGGTGCGGGCCTGGTCCGCCATCGCACGGGTGATCGCCTGCCGGATCCACCAGGTGGCGTACGTCGAGAACTTGAAGCCCTTGGTGTAGTCGAACTTCTCCACGGCCCGGATGAGTCCCAGGTTGCCCTCCTGGATGAGGTCGAGGAACTGCATGCCCCGACCCGTGTAGCGCTTGGCGAGGGAGACCACGAGACGCAGGTTGGCCCCGAGCAGGTGGCTCTTCGCCCGCTGCCCGTCGCGCGCGACCCAGGCGAGTTCGCGGCCCTCGGTGGTGCGATGCTCGGTCGCACTCAGATGCGACAGCTTGTCTTCGGCGAAGAGGCCAGCCTCGATGCGCATGGCGAGTTCGACCTCCTCGGCGGCGTTGAGGAGCGCAACCTTGCCGATCTGCTTGAGGTAGTCCTTGACCGGGTCGGCGGTCGCACCCGTGATGGCCGACGAGTAGACCGGCACCTCGTCTTCGTCGTCGACGAGTGAGAGTACGAGAGCTCCGCTGGGCAGGGGCTCAGCGGGCGCGGCGTCCTTCTCCTCCGAGGTCGACTCGTCGTCCGAATCGTCCTTCACGGCATCGTCCTTCGCGGCATCTTTGCCGACGACGGCGGCCGGCTCGACGACCACGTCGACCTCGTCGCTCGCATCGGCCACGTCGACCGCGTCGAGATCGATCTCGTCGGGATCCCCGGTCGGTTCGGCCGTGGCACCGACGGTCGTGGGCTTCAATGAGGGTGACTTCTTCGCCGCAGGGGTCTTCGCGGCGGTCTTTGCTGTAGTGCCTGAGGTGGCCTTCGCAGGTGTCGTTCTCGCCACTGAGGCCTTCGCAGGCGTGGCCTTCGTCGACGTGGCCTTCGAGCTTGTGACTTTCGAGGTCTTCGTCGTTGCAGCCTTAGGGGTCGCGGTCTTCTTCGGTGCGGCCTTCGCGGAGGCGGGAGCCGTGGAGGCGGAGGTCGTGCCCGCCGACGCTGTATCGGGCTCTGCTGTCGGTGTCTTGGTAGCCATTCGGATACCTTTCCCTTCGTTGCTGACGTCTTCCGGTCGATCGTCGGGTGAGGCACCCGTCGGGAGGGGTGGAGCCGGATTCGGGCAGTACTAAGACCCATGTCAAGTCCGAGGCGATTCGGGAACGAATGGCGCCCGTGGACGAGAACGGGTCTTGGCTTCGATTATTGCACGGATGTGCGGGCCCTCTTGACAAAACGCGGTGTCACACCGCGGTGCGGCCCCGTCACTCGAGTGACGAATCCCCGACCACGAAGTGCTCAACCCGCGGATAGAGGTCTGGTATTCCCGAGGACGTGGGTGCTGCGCGAGAGAAACGAAGCTGAACGGCCTCGCGGTCGCAGGTCACGACGCGGAGTCGCCGCCCTCCCCCGCACGTCGGAGGGCGAGGAAGTTCTCGAGCTCCGCAGCGATGGAGTCGGCGGAGGGCAGCTCGCCGTCCTCGTCGGTCAACGGCGACCTCATCGGGTTGCCGTCCATATAGGAGTCGTGGCGCTCCTCGAGGGTTCCGACGAGCTTCGCGAGCTCGGCGTTGCCACCGACCTGCGCGTCGATCTTGGCGACGAACTCCCGCCCCTCCTCACGCAATCGATCGGTAGGGAAGATGAGCCCCGTGGCGGCTCCGATGCTCTCGAGGGCGGCGACCGCGGCATCCGGATGCTCGGTGTCCGAGAGGTAGTGCGGAATCAGGAGCACGAACCCGGCGGTCGCATGGTCCAGTTCCTGCAGTCGGTATTCCACGAGATGGAGCGCGTTCGACGGCACCTGGGTATGGGGTCTCCACACCGACAGAGCGTCGATCAGCTCGGAGCGGTTGCCGCTGACGGTGACACCGATGGGCCGCGTGTGCGGTACCGGCATCGGGATGGCGTGCACCCAGGTGGTGGTCTTGACCCGGTAGCGATCCACCAGTTGCACGACGGCGGCGGTGAAGCGCTCCCACTGGAAGTCGGGCTCGAAGCCGGTGAGAAGCAGGAACTGCTGGCCGATCTCATCCGTCGCCAGGTAGAGCGCGAGCGTGGCAGGCTCGTAACCGGTGAGATGGTCCTGATCGAAGTAGATCGTGGGCCGCCTGGCGCGGTAGTCCAACAGGGCGTCGGTGTCGAACGAGGCGACCACTCTGGTGTCGAGGGTGTCGAGCAGATAGCTGCTGAACTGGGTGACCGCGGAGCCGGCATCCGCGAAACCCGTGAGCCCCGCGACGAGGTGCAGACCCTCCGGAACCTCGGCGGTGTCGAGGGTCACGTCGTAGAGTCCAGCGGGATCGAGCATGCTCCGATTCTACCCGCGGCCCCCGGGCGGACCCTTCTCATCACGCCCGGGGGTGAGCGCTCACAGCGAACAGCGCCGCCCGTCTGAGTCGGCCCGACGCCGCGGATAGCATGGCCGGATGACCGCTCCCACGCTGCACATCGTCTCGCCCGCGCACCTCGATCCCGCCTCCACCGAGGTACTCGTCATCGGGGTCGCGGCCGCATCAGAGGGGCCGCGCCTAGTCGAGGGCGGCACCCAGATCGACGGCGCACAGGCCGCAGTCGACGCGATCGGTTTCGGCGGTGGCCGTGACGAGGTGCGGCGAGTGCCGGGCCTGGGAGGTGCCCGTTCACTTGCCCTCGTCGGCCTCGGGTCGTCGCCCGTCACGCCGGACACGCTGCGGTACGCGGCTGGTACGGCCGCCCGCCAACTGCGGGGGGTCGACTCGATCACGATCGCGCTCCCCGCGCAGTCCGACGACGCCGTGCTGGCGATTCTCGAGGGGGCGGCGATCGGGGCGTACACCTTCACCGACTACCGGTCGAAGGTCGACGAGAAGAAGCGCACGACGCGCGAGGTCACCGTCGTCGCGGACACGGCACGCGCCGACGCGCTCGTCGAGACGGCGGCCGCCACCGCCTCCGCGGTGCACACCGTCCGCGACCTGGTCAGCACTCCCCCCTCCGACCTCTACCCGCAGACCCTCGCCGACGCGGCGGTGCGACTCGGCGGCGAAGTCGGTATCCAGGTCGACGTCCTCGACGAGGCCGCGTTGGTCGCCGGCGGCTACGGTGGCATCCTCGGCGTCGGGCAGGGATCGTCGAGAGGACCGCGACTGGTGAAGATGTCGTACTCGCCGTCCGCGGCATCCAGCCATCTCGCCCTCGTCGGGAAGGGCATCACCTTCGACACCGGTGGGCTGTCGCTCAAGCCGCCGGCCTCGATGGTCGGCATGAAGTACGACATGACCGGTGCCGCGACAGCGCTGGCCGTCATCGTCGCTGCGGCACGACTGGGTGTTCCGGTGAGGATGACGGCGTGGCTGTGCCTCGCCGAGAACATGCCGTCGGGCACGGCCATCCGCCCCAACGACGTACTGACCATCCGCGGCGGCACCACCGTCGAGGTGCTCAACACCGACGCCGAAGGACGACTCGTGCTCGCCGACGGTCTCGTCGCGGCCAGCGAGGAGCATCCGGACGCGATCATCGACATCGCGACCCTCACCGGAGCCGCCGCAGTGGCGATGGGCACCAGGTACGTCGCGACCATGGGCGACGAAGGTCTCGTCGCGCAGGTCGTGGCTGCAGCGGGCGCCGTCGGGGAGACCTTCTGGCCGATGCCCCTTCCCGGCGAACTCAGAGCGCTGCTCGATTCGGATGTCGCCGACATCGCCAATGTCAAGATCGGCAACACCGCCGGTGGGATGCTGGTCGCCGGTGTTTTCCTCGAACAGTTCGTGGGTCGGATCGATGGGACGGAGGGGGCGCGCATCCCGTGGGCCCACCTCGACATCGCGGGTGCGGCGAACAACGCCGGCGCAGGCTGGGGTTACACGACGCCGGGGTCGACGGGCGTCGCGGTACGCGCCCTGCTCGAGGTGTGCAGGGTGTTCGCCGACCGGTAGCCGAGTCGCCGGGTAGTAGGGTTTTCGGGGGCGCCGGACGGCGTCCCAGCCGGACGATGCGACCCTCGGGCCGCTGGTTCCCCGCAGCATCCGTGACGCACAAGGAGAGCCCGTGTCTGATCAGAACTACGACGTCGTCATCCTCGGTGCAGGCAGCGGGGGCTATGCGGCCGCGCTGCGTGCAGCCCAGTTGGGGAAGACCGTCGGACTCATCGAGAAGGGCAAGCTCGGGGGCACCTGTCTGCACGTCGGGTGCATCCCGACGAAGGCCCTCCTGCATTCCGCCGAGGTCGCCGACGTCGCGCGCGAGTCGTCGAAGTACGGCGTGGACGTCGAGTTCAAAGGCATCGACATCTCCGCCGTCACCGCGTACCGCGAGGAGATCGTCGCGAGCAAGTTCAAGGGACTCACCGGGCTCATCAAGCAGCGCGGCATCACGGTCATCGAGGGCGAGGGCCGACTCACCTCCCCCACCACGATCCAGGTCGGAGACGACACGATCACCGGCACGAACATCGTGCTCGCGTCGGGGTCGTATTCGCGCTCCCTCCCGGGGCTCGAGATCGGCGGCAGGGTCATCACCTCGGAGCAGGCGCTCGAACTCGACTTCATCCCGCGCAAGGTCGCCGTCCTCGGCGGAGGCGTCATCGGGGTCGAGTTCTCGAGCGTCTGGAAGAGCTTCGGCGCCGACGTGACCATCATCGAAGCACTCCCCCACCTCGTGCCCAATGAGGACGAGGCGATCAGCAAGCAGTTCGAGCGCGCCTTCCGCAAACGCGGCATCGACTTCTCCCTCGGCGTTCGCTTCCAGAGCGTGACCCAGGATGACAACGGGGTCGTCGTTACTCTCGAAAACGGCGAGACCATCGAAGCGGAACTTCTCCTGGTGGCCGTCGGTCGCGGACCGTCGACCGCCGGACTCGGCTACGAGGAGGTCGGCGTCACTGTCGACCGCGGATTCGTGATCACCGACGAGCGGCTCGCGACCAGTGTTCCCGGGGTGTACGCCGTCGGAGACATCGTGCCCGGTCTGCAGCTCGCCCACCGCGGGTTCCAGCACGGCATCTTCGTCGCCGAGGAGATCGCCGGGCTGAACCCGCAGGTCATCTCCGACGTGAACGTGCCGAAAGTCACCTACTCGCATCCGGAGGTCGCCTCCATCGGGCTCAGCGAGGCGGCGGCGAAGGAGCAGTACGGCGCCGACGCCGTCTCGTCGTACGACTACAACCTCGCGGGCAACGGCAAGAGCCACATCATCGGAACGGCCGGGATCATCAAGGTGATCCGAGTGAACGACGGACCGGTCATCGGCGTTCACATGATCGGCGACCGTGTCGGCGAGCTCATCGGCGAGGCTCAGCTCGCGGTGAACTGGGAGGCCTATCCCGAAGACATCGCCCCGCTGCTGCACGCCCACCCCACGCAGGACGAGGCACTGGGCGAGGCCTTCCTCGCCCTCGCCGGCAAGCCCCTCCACGCGGTCTGACCGACCGCCGCACGTCCGAACTAAGCTGAAGAGCAACCGTCAAAGGAGCATCACCGATGAGCGAATCCGTCAACCTCCCGGCACTGGGTGAGAGTGTCACCGAGGGCACGGTCACCCGCTGGCTCAAGAACGTCGGCGACCGCGTCGAGGTCGACGAGCCGCTCCTCGAGGTGTCGACCGACAAGGTCGACACCGAGATCCCCTCCCCGGTCGCCGGGGTCGTCGAAGAGATCCTCGTGGCCGAGGATGAGACGGTCGAGGTCGGTACCGCCCTCGTGCGCATCGGTGATGGAGCGAGCGACGGAGCGGATGACGCCACCCCGGCCCCTGAGGTGTCCGACACAGGGGCGTCCGAGGCTGAGGCGTCCGATGCGGGCGCAAGCGACACCGCCGCCGAGGCGGACGCGGCCGACGCCGGAAGTGCCGGCACGCACGACGACAGCCCCGAACAGACCGAAGCGGAGCAGACGGAAGCGCAGCACACCAGCGCCGAGCAGCCCGCCCCGGCGGCACCTGCTGAACCCGCGCCTCAGGTGGCGCCGAACGACGCAAGCGAGACCGGTGACGAACCCGCCGAGGTGCCGTCGACCGATGCCCCGGCCCCCGACGAGAGCCGGGCTGCGGCTTCGTCCGACTCCGTCGAGGCGCCCGCTCCGGCTGCTGACGTCGACCCGGCACCCGCCGCGTCGCCCGAGGCCCAGCACGCGGCCCAGCAGGACGACGGGCCAGTCGTAGCCGCTCCCGCGGTCGCGTCGGCCACGGCATCCGACACGGTGGCCGCGCCTGTCGAGACGTCGCCTGTCGAGACGTCGTCTGTCGAGACGTCGTCGGCGGAGCCGGAGACCGAGCCGGCGCCCACCGACACCGCATCGGCACAGGCGGAGACCACGACCGCGTCGCACTCCAACGCCGGCTACGTCACTCCCCTCGTGCGCAAACTCGCCGGCGATCATGGCGTCGACCTCTCGACGGTGACCGGCACCGGCGTCGGTGGGCGCATCCGCAAGGAAGACGTGCTCGGCAGGGCCGAGCAGACGAAGGCCGACGAAGCCAAGGCAGAGGCGGCGAAGACCGCAGAAGGCGAGAAGGCCGCCGCCGCGACCGAGGCCGCCGCTGTGAGCGCAGCCCCCGCTGCTCCGGGTGGAGTGAAAACCGGCACCCCCGTGCTCGAGACCTCTCCTCTGCGCGGCACGACGGTGCCCATGTCCAGACTCCGCAAGGTCGTCGCTGAGCGGGCTGTGGCGTCGATGCAAGCGTCGGCACAGTTGACCTCCGTCGTCGAGGTGGATGTCACGAAGATCGCCGCCTACCGTGACGCCGTCAAGGCGGACTTCGCCGAGAAGGCGGGTGTCAAGCTTTCGTTCCTGCCGTTCTTCGCCCTCGCCGCCTCGCGGGCGCTGAAGGCCTTCCCGGTCGTGAACGCGACGGTGGACGGTGACACGATCGTGTACCCGGGTCATGAGAACCTCTCGATCGCCGTCGACACCGAGCGTGGGCTGCTCACCCCGGTGATCCGGGACGCCTCCGACCTCACTCTCGCCCAGCTGGCCCAGCAGATCGCCGATCTCGCCGCGCGCACCCGGGACAACAAGCTCAAGCCCGACGAGTTGGCGGGGGGAACCTTCACCCTGACGAACACAGGCTCGCGCGGAGCGCTGTTCGACACTCCGGTGGTGTTCCTGCCGCAGTCCGCCATCCTCGGCACCGGAATCGTCACGAAGAAGCCGATGGTCGTCAGCCAGGGCGGAGTCGATGCGATCGCCATCCGGTCGACCGTGTACCTGGCGCTCTCGTACGACCACCGCATCGTCGACGGAGCGGATGCCGCGCGGTTCCTCGTCGCGGTGAAGAGCCACCTCGAGTCCGGGGAGTTCGCCGCCGACCTCGGCATCTGACCGGCTCTGGATCGTCGAGGCCCGCGACCCCGAGGGGCGCGGGCCTCCGTCGTCGGTCGCGTGCGCCGAGGACGCGCCTACCACCCGCATCGCCCACGTAGACTTCGACGGTGGTCGACATCGTCGTCACGGGGCTAAGCGCCAACTCCGTGCCGTATCTCGACGCCTGGCAGCTGCAGCGGTCCCTTCACGCTGACGTCGTCGCCGGGCGGGCGCAGGACACAGTCCTCCTCCTCGAGCACCCCTCGGTCTACACCGCGGGCAAGAGGACGGAACGCCACGAGAGGCCGACGGACGGCACCCCCGTCATCGACGTCGACCGCGGCGGCAAGATCACCTGGCACGGGCCCGGCCAGCTCGTCGGGTATCCGATCCTGCACCTCGCCGAGCCGATCGACGTGGTCGGGTACGTGCGCAGGCTCGAGGGGCTGCTCATCGATGTGCTCGACGACTTCGGAATCGACGGTCGCCGCGTAGACGGGCGCTCGGGCGTCTGGCTGCGGGGCCGCGACAAGATCGCCGCGATCGGCATTCGGGTCGCCCAGGGCGTGACCATGCACGGCTTCGCCCTCAACTGCTCCAACGGGTTCGACGCGTACGCCTCCATCGTTGCATGCGGACTCGCGGATGCCGGCGTCACGAGCATCAGCCGCGAACTCGACCGGGTGGTGACGCCGGGCGACGTCGTGCCTGTGCTCTCGGCGCAACTCCGATCGGCCGATTGGCTGCAACCCTCCGCGGAACCGCCCCCCAGCACCCCCACCCGAGCCATGACCCCCGACCCAGCGACAGCAGGAGCCCTCTGATGACCCATCCCCCCGAGGGGCGCAAGCTCCTGCGACTCGAGGTGCGCAACGCCGAGACACCCATCGAACGCAAGCCGGAGTGGATCAAGACCGTCGCGAAGATGGGCCCCGAGTATCGCGACCTGCACAAGCTCGTGACAGACGAGGGGCTTCACACCGTCTGCCAGGAGGCGGGATGCCCGAACATCTTCGAGTGCTGGGAAGACCGGGAGGCCACCTTCCTCATCGGCGGCTCCCAGTGCACCAGGCGCTGCGACTTCTGCCAGATCGACACCGGCAAGCCCGCGGACTACGACACCGACGAACCCAGGAGGGTCGCGGAGTCGGTGACGGCGATGCGCCTGCGCTATGCCACGGTGACCGGGGTCGCGCGCGACGATCTTCCGGATCAAGGCGCCTGGCTGCACGCCGAGACCGTGCGGATGATCCACGAGAGAAACCCGACGACCGGCGTCGAGATCCTCGCCACCGACTTCTCGGGTGACCCGTCACTGCTCGCCGAGGTCTTCTCGTCGCGGCCGGAGGTCTTCGCGCACAACGTCGAGACCGTCCCCCGCATCTTCAAGCGCATCCGACCCGCGTTCACATACGAGCGCTCTCTGGGCGTCTTGAGTCTCGCCCGCCAGGACGGGCTCATCACCAAGTCGAACCTGATTCTCGGCATGGGTGAGGAACGCGCCGAGATCAGTCAGGCGCTGCACGACCTCCACGATGCGGGAACGGACATCATCACGGTGACGCAATACCTGCGCCCGACTCCCAGGCACCTGCCGGTCGCGCGCTGGGTGCGCCCCGAGGAGTTCATGGAGATCAAGGAGGAGGCGGAGGAGATCGGCTTCCTGGGCGTGCTCGCCGGACCCCTCGTGAGGTCGAGCTATCGGGCGGGCCGCCTATGGGCGCAATCCATGGCGAGCAAGGGACGCGCCCTGCCTGAACATCTGTCACACCTGGCGGAACCCGCCACCGGAGCGCGGTCGGACTTCGCCCAAGCGGTCTCCTGACCTCAATGCGTCCGAGTCTCGAGCGGTGAGCGTCGGCCCACGGGATCGGATCGGTGCTGATCATCCGACGATCACGTCACGGAGCGCCCACCGGCCTTCCGTGCGCATGAGGAGGATCGTGACCGGCGCCCCGACCGCGCTCGCGGCAGTCCGGTAGGCGGGGGCCTGGTCGTCGGGAGCCTCGTCATCAGGGGCCTCCTCGTCGAGAGTCTGCTCATCGGAGCCCACGGCTGAGGCCGGCGCCACAAGGGTGCTCACCACCAGCGCGGAGTCCCCCATCGACTCGCCGAGCACGAGTGGTCCGAACTCGTCGACCTCGATCGGCTGATTCTCCTCCTGTGCCCGACGGATGATCCACCCATCGGCGTCCGCCGCGGCCGAACCTCTCTGATCGACCTCGTCGAGGCAGGCTCTCGACAGGGCCTCGAAGCACAGGGAACGCCACTCGAGAAGCGCCCCAGCGGCGAGCATCGGGTCGTCGCCGGTCACCGCGGCGATGTACTTCTCGGAGACGTCGTCTATGTCGGGAGCAGACGGGGGATCGGCGGGCTCTGAAGCGCCCGTGTGGGGCGGCGCATCGTCGGCCGATGCACCGTCGGCAGAGGCACCGCCGTTGGGGGGCACGACCACGATGGCGACGATGAGGAGGACACCGATGGTGGCGGCCGCGATCCAGACCGGCCTACGGACCGGAGCGAGCGCCGACCTCAGCCGGCCCAGCGCGCCGACCATGGCGTGCCTGACGCCCTCTCTCACCGGGTCCAGCCAGGAGGGCGCACCCAACGAGAACCAGGATGCGTCGGACGCCGCAGCACGACGGACCCGCGACTCCCGCGGAGCGGGTGACGCCGGGACATCGGGTCTCGAGATATCGGGTCTCGAGAAGTCTGGTCTCGAGAATGCCGGTGTTGGGGAGGCGCCTGCTGGGAAGGACAGAGTCGAGAAAGGCGAGGCGGTGGTGTGGTGGGCGGGCGCCGGGGCGAGATCCACCGGGCACGGCATCGCGAAGGCGAAGACGAGGTCGACCAGCTCGGCGCAGACCAGATGCGCCGATTCACGCGGGGCGATGTGCTCGAGATGCTCGAGGAGGGCATCGCGCTGCGGGGAGGGGGTCACCGCCGCGGCGAGGGTGGTCACGAGCGCGATGAGATCGACGAGATCACGCAGCACCGGCGCGCAGCGCTCCGCCTCGGCGGGCGTGAGGCTCGACGCGTCTGGGCCGGCGGGGAGCGGCCCGACGATCTCGGATCCGCCGAACCCGACCAGTACGGGGGCTCCCCGATCGTCGAACCGCACGGCGCCCAGCCGGAGGCCACCGTGAGCGACACCCACCCGGTGCAGAGCGCCGACCGCCTCGGTGATCGGCGCCGCCACGGTGACGAACTCGCCCGGCTCCAGTGCCGACCGCTCGACGAGCACCTCGGCGAGAGTGGGCCCCTCAAGCCTGCGCAGAATGAGAGCGGGGCGGTCGTCGTCGCTCCGGCTGAGATCATCCAATCGCTGGAGGTGCGCGGGGCCGGGTTGCGGTGAGCAGACGCGGGCGAGCGCCTGGATCTCCCGGTCGATGCTCTCGAGGGGGGTCGTCGGTCGATACCGTTTCACCGCGACCGCAGGCCGGGCTCCCGAAGCATCCGGACGGACCGGATGAGCCAGGAACACCTCGGCTCGACGCCCGCCGCCGAGCCTCCTGACGAGCCGATGACCCCCGATGATCTCCATGCTCGGAGTCTGCCCGAGACGCACGACCCGCACGGTCTCGTCGGGTCGATCGGTGGATCGTCGGGCTGCTCACGAAGCTGGGGAGGACCACCGGTTTCGACCGTGGCGTGACGACGTATCCTTAGTGCCATGGCACGCACCGCGAAAGAGAAACCAGCGAAGAAGCCCAAGGAGCCGGGCCGCTTCAAGCAGATGTACCAGGTGTTCCAGATGACGCGGCGCTACGACTCCAGGGCCGTCTGGTACATGCTGCTGGCCTTCGTCATCCCGGTGGCCATCGGCGTCGGACTCGCCTTCCTCCTCACTCCCGGCAACGTGTTCGGGTTCGTGCTCTACATCGTCTCCGGCGTGCTCGCGGGTGTTCTCGCGGTGCTGATCGTGCTCGGTCGTCGCGCCGAGCGTGCAGCCTACGGCCAGATCGAGGGTCAACCCGGCGCCGTCGGTGCCGTGCTGAAGAGTTCGCTGCGTCGGGGATGGACCGCGAGTGAGATGCCCGTCGTCGTGAGCCCGAAGACCCAGGATGCCGTCTACCGTGCGGTCGGTCGCGGCGGTGTCGTGCTCATCGGCGAGGGCCCGAAGTCGCGCACGACGCGGATGCTCGAGGACGAGCGCCGAAAGCTCGTGCGCGTGGTGCCCAATGTGCCGGTCAACCTCATGCACGTCGGCCCCGACGCGGATGCGATCAAGCTCCATCGCATCCCCCGCGAACTGAGTCGGTACAAGAAGGCACTCAACAAGGCCGAGATCTACGCCGTGAGCAATCGCATCACCTCGCTCGGCAAGAACGGCCTCCTGCCGATCCCGAAGGGTATCGACCCGATGCGCGCCCGAGCGGGTCGCCCGCGCTAACGGCGGTGGGCGGCGGACGTCGGCGTCGGCTGGCGGTGCCGCGTCCTCAGCGCCGCACGAGGAGGGTGCCGGCAAGCCGATCGTGGAGCCCGCGCTGATCTGCGTCCCAGATGAAGGCCGGGATCACCAGGCACAGCAGCAGGGTGCGGAGGAGCGGACGCAGGATGCCGACCCACCGTCCGGACATCGTCACCACCCGGATGCCGAGCACGAGGTGCCCGATGCTCCCGGAGAGCAGACATACGAACACGACCTGCGAAGCGGCGAAGATCACCAGGGTGACCGTGGCATCCGCCGATCCCTCCCCGTTGCGGGCGAACACGAACGACAATCCGTAGGCGATCGCCCAGTCGACACTGATGGCGGCCAGCCGGCGGCCGAACCTCGCGACCGACCGCGGCCCCTCGCGGGGCAGTCCGAGACGTTCGCCGGGGAAGGGGCCCGAGACCCCGGAATCGGAGGCGTCTGACGAGGTCGGGGGCACTCCCCGAGTGTAGGCGAGGCCGCCGCCGTAACATCGGCGAAACAATCCAGATACCGCTGGGTAACCGCCTACCCGTAGCCTCAGGGGTGATTGCGCCTGCACTCACCCGTTCCAGTTCCCGGGAGTTCTCCACATGTTCAGCGATTCCTCAGAAGTGCTCAAGTTCATCAAGGACACCGACGTCAAGTTCCTCGACATCCGTTTCACCGACCTCCCCGGCGTGCAGCAGCACTTCAACATCCCGGCCTCGACGGTCGATGAGGACTTCTTCTCGGTGGGGCAGCTCTTCGACGGATCGTCGATCCGCGGATTCGCCAGCATCCACGAGTCCGACATGCAACTCATCCCCGACGTGACCACCGCCTACGTCGACCCGTTCAGAGTCGAGCGGACCCTCATCATGGTGTTCGACATCTACAACCCCCGCAACGGCGAGATCTACCACCGCGACCCGCGCCAGGTGGCGAAGAAGGCCGAGAAGTACCTCGCATCGACCGGCA
The DNA here is from genome assembly GCA_041165365.1 of Actinomycetota bacterium. GTDB lineage: Bacteria > Actinomycetota > Actinomycetes > Actinomycetales > Microbacteriaceae > Marisediminicola. The sequence goes on along the minus strand of JBEANR010000142.1, from coordinate 16,978 downwards.
TCGCCGACACCGCCTACTTCGCCCCCGAAGCAGAGTTCTACCTCTTCGACGACGTGCGCTACGAGACCAAGCAGAACTCGAGCTTCTACTCGGTCGACTCCGACGAGGGAGCCTGGAACACCGGTCGCACCGAGGAGGGCGGCAACCTCGGCAACAAGACCCCGTACAAGGGCGGCTACTTCCCGGTGAGCCCCACCGACAAGCAGGCGGACCTGCGGGATGACATCTGCCTCAAGCTCATCGACGCGGGCCTCATCCTCGAGCGCGCCCACCACGAGGTGGGCACCGGAGGTCAGGCCGAGATCAACTACAGGTTCGACACGATGGTGCATGCGGCCGACGACATCCTGAAATTCAAGTACATCGTCAAGAACACGGCCGAGCAGTGGGGCAAGACGGCCACCTTCATGCCGAAGCCGCTGTTCGGGGACAACGGATCCGGCATGCACACCCACCAGTCGCTGTGGAATGACGGCACTCCCCTGTTCTACGACGAGAGCGGCTATGGCGGGCTGAGCGACATCGCCCGCTGGTACATCGGCGGTCTGCTCAAGCACGCTCCCGCGGTGCTCGCCTTCACGAACCCGACGCTCAACTCGTACCGCCGGCTCATCCCCGGCTTCGAGGCGCCCGTGAACCTCGTCTATTCGGCCGGCAACCGGTCGGCGTCGATCCGCATCCCGATCACGGGCACGAACCCGAAGGCGAAGCGCATCGAGTTCAGGGCGCCGGATGCCTCGGGCAACCCCTATCTCGCCTTCGCCGCGCAGCTCATGGCCGGCATCGACGGCATCAAGAATCGCATCGAGCCTCACGAGCCGGTCGACAAGGATCTCTACGAGCTCCCGCCGGAGGAGGCGAAGAGCATCCCCCAGGTGCCCGGCTCACTCGCCGAGGCTCTGGATGCGCTCGAGGCCGACCACGACTTCCTCGTGGCGGGCAACGTGTTCACCCCAGACCTCATCGAGAACTGGATCGCGTACAAGCGGGAGAAGGAGATCATCCCGGCCGCGCAGCGCCCGCACCCGTTCGAGTACGAGCTGTACTTCGGGGTCTAGTCCGGCCTCGTGCGCGGCAGAGCCGTCGGCGCGATCGCCGAATGATCCAACGAAGCCCCCGTTGACACATCGGGGGGCTTCGTGGGGTCGTCAGGCGTGTCAGGTCTTCCCGCTCGATGCCGATCTTCGGGTTCTGGATGAGGGCAGTCCGGTTGGCTGGCGGAGGATCGACCGGCTGGATCGTCCGCTGTACCCGATCGGGTGCAGCGATCTGCTCCCGCCTCAGATCGCGCTGTCACGGTAGTGGGCCTAGAGAACCTGTCTCCTCATGGAGCAGTTGCGCGCATCGACCACGACATGAACGAGAAGAGGCCGCGACTCGTGGAGTCGCGGCCCTTCTTACGTGCAGACCGCGTCAGCGGCTTCCGACCAGGATCTCCGCCGGATACGCCGCGTGGCGCGAGCGGATGTCGACCGGGGCCGGAGCCGACCCGAGACCGGTCAGTCTCCACCCCGCCGCCCGCCAGGCCGTGGCGTCGAGGCAGTTGCGCGCATCGATGATGACCGGGCTTGCGACGACCGGGAGGAGGGCCGTGGGGTCGCTTGCCGCGAACTCCTCCCACTCGGTGAGGACGAGCAGGGCGTCGGAACCCGTCGCTGCTTCGGCGACCGACTCCGCGTAGGTGAGGGTCGGGAACATCCGCTGAGCTGTCGCGGAGGCCTCGGGGTCGTAGACGACCACTTGGGCGCCGCGGAGATGCAGGGCCGCCGCGACGTTCAGGGCGGGCGAGTCGCGCACATCATCGGTGAGCGGCTTGAACGCGGCGCCGAGCACACCGATGCGACGGTTGAGCACAGAACCGCCGCACGCCTCGATCGCCATGTCGATCACACGCTGACGCTGCGCCATGTTGATCTCGTCGACCTGCTGCAGCAGCGAGGCCGCCTTCGTCGCGCCGAGCTCGCTCGAGCGGTGCATGAGGGCGCGGATGTCCTTGGGCAGGCATCCACCACCGAACCCGAGGCCGGCGTTGAGGAACTGGCGGCCGATGCGCACGTCGTGCCCGAGGGCGTCGGCGAGCACGGTGACATCCGCCCCCGCCGCCTCGCACACCTCCGCGATGGCGTTGATGAAGGAGATCTTGGTGGCGAGGAACGCGTTGGCGCTCACCTTCACGAGCTCGGCCGTCGGCAGATCGCACACGATCACCGGCGTGCCCGCCTCGATCGGGGTCGCGTACACCTCGCGGAGCACGGCCTCCGATCGCATCGTGGTCCCCCCGACCACGATGCGATCGGGCCTGAGGGTGTCGGCTACCGCCTTGCCCTCCCGCAGGAATTCGGGATTCCACACGAGCTCGGCCCAGATGCCCCCCGGCACCTCAGCCGCGATGAGCTCGCGCAACCTCATTCCTGTGCCCACGGGCACCGTGGACTTACCCACGATGACCCCGTCATGGGTCATACTGCGCGCCACCTGCTTCGTCGCTTCCTCGACGAAGCTCAGGTTGGCGGCGTTGCTCCCCCGCTGCTGCGGTGTGCCGACGCAGATGAAGTGCACGTCGGACAGCGCGGTCGCCTCGGCGAGGTCCGTGGTGAAACGGAGCCTGCCGCTGGCGACGTGCGTGCGGATGAGTTCCGGAAGGCCGGGCTCGAAGAACGGCACACGACCCTCGCTCAGCGCCTGGGCCTTCGCCGGATCGGAATCGACCCCGATCACCTCGAAACCCATCTCGGCCATCGCCGCGGCGTGGGTGGCCCCGAGATACCCGGTGCCGATCACGCTGATGCGGGGCGCTTCGGCCCGACGCTCGATGTCGGCGAGCATCTCCTCGGCCACGGGGTCGGTGGTGTGCTCCCCGCCGGTGTACTCGGTGCCGCCGTGGTCGTGATCATTGTGGTCGTGAACCATGTGGTCGTGATCCGTGTGGTCGTGGTCTGCGTGGTCGTGGTCTGCGTGGTCGTGGTCTGTCATGGATGGCCTCTCGTGATGGGGCGGGAATGATGGGGCGGGAATGGGAGGGTGCGGATGCCGCGGCAGACCCCGTCGGCAAGGACACCGGGCAGCTGGGGCTGGCTGCGCCTACTTCGGCTCGAGCCTGAATCGACCATTGGGCAGCGCGAGCCCCGCCCTGAAGGCCTCGAGCGAGTCCGCTCGGGAGTCGATCCGCCAGTCGTTGGTGGCCCGCTCCCCCTGCACGTACGACGTGACGGCGAGACTGAACCAGCTGAACCCGACGATGTCGGAGTTCTCGGGCGCCGCGAGGTTCTCGAAGAGGCTGGTCACCCAATCGGCCTTGTGCGATCCGATCTCCGTCGCGCCGATCTCGGCCAGCAGGATCGGCTTGTCGGTGATCCGTCGCAACTCGGCCAGGCTCGCCTCGAAGGTGTAGTCGAAGTCGTAGGTCACGCCGTCGCGGAACGGCGGCCGGAGGTAGGCCGAGAGCCCCACCCAGTCGACGTATTCGTCGCCCGGGTACAGGCCGTCGAGATAGGCACTCGACCGATGCGACTCCGGCAGCCTGTTGATGATGTTCGGAGCCCAGATCCAGGTGACCAGCTCGTTGGCACCCTCAGCCTCGAAGATGTCGTGCACGTAGCGCCAGGTCTTCGCATAGTCGCCCGGGCGGTTGCCGTTGATGGGCTTGCCGTACCCGTTGTCTTCCGACCAGGGGTACCAGGTGCCGTTCATCTCGTGATTGAGACGGATGCCGAGCGGCAGACCCGTGGCGACGATGTCACGCGCATACTTCTTGAGGTACTCGTCGAATGCCCCGGGAACCCCGGCCTCGGGGTCGCCGAGGATACGCGGAAGGGAGTACTCGGGCTCTTCGATCACGTCATTGGCCGCGGCGATGGGGCGACTCTCCCAGGTCAGGATCGGGAGAGTGTCGCGCTGCCACGCCCGCGTGACCGCATTCGCTCGGAAGTCCTCATCCCACCCGCCGAAGTAGCCGACGACGTTGGGGGTGCTGCCGAGTTTGGTCGACGTGTTGTCGAGCTCGGCCCAGTTGAACGGGGCCTGCTCGGTGTACATGCCGAAGTAGGGCGACGCCGGGTTGACGATCTCGGCCTTGGTCGGGGCGGTGATGCCCTCGATCGATGCCGTCGTCGTCGTCGGCCTCGGTTTGGGCTTCGGCTTCGGCGTGACGGGCCCCTTGGGCGATCCACCGTTCTTCACGGCGGCCTCAAGCTTGCCTTCGGTCGACCACAGTTCCTGCTGGATCGCGGCCATCTCGGCCTTCGTCGCCGTCATCGACACCTTGCTGTCGGCGAGCTTGTCGGTGAGTTCGACGACCTCACTCAGCAGCTGGTTGCGCTCGAGCACGATGGCGCGCTGCTCGGCCTCCGACTCCGCGGCGGCCGCCGACGATCCGCCGAGGGCCGACGAGATCTGGTTCACCGGGTTGGCCGGTGACGCCCACACGAAGACGCTCGTCGCGAGAAGGGCGAGCACGATCACCGAACCGCCCACGGCGGTCAGACGTGCGCGGACCGTGCTGACGGCCCACCAGGACGGGGTCCTATCAGAAGTTGACAATGACGATCGCCTCCAGAGCGAAGATGGTGGAGCCGATGACGTAGGGCCATGCGGCTTTCGGGTTGAGTCGTCTGCGCGGCGCCGGCTGAGGTGCGGCCGACCTGGTCTGTGCTGCCCGACGCGGGGAGGCCTCGATGACCGCCGTGGCATGACCGGAGTGCGACAGGTCCGACGACGAAGCAGGGGACGACGGCACGGATGACGCGTCCCGCACGTCGATCGGCGACTCCGCGGCATCCACCACCGGCGCATCGGCCAACCCGTTCACGATGTCGTCGTGGGATGCGCCACCGCCGTAGGCGCCGGCCCTCGTGCCCCATCCGCTCGCGTGCCCCATCCTGAAGAACCCGATCAGACGGATCGGCATCAGGAACACCGTCGAGACGATGATGAACACGGGAAGCCTGAAGAAGTCGCTCGGTTTCTCGGAGAGGTGTCGGATCTGCCGGATGGCCATGCTCAGCACCGACGACACGAGCATGAGGGCGAGCACCATGATGACGCCGCTCTGCACGCCGTACTCGTCGAGGATGCCCTCGTAGAAGTTGTAGCCCTGGCCGGTGAGAGCCCGGTAGATCCACCCCGCGACGACGCCGAACAGCAGGAACGGCAGCACGATGTCCATGACGAAGAACACGGCGAGCAACGGCGCATGGCCGAGCATCCACGGCAGCATCCGCAGGGTGTTGTACTGGCTGCCTCTCGCCCAGCGCAACTGCTGCTTGAACAGCTTCTTGACCTGCAGCGGAGCGTCGGTGAAGCACAGCGAGGTGTGCTGGTACACCGTGCGATAGCCCTCCTTGAGGGTCAGGTTGGTGAGCGTGCGGTCGTCGCTGACCTCGAGGAACACGCCCATGAAGCGCTCCGTCATGAAACGGTGCATCACCCTCGTCATGATCGACCGCCGGAAGGCGATGGTGCGCCCCGGGAGGCAGCCCACCTGGCCGAGCACGCTCTGCGCCGGCATCGAGTAGAGCGCCCTCGAGTTCTCGAGCCAATCGGCCCACCGGGTGATCCAGCTGCGCTCCGGCTCCAGAATGCGCTGGCGCGTCGTCACGCCGCCCACCTGGGCATCGGCGAAGGGCCTGACGAGCTCGGAGAGCGTGTCGTCGGTCCAGACGGTGTCGGAATCGACCAGCACGGTGATCTCCCCGATCGACAGCTCCGTACCGATCATCACCGCGTTGCGCTTGCCGGGGATGGGCGTGTGCACCCAGCGCACCAGTGGAGCGAACTCCTCGCAGACACCCTGCAGCGCCTCGTTCTCGGCCCCGTTGATCACCACGATGATCTCGTCCGGTCGCTGCTCCACCATGCGACCGAGTACGTCGCGGAACAGGTCGAGCGGCTCGTCGACGACGGGAACCACGACACTCGTGGTGCCGTGGAACTCGCCGGTGAACGGCCGGTATCGGCTCGACAGCACGATCTTGAGCACCCAGAGGGCCCAGATCAGTCCGGAGTAGACGGCGAACATGTAGATCTCGGGGTGACCCTCGATCATGTGCCGAAGCTGGAGCAGGAAGATGAACACGGTGTGGTCCTCGTGATGGCTGGTGGTGTTTTTCCGCGCCGTCGAGGAACTGATTCGTGCTTCGGGTGACTCGAGTATCACCACAACCTGGAAGCGAACGCAAACCCGTCCGACGCGGTGATCGACTGATCTGACCGGTCAACGGACACGCTCGCCGGCTCGGTGTCCTCCCTTCCGCGGACGGGGGACGGCGACCTGCGGAACAGGCCGGACCGCATACGGAATCACGGGTCTGTCGGCCTCTGCGCAGCGGATCCACCGGGAGCGGGAGGTGCCCGAGGGGTACAGAGATCACGGCGCGGGGGCTCCGCCGAAGTTTCTAGAGTTCGCAGAAACGTTACCGGGGAGAAACATCCCGGCGCAGGGTCGACGAGGTGCCGACAGATGCCGTCATGCCCTGGCGTCACCGTCGTAGAACTGCCGCTCGAACACCTTGCGCGCCCGCCTGGTCACTCTGAGGTAGTCGTCTTCGAGTCGACTCGCCGACCCGGGAGGGTATTCCATGAGCCGGGCCACCCCCTCGAGCTGTCGCCTGTCGACCGGGAGCACGTCGATGGTGCGGACCGTCCACAGTGTCATCGCCGATCGCACCCGTGAGCAGAAGATCCACGCGGCGCGGAGGGTGGCTGCGTCCGCCGACGTGAGGAACCCGGCATCCGTGGCCGCCTTCAGCGCTTTCAGCGTCGAGGTCGTGCGGAGGCGGGGATGCTCGGCAGCGTGCCGCAACTGGATGAGCTGCACGCACCACTCGACATCGCTGAGCGAGCCTCGACCGAGCTTCACGTGCCTGGCCGGGTCCGCGCCCTGAGGCAACCTCTCGGACTCCACCCTCGCCTTGATGCGTCGCACCTCGCGGACATCGTGCTCGGGGATCGCGGAGGGATAGCGGGTCTCATCGGCGAGGTGCTCGAAGTCGCGGAGGAGCCTCTCATCACCCACGACCCCGTGCGCCCGGAGCAGCGCCTGGGCCTCCCACGTGAGCGACCAGCGGGCGTAGTAGGCGCGGTAGGAGTCGAGCGAGCGCACCACGGGGCCGTCCTTGCCCTCCGGGCGCAGGTCGATGTCGAGGTCGAGTGGCAGCCGCAGATCTTCGGTGTACTCGGCGAGCCGGGAGACGATGGTGCGGGCCGCCGTGTGCGCCTCGTCCACACCGGCTCCGATCGCGTGGTTCGCGCTGGCGTCATCCGCGCGGGCCTCGGTCGCGCGATACACGTAGATCACGTCGGCATCCGATCCGAATCCGAGTTCCCGCCCCCCGTAACGACCGAGCGCGATGATGCCGAACTCGACGGCGGGAAGACCCCTGCGCGCGAGTTCGAGGGCTCCGGTGAGCATCGTGTCGGTGATGTCGGCCAGAGCCGGCCCGACCTGCTCCACGTCGATGACGCCGAGGATGCCCGCGATCGCGATCCTCAGCACCTCGCGTCGTCTCGCCGTGCGCAGTGCTGCTGCGGCCCCCTCGGCGTCCTCGTGCCGCGCGACGGTCGCCCTCGCCTCGTCGAGCAGCACCGAGATCGTGCGAGGTCGTAGCTGTTCGTCGTCTTCGAACCACGCCGCGGCGTCGGGGATGCGCTCGAGCAGCACCCCGATGAACCTGGCGGACGACAGGGCGCTCGTCAGCCGACTGGCGGCCCCCGAGGACTCCCTCAACATGCGCAAAAACCAATACGACTCCCCCAGGGCCTCGCTCAGCCTGCGGAACGCCAGCAGACCGTAGTCGGGGTCGGCTCCGTCGGCGAACCACTGAAGCATGACCGGCAACAGATGACGCTGGATCGACGCTCGCCGTGAGACACCGGCGGTGAGTGCCCGGATGTGCGCGAGCGCCCCCCTAGGGTCGAGGAACCCGATCGCGGCGAGTCGCGCAGCCGCCTGGTCGCTCGTCAACGCGATCTCGTCGTCGCGAAGCGCCGCCACCGCGCTCAGGAGGGGCCTGTAGAACAACCTCTCGTGCAGGGAGCGCACCGCGAGCCTGGTGCGGGCCCACAGCGCGTCGAGGTCGTCGGCGTTCGACGCCACTCCCGAGGCGCGCGCCAGCACCCGCCGCCCGGCCTCGTCGAGAGGCATCAGATGCGTGCGCCGCAGTCGCGCGAGCTGCAATCGGTGCTCGAGGAGTCTGAGGAACCTGTAGTCGCGTTGGAACTCCTGCGATTCGGCCCGGCCGATGTAGCCCTGCTCGGCGAGGGCGACGAGCGCCGGGAGGGTGCCTGCCTGCCTGACCAGCGGGTCGGTGTGCCCGTGCACGAGTTGCAGCAGTTGGATGGTGAACTCGATGTCGCGCAGGCCGCCCGGGCCGAGCTTGAGTTGGCGATCGACTTCGGCGGAGGGGATGTTCGCGGTGACGCGTTCCCGCATCCGTTGCACCGACTCGACGAAGCCCTCCCTCGACGAGCTCGCCCAGACCCTCGTGGCCACCTCGTCGACATAGCGCCGACCCAGCTCGCGGTCCCCGGCGAGCGGTCTCGCCTTGAGCAACGCCTGGAACTCCCAGCTCTTCGCCCATCTGTCGTAGTAGGCCAGGTGTGATTCGAGGGTGCGCACGAGGGCGCCGTCCCGTCCTTCCGGACGCAGGTTGGCGTCCACCTCCCACAGCTCGGGTTCCGTCGCGGCGTCGTGCACGGCGCGCATCGCGCTCATGGCGAGCCTGGTGGCGATCGTCACCGCGCGCTCGGTGGCCAGGGTCCCGGTCGCCTCGGCGACGAAGATCACGTCGACGTCGCTCACGTAGTTCAATTCGCGCGCTCCGGCCTTGCCCATGCCGATGATCGCGAGTCTCGTCGCTGCGACCTCGTGCGCGGGGAAGCCACTCGTTCCCCTCGCGATCGCGAGTCCTGCGTCGAGAGCCGCCGCCGCGAGGTCGGCGAGGGCCGCCGCCACCCTGTCGATCACGCTGAGCGGGCTGGTCTGCGCGAGGTCCCAGGCGGTCAGGAGCAGCAGGTGGTGACGGTATCGGCAGCGCAGCCGGGTCCAGCCGTCCTGCTCCTCGAGCGGGGAGACCCCCTCGGATGCCTCGACGGCTTCGAGCAGCTCCGCCGCGTACTCGGCGGCGGTCAGTGGGCCGTCGATGCTCTCGCCGAGGGCGAGGAGCTCGGAAGGTCGTCGTCCGAGAAACTCGGCGAGGCCGCTCGACGCTCCGAGGATACGCACCAGGGGGAGGAATCCGCCTCCTGTGGTGAGCGACTCGACCTCGGCCGGATGATCGCGGACGAGCCTTTCGAGGCGACGCAGCGCGGCATCCGGATCAGCGGCCTCGGCGAACGAATCGAGCATTCCCGGCCGGGTATATGTCTCGTCGAGACCGGCCAGCCGGCGGTCGGCCGCCCGGAGGTCGACGAATCCCGCTCGAGCGAGCTCGGAGAGGGCACTGGGGTGCCTGGTCATCGGGCGTTCCCGGCGACCGCTAGAGCATCTCCAGATTGCTCTCGAGCTCGAACGGCGTCACTTGGGCGCGGTAGTCCTTCCATTCGCGCCGCTTGTTGAGCAGAACATAGTTGAAGACCTGCTCGCCGAGAGTCTCCGCGACGAGCTCGGAATCCTCCATGAGGGAGAGGGCGCGGTCGAGACTGGCGGGGAGCTGCTTGTAGCCGAGGGCGCGCCGCTCGGAGTCGCTGAGGCTCCACACGTTGTCCTCGGCCTCCGGCGGCAGCTCGTAGCCGTTCTCGATGCCCTTGAGGCCGGCGGCGAGCATGAGCGAGAAGGCGAGGTACGGGTTCGCCGCGGAGTCGATGGCGCGATACTCGACCCGTGCACTCTGGCCCTTGTTCGGCTTGTAGAGCGGAACCCGCACGAGAGCCGACCTGTTGTTGTGGCCCCAGGTGACGAAGCTCGGCGCCTCGCCGAGCTTGTTCTCCGAGGCCGCACCCCACAGGCGCTTGTAGGAGTTGACGAACTGGTTCGTGACGGCGGTGATCTCGGGCGCGTGCGTGAGCAGCCCCGCGATGAACTGGCGGCCGATGCGCGACAACTGGTACTGCGCGCCAGCTTCGAAGAACGCGTTGGTGTCACCCTCGAAGAGCGACATGTGGGTGTGCATGCCCGAACCGGGCTCACCGGCGAGCGGCTTCGGCATGAAGGTCGCGTAGACACCCTGCTCGATCGCGACCTCTTTGACGACGGTGCGGAACGTCATGATGTTGTCGGCGGTGGTGAGCGCGTCCGCGTAGCGGAGGTCGATCTCGTTCTGCCCGGGGCCGGCCTCGTGGTGACTGAATTCGACCGAGATGCCGAGGTCCTCGAGCATCCGCACCGACCGCCGACGGAAGTCGTGGGCCGTGCCACCGGGCACGTTGTCGAAATACCCCGCCGAGTCGACGGGCTGCGGCCCCTTGGCGCCGTACTTCGAACTCTTGAGCAGATAGAACTCGACCTCGGGGTGCGTGTAGAACGTGAAGCCGCGCTCGGCGGCCTTCGCGAGGGTGCGCTTGAGCACGTTGCGCGGATCGGCGACGGCGGGCTGACCGTCCGGCGTGGTGATGTCGCAGAACATGCGTGCCGTCGGGTCGATCTCCCCGCGCCACGGGAGGATCTGAAAGGTGGTCGGGTCGGGGTGCGCCAGCACGTCGGCCTCATAGGACCTCGTCAGACCCTCGATCGCCGAACCGTCGAAACCGAGGCCCTCGGCGAAAGCCCCCTCGACCTCGGCGGGAGCGATGGCGACCGACTTCAAGGTGCCGATCACGTCGGTGAACCAGAGCCTCACGAACTTGATGCCGCGCTCCTCGATGGTGCGGAGTACGAAGTCGCGTTGCTTGTCCATGGGCTCCTCTTCGGTCCATCCCGGGGCCCTTGGCCGCCGCCATTAGGCTACTGGCTATGACCAGACTCCGCTTGGCACTGGGGCAGACCAACCCGGTCGTCGGAGACATCCTCGGCAATTCGGAACAGGTGTTCGAGGCCGCCCGCCGGGCCTCGGAGGCGGGCGCCGACATCCTGGCCGTCGGCGAGATGGCGCTCACCGGGTACCCCATCGAAGACCTCGCCTCGCGCCCGAGTTTTTTGAGGGCGGCGCACGACGCGGTGATAAGACTCGCCCAGCGCCTCCTCGACGCCGGACTCGGCGATCTGGTCGTGATCGTCGGGCACCCGGACGGCCCGTTCGAGCCGCGCCTGCTCGGAACGAGCAACGCTCCGACCGCCATCGCCCAGAACTGTGCGAGCGTGCTGCAGGGCGGAGCGGTCCGTGCCCGCTACGCCAAGCACCACCTGCCGAACTACTCGGTCTTCGACGAATACCGCATCTTCATCCCGGGCGACGAGCTGCTGGTCGTGCGCATCAGGGGGGTGGATGTCGCGCTGCTCGTCTGCGAGGACCTCTGGCGTGACGGCGGCCCCGTCGGTCGTGTCCTCGAGGCCGACGCAGGGCTCCTCGTCGTGATCAACGCCTCCCCGTTCGAGCGCGACAAAGACGAGGTGCGACTCCCCCTCGTCACGAGGCGCGCGGTCGAGACCGACACCGTCGTGGCCTATGTCAACATCGTCGGCGGCCAGGACGACCTGGTGTTCGACGGTGACAGCGTCGTCGTCGACGGCACCGGCGCGATCCTCGCGAGGGCTCCGCAGTTCGAGGAGCACCTGCTCGTCGTCGACATCGAGGCCTCCCCCGCGACCGACGGCGCCGACGTTCCGGATGTCAGGCGTGTCGCCCTCGACGTGCCCTCGACCAACCAGGCGCCCCTCCCTCCCGACATCGCCGCACTGCCGCACGACGACGCCCAACTGTGGAGCGCCCTGGTCACCGGACTGCGCGACTACGTGCGCAAGAACGGCTTCACCTCCGTGGTCTTCGGGCTGTCGGGTGGCATCGACTCCGCGGTGTGCGCCAGCCTCGCGGTCGACGCCCTGGGCGCGGAGAACGTCTACTGCGTGTCGATGCCGAGCCGCTACTCCTCCGACCATTCGAGATCGGATGCCGACGACCTCGCCGAGAGGGTCGGGCTCCACTACTCGACCGAGCCTATCGCCGAGCTGGTGATCCCCTTCGAGAAGCAACTCGGAGTCGATGGGATCGCCGCCGAGAACCTTCAGGCGCGCGTGCGCGGCGTCATCCTGATGTCGCTCTCGAACGCGCACGGCCATCTCGTGCTGACCACCGGGAACAAGACAGAGCTCGCCGTCGGGTACTCGACGATCTACGGGGACTCCGTCGGTGGTTTCGCGCCGATCAAAGACGTGCCGAAGACGCTCGTCTGGCGACTCGCGCGGTGGCGCAACGGCCGGGCGGCCGAGCTCGGGCAGGTGCCGCCCATCCCCGAGAACTCGATTTCCAAGCCGCCCTCGGCCGAACTCCGCCCGGGGCAGGAGGATCAGGACACCCTCCCGCCGTACGAGATCCTCGACGGCATCCTCGACGCCTACATCACCAGGGCTCTCGGACACGACGACGTGATCGCGCTGGGCTTCGACGCCACCACCGTCGACGAGGTGACGAAGCTCGTCGACCGCGCGGAATGGAAGCGGCGGCAGGGAGCCATCGGCCCCAAGATCTCAGGCATGGCCTTCGGTCGTGACCGGCGGCTGCCGATCACGTACCGGCCGACGGGATGACCCTGCCGGCCGATGCTGCCGGCTGACGCTGCTGGATGACAGCGCCGCGCGGATAGGCTCTGTGCATGCCAGACGCCGAGCCGACCGCTACTCCGACGCCCCCGAAGCGGGTGAGGATCAGGCACTTCCAGAGCGCCAAGCGCACCGGGGTGAAGATCACCGGTCTCACGAGCTACGACCAGCTCACCGCCTCGATCTTCGACCGGGCCGGCATCGATTTCCTGCTCGTCGGAGACTCGGCGGGCAACACCGTCTTCGGCTACGACACCACCCTGCCGGTCACGATCGACGAGCTCATCCCACTCGCGCGGGCGGTCGCAGGAGCGGTCACCCGCGCTCTCGTCATCGCCGACATGCCGTTCGGCTCGTATGAGACCGGACCGGACGAGGCGCTCCACACCGCGTTCCGTTTCATGAAGGAGACCGGTGCGCACGCGGTCAAGCTCGAGGGCGGGGTGCGGAGCGCCGAGCAGATCCGGCGCATCGTCTCCGCCGGCATCCCGGTGATGGCCCACATCGGATTCACCCCGCAGAGTGAGCACGGCCTCGGCGGACATGTGATCCAGGGACGCGGCGACCAGGTGGACCAGTTGCTGGCCGATGCCCACGCCGTACAGGAGGCAGGGGCCTTCGCCGTCGTGCTCGAGATGGTGCCGTCCACGGCCGCTGCGCAGGTCACGGCGGCGCTCGAGATCCCCACCATCAGCGTTGGCGCCGGCCCCGAAACCGACGGGCAGCTTCTGGTCTGGACCGACTGGGCAGGCCTCGGGTCGGGTCGCATCCCCCGCTTCGTGAAGCAGTACGCCGATCTTGACGGCATCCTGTCGAGCGCGGCGTCGGCCTACATCGCCGACGTGACCTCCGGCGCCTACCCCGCGCCCGAGCACGAGTACACCGACTGACCGGGCCGCGGCCGTCGACCTCCCGCCGCTACCGCTCCGAGGCGTCCTCGGCGGCCCAGCGGCGTGACCGTTCGGCGATGATCTCCGGAGCCCGCTCGGCCTCCTCCCGGGTGGCGAAAGGACCGTCGAGGTCGGAGGCGAGCGACATCCGGCCCTCCTGCACCTCGCCGGTCTTGATGTTGTAGAACCATTCGGCCATGGGGTCTCCCGTCGTCAGGTGCTCCGATCGTACGCTCGGGTTCGGTGGGGAGTCGGGCCGCTGTCGGGCACGGTCGAGCCACCGTCACGAACTAGATTGGCGTGATGACGACACACGCTGTGGGCATCGACATCGGTGGGACCGGCATCAAGGGAGCGGTGGTCGACGTCAAGACGGGGACCCTCCTCGCCAGCAGGGTGAAGGTGCCGACTCCGGCGGGCGGCGAACCGGCCGACATCGTGCAGACTGTGCTCGACCTCGTCGACCGACTCGGCGGCATCGACAAGAAGACCCCGGTCGGAGTCTGCTTCCCCGCCGCGGTCGTCGGCGGCACGACGATGTCCGCCGCCAACGTGTCCGACAAGTGGATCGGCCTCGCCGCCGAGACCCTCTTCGAGACGGCCCTCAAGCGCGACATCCACTTCATCAACGATGCGGATGCCGCCGGCGTCGCCGAGCATCGATACGGCGCGGGGAAGAAGGTTAAGGGGCTGGCGATCCTCACCACCCTCGGCACCGGCATCGGTACCGCCCTCATCCACAACGGCGTGCTCATTCCGAACGCGGAACTGGGCCATCTCGAGATCGACGGCGTCGACTGGGAGACGAGGGCGGCGTTCTCGGCGAAGGAGCGCGAAGAACTCTCCTGGAGCGCCTGGGTCGAGCGCCTGCAGAAGTACTACGAGCGGCTCGAGGCGTACCTGTTCCCCGAACTGTTCATCGTCGGCGGCGGGGTGTCGAAGCACTCCGACGAGTTCGTGCCCCTTCTGCGCCTCCGCACCCCGATCGTGCCCGCCGTGCTGCGCAACAACGCCGGTATCCTCGGGGCGGCGGCCCTCGCCGCGGACTGACTCGGTGCGCAGTCACGACCCCTGCTGATGTCGGGTGGACGGGCGCGGACCCCACTCACGGCATCCGCGTGAACGGTGCCCGCTCCTCGAATCTCTCCAGGTGCGCACCGTCGCGGAGGGCGATCAGGAATTCGGAACGCGAGTACACCGATCCCGTGCTCGGCCGCCCATCCCACGACCTGAAGCGCGGTGCCGGCCAGATCTCGACCGCCAACCGCGCCCAGGCGTCTTCGTAGAGCGAGTTCATCGGACGTCGCTCGCGGGCCGAGCGGGCGAACAGGGCGCAGGCCGCCACGCCGAGGAGCATCACGACGATGATCGCGGCGAGAGTCGCGTCGACGGAGAAGTCGGGATCGGGCGCGCCGCCGGTGAGTCGCCCGGAGAGGAGCACGCCGATGGCGAAGGCGAAAATGCCGAGGCCCAGGCCGACGGAGCGTGGGAGCAGCTCGAGCCGGGCATCCGTGGTGATCGCCATCGAGCGGTGGACATCGAGCGGGTCGATCCCCGTGCGCTCCCGCACCCGGCCGGCCGCCGCGATGACCCGCTCGCGGAACACGGCTTCGTCCATAGCCTCGAGCGTAGGGCCCGGTGGCCGAGCGGGGGGCGGAATGGGCCGGCTGGTACGCCGGGTTCTGTCCAGATGACGGATGCCGAGGCATCCGACACCGTGGGCGGCCATCTATCTCGGGACTACGTCGCCGCAGCCCTCCAGCGGTCTACCCGGGAACTCAGCGGGCAGCTTCGACGTTCCCTGTCTGACCTTGCTCCGGACGAGGTTTACCCAGCCGATCGGTCACCCGAATCGCTGGTGGTCTCTTACACCACCGTTTCACCCTTACCGGGACTCGGGTTCTCGAAAGAACCCGCGGCCCCGGCGGTCTACTCTCTGTTGCACTGTCTCGCGGATTGCTCCGGGTGGGTGTTACCCACCGTCCTGCCCTGTGGAGCCCGGACGTTCCTCGGCGACCACCGCTGTTCGAAGCGTGCGCCCCGAAAGCGGATGGTCGACGCGACCGCCTTGCCGACCCATTCCGCGGCTCAGCCTAGCGCGACGCTAGATGCCCGACTCGTTCGTGCGCACCAGGATCGCTTGGCTGTCGGGGCAGATGAGCACATCGTCGGGCGCAGCCGCCCGTACGCGGGCCAGTTCGTTCTCGAGCATCCGCACCCCGCTCGCCTCCGAGACCCCGCCGCGCAGCAGCGACGCGCCGAACCCGTACCGCGCCTGCTGGCGATCGAACAGGGCCATCAGGTCGACAGGGAGCTTCGCGACGATGGTCTGACGATTCGCCTGCGCGTGCGAGCGCTCGGAGGCGAGTGCGGCCAGCGCGGCATCCCGCTCCAGTTCGACCTCCGTCACGCGGGTACGGAGGTCGTCACTGGCACCGGAGGTCGCCGCGGCCTCCTTCTCCAGCTCCTCGACCCTCTCCATCACCGCGAGCTCGATCTCCTCCAGCTCGTCGCGACGCCGGCGTAGTCCGGTCAGCTCGCTCTCGAGCCCCGCGACATCCTTCACCGACGACGACGACTGCAGGCGCGCGTCGTCCCGGGTGATCCTGGTTTCGACGAGCGACACGTCGGACTCGATGCGAGCAAGCTCGGCACGGGCGTCTTCGAGCCGCCCTGTGACGTCGAGCGTGACGAGCCGCACCTGCTCGGTCTCCGTGGCGATCGAGGCCAGGGTGGCGAGTTGCGGGAGGGTCTTCGCCCGGTGGTCGAGCTGCCGGAGTTTCGTGTCGATCGCCTGCACCTCGAGCAGGTGAGCCTGGTCGTCGGGGCTGGCTTTCAGAGCCATGGGTCCTCATTCATCGGTCTGGGTTCAGCGGTCGATCGAGTCGGCGCCGGGCGCGGCGGCTGGTCATTGGGTGACGACGAAGTCCCACGGGTCGGTGCGGATGTCGCTGACGGAGACCTCGACGCCGGGCAGCGCGCGCGTGAGCTCCCCTGCGGCGACCTCGAGCCACAGCCACTCGCTCGCCCAGTGGGAGATGTCGATCAGGGCGGGGCCGCCGGTCAGCCTGGCGTTCTCGCGGGCCTCCGACGCCGGATGATGCCTGAGGTCGGAGGTGATGTACACATCCGCACCCACGACCGCCGGCTCGGACAGCAGCGAGTCACCGGCTCCCCCGCACACCGCGACCCGCGAGACGGGCTGGTCGTAGTCGCCGGAGACGCGGATGCCCGGGGCCGTCGCCGGGAGGAGGGCGGCGAGGCGGCGTGCCAATGTGCCGAGGCCGACCGGAACAGCGAGTCCACCGACTCGACCGAGCCCGGTGCGACCACCCTCCGCAGACCTGATGGGCCGGGCATCCTCGAGTCCGACTGCTGCGGCGAGTACGGCGGAGGTGCCCGTCTCGACGACGTCGGCGTTCGTGTGGGCGGCGAGGAGGGCGCAATCGGCTCGGATGAG
>JBEANR010000141.1:0-3718 GCA_041165365.1 Actinomycetota bacterium | reverse complement strand
CTGCTCAAGACGATCTACAAGCGTGTGCTCGGCGATTACGAGACCGCCGACGACCTGAGGCGTCTGCACGCCGAGCACTTCGGTCCGAACATCCGTCGCGGCGTCGAGGAGAAGCTGCTCGACCCACGTCTCACCGAGATGTTCGACCTCGACAGGCTGTCGGCGGCGCTCTCGCCGGAGAACGACGAGTTGCTCAAGTACATCGGCGTCGTCACCCTCAACAATCGCTACGGCATCAAGGGCCGCAACGGCGACGCCCTCGAGGTGCCGCAGTACTTCTGGATGCGCATCGCGATGGGCCTCTCGCTCAACGAGGCGGACCCGACGAGCCACGCGATCGCTTTCTACGACAAGATGTCGAAGCTCGAATACCTCGCTGCGGGTTCGACCCTGGTCAACGCCGGCACCATCTATCCGCAGCTCGCGAACTGCTTCGTGATGGAGATGCAGGATGACATGGAGCACATCGCCAAGACGACCCGCGATGTGATGTGGCTCACGAAGGGTACCGGGGGCATCGGTCTCTCGGTCACCAAGTTGCGCGCGCAGGGCTCGCCGATCCGCTCGAACAACACGACCTCCACCGGGCCGATCCCGTTCATGCACACGATCGATTCGATCCTGCGCGCGGTGAGCCGCGGTGGCAAGAAGTTCGGCGCCCTCTGCTTCTACATGGAGAACTGGCACCTCGACTTCCCCGAGTTCCTCGAGCTGCGCAACAACTCCGGCGACCCGTACCGCCGCACCCGCACCGCCAACACCGCGGTGTGGATCAGCGACGAGTTCATGAAGCGCGTGCAGAACGACGACTCCTGGTACCTCTTCGACCCGCTCGAGGTCGCCGACCTCAACGAGCTCTACGGCAAGGCCTTCTCCGAGCGCTACAACGAATACGTCGCGCTGGCCGAATCCGGACAGATGCGCATGTTCAAGAAGATCACGGCCCGCGAGCAGTTCAAGTCGATCCTGATCTCCCTCCAGACGACGAGCCACCCGTGGCTCACCTGGAAAGACACGATCAACAACCGTGCGCTCAACAACAACACGGGCACGATCCACCTCTCGAATCTGTGCACCGAGATCACGCTGCCGCAGGACGAGGACAACGTCTCGGTCTGCAACCTCGCCTCGATCAACCTGGCGCGGCACCTGCTGGCCGCGGAGGCCGGCCTCAAGCCCACCGTCGACTTCGCGAAGATCGAGGAGAGCGCCCGCCTCGCCGTGCGTCAGCTCGACAACCTGATCGACATCACGAGGTCGAGCGTGAAGGAGGCGGACTTCTCGAACCAGCAGAACCGCGCCGTGGGGCTCGGGGTCATGGGCTTCACCGACATCGTCGAGCGGCTCGGGTTCAGTTACGAGAGCGAGGAGGCCTACGACCTCATCGACGAGATCATGGAGCACGTCTCGTACGCCGCGATCGACGAGAGCGCCAACCTCGCCGTCGAGCGTGGCTCGTACGAGAATTTCGAGGGGTCGCGCTGGTCGGAGGGGCTCGTGCCCCTCGACTCGATCGCCCTCACCGAGGCCGACCGCGGCGTGGCCATCTCGGTCAACCGCACCACGCGCCTCGACTGGGACGCCCTGCGCGCGAAGGTGAAGGGCGGGATGCGCAACGCCACCCTGATGGCCATCGCCCCGACGGCATCCATCGGTCTCGTCGCAGGCACGACGCCGGGTCTCGACCCGCAGTTCTCGCAGATCTTCAGCCGCGCGACATCCAACGGCAAGTTCCTCGAGGTCAACCGCAACCTGGTCGACGACCTGCAGGCGCTCGGCATCTGGGACTCGACCCGCGAGACGATCCTGCGCAGCCAGGGCGACATCCAGAACATCGAGGCGATCCCGGACGACATCAAGGCGACGTACAAGACGAGCTTCCAGCTGTCGCCGTACGCGTTCCTCGAGGTGTCGGCTCGTGCTCAGAAGTGGATCGACCAGGCGATCAGTCGCAACATGTACCTCGAGACGCGCGACCTCGGCGACATGATGGACATCTACACGGCGGCGTGGGAGCGCGGCGTGAAGACCACCTACTACCTGCATATGAAGCCGCGTCACACCGCGGAGCAGTCCACGGTCAAGGTCAACAAGTCGGCGGATGCCGGGGGCGGAGCCCGTAAGGGCTTCGGTGCGACGCCCGCCGCGGCATCCACGGTGGTCCCGGTCGAGCCTGCTCCCGTGCAGTCGGCTCCGAAGAAGGGCTTCGGCTTCGGGAAGGCCGGCGCATGATGAATCCAGAATCCGACTACCACGTGCCGGTCGATCCCATGGACGACCTGCAGTGCGACAGCTGCCAATAGCAGCGACACCCCACCACACACTCTCCACACCCCGCTAGAACAAAGGACACAGATCATGGCAATTCTCGGAACCGGACTGCAGGACGGCCTCCTCCTCAAGCCGATCAAGTACCAATGGGCCATGGACCTCTACGACCAGGCTGTCGCGAACACCTGGTTCCCCAACGAGATCCAGCTCGGCGAGGACATCGCCGACTTCAAGAAGATGACGGATGAGGAGCGCCACGCGGTCACCTTCCTCATGAGCTACTTCAACCCGAACGAGCTGCTCGTGAACAAGGCACTCGCCTTCGGCGTGTACCCGTACGTGTCGGCGGCCGAGTGCAGCCTCTACCTCGCGAAGCAGATGTGGGAGGAGGCGAACCACTGCATGTCGTTCGAGTACGTGCTCGAGACCTTCCCGATCGACCGCGAGGCCGCGTACGGATCGCACGTCAACATCCCCTCCATGGCGCGCAAAGAGGAGTTCGAGCTCAAGTACATCCGTCGCATGACCGAGAACACCCTCGACATCACCACCACCGAGGGCAAGAAGGACTTCGTGCGCAACCTCGTGGCGTACAACGTGATCCTCGAGGGCGTCTGGTTCTACTCGGGCTTCATGGTGGCGTTGAGCTTCCGCCAGCGCAACCTGCTGCGTAACTTCGGTTCGCTCATGGACTGGGTCGTGCGCGACGAGAGCCTGCACCTCAAGTTCGGCATCAACCTCATCCTCACGGTGCTCGAGGAGAACCCCGACCTGCAGACCGAGGAGTTCGCGACCGAGATCAAGCAGATGATCCTCGACGCCGTGGAGATGGAAGAGGAGTACAACCGCGACCTGCTGCCGGGCGGCATCCTCGGGCTCAACGCGAACTACATCAACCAGTACGTGAAGTACCTCGCCGACCGCCGGCTCGAAGAGCTCGGCTTCGACGCGGAATACAACGTCACCAACCCGGCGAAGTGGATGGCGGCGGCGAACGACACGCTCCAGCTCGTGAACTTCTTCGAGTCCACCAACACCTCGTACGAGTCCAACGCGTCGGCGACGGTCTCTGCGCGCTGAGTCGCGGAACCAGCCGAGGAGGCGCCGTACCTTGGGGTGCGGCGCCTCTTGTGTTGTGCGGTGCGGCTAGCAACGTCCGGTTTCAGCCGCGCGGCACCGTCGCCAAGAACGCAGACTCGCGGTCCGCGGCGAGACCCGGCGCCGGCCGATCGGGCCGCTGCGGCGGCACGCCACCGATCTGCTGCAACCACGCCCACGTGTCGGAGACAGTGTCGATGAGCGGCCTGATGCGCAGGCCTGCGGCGCGAGCCTTCGAAACGTCGGACGCGTGCATCGTGTCGTGGGCCTCCCCCTCGGGCAACCAGATCGAGAGCTCCGTCCACGGCTCGATCCCTGCCGCGATGATCCGATCGGGGTCGCGCCATTC
>JBEANR010000140.1:0-4113 GCA_041165365.1 Actinomycetota bacterium | reverse complement strand
TCGAGGTACCCCCCGGGGTCGGAGAGGCCGTCGGGATGATCGACCCGCAGGCCATCGGCGATGCCTTCGCGCACCCACCGCACGATCTCGACGTGGGACTCGTCGAACACCCAGGGGGTCTCGACCCGGATGCCCGCGAGGGTGTTCACGGCGAAGAACCGTCGGTAGTTGAGCTCGGCGTCGGCGCGCCGCCAGTTCATCAGCTCGTAGTTCTGGCGTGCGTGCACCTCGACGGGCGACGCGTCGTCGTCCGCCGTGCCCGGCGCGATCGGGAAGCGGTTGTCGTAGTACCGCAGCTCGCCGTCGACGATCTCGAGAGCGTCGAGCTCGGATGCCCCCTCGTAGTAGGGATCGCCGAGCACCGGCAGGCGCACCTTGCCCCCGCCGAACTCCCAGTCGACGTCGAAGGCGTCGGCGTAGCGTGACGCCCGCCCGTGGGTGAGCAGATCCCACCACCAGACGCTCTGCACCGGTGTCGCGACCCCCACGTGGTTGGGAACGATGTCGATGAGCACGCCGAGTCCGAGGGCGTGGGCGGCGTCAGCCGCGGCATCCAGGCCCTCTGAACCGCCGCGCGCGGGGTCGACGAGCGAGTGATCGGTCACGTCGTAGCCGTGGTCGGACCCCTCTTCGGCCTGCAACAGCGGGGAGAAGTACACCCAGTCGGCTCCGAGCGCGTGCACGTAGGTCGCGATGTCTGCGGCCTTGCGCAGGTCGAATCCCTGCCGGATCTGCAGCCTGTAGGTGGAGCGTGGGATGCGCGGCGCCATGCTCACGACCCGCCGCCGTCGGACTGCGGCGCGATGACCGGGATCGCCTGCGTCATCGCTAGTGAGGCCGCGACCGAGTGATCGGGCTCGACCTCGGGGGCGAGGTAGGCGCGCAGCACCACGAGCGACTTCGCTCCGACCGGAACGACGTCGCCCGCCTGGAGTGGCGGACTGTCCGCACCGGCGCCCGCCGTGTCGACGACGGTCTCCCAGGCGGGGGAGTACTCGTCGTTCGGCAGCTGGAACTGCACCACGTCGTCGTGGGCGTTGAAGTACAGCAGGAAGTTCGTGTCGACGACGCGCTCGCCCCGCGAATCCATCCCTCGGATGCCGTTCCCGTTCAGGAAGACGCCGACCGACCTGCCGAACCCGGAGTCCCAGTCGTCCGGCCCCATGAGCGAGCCCTCCGGGGTGAGCCAGGCGATGTCGGGCAGCGGCTCGCCCTCGGAGCGGCCGACCGGCCGCCCGTCGAAGAACCGGCGCCGGCGGAACGTCGGATGATCGCGGCGCAACTTGGTGAGCGCCGCGACGAACTCGACCAGCGGGGTGTCCGCGCGATCCCAGTGCACCCAGGCGATCTCGGAATCCTGCGCGTAGGTGTTGTTGTTGCCGCCCTGGCTGCGACCGAGCTCGTCGCCGTGCAGCACCATCGGCACACCCTGAGACAGGATGAGCGTCGCGAGGAAGTTGCGCTGCTGCCGGGCGCGCAGGGTCTGGATGCGCTCGTCGTCGGTCGGCCCCTCGACCCCCATGTTCCACGAGCGGTTGTGGGACTCGCCGTCGTTGCCGTCTTCGCCGTTCGCGTCATTGTGTTTCTCGTTGTAGGAGACGAGATCGGCGATGGTGAAGCCGTCATGCGCGGTCACGAAGTTGATGGAGGCGACGGGTCGGCGGCCGTCCTGTTCGTAGAGGTCGGCCGAGCCGGTGAAACGGGAGGCGAACTCGCCGAGCGTCGAAGGCTCGCCGCGCCAGAAGTCCCGCACGGTGTCGCGGTACTTGCCGTTCCATTCCGTCCACTGCGGTGGGAAGTTGCCCACCTGATAGCCGCCGGGCCCGACATCCCACGGCTCGGCGATCAGCTTCACCTGCGACACGATCGGGTCCTGCTGCACGAGCTCGAAGAAGGTCGACAGTTTGTCGACGTCGTAGAACTCGCGGGCCAGGGCGGAGGCGAGGTCGAAGCGGAACCCGTCGACGTGCATCTCGGTGACCCAGTACCTCAGCGAGTCCATGATGAGCTGCAGGGAGTGCGGATGCCGCACGTTGAGCGAGTTGCCCGTGCCCGTGTAATCCATGTAGAAACGCTCGTCGTCTTCCATGAGGCGGTAGTAGGCCTGGTTGTCGATGCCCTTGAAGCTCAGCGTGGGGCCGAGGTGGTTGCCCTCCGCCGTGTGGTTGTAGACGACGTCGAGGATGACCTCGATGCCCGCGTTGTGCAGGGCGCGCACCATGCCCTTGAACTCCTGCACCTGCTGGCCGCGGTCGCCCGACGCCGCGTACTCGTTGTGCGGCGCGAAGAAGTTGATGGTGTTGTAGCCCCAGTAGTTGCGGAGCCCCTTCTCGAGGAGGGTCGAGTCCTGCACGAACTGGTGCACCGGCATGAGCTCGATGGCCGTCACGCCGATGCGCTGCAGATGCTCGATGATGGCGGGGTGGGCTACGCCGGCGTAGGTGCCGCGCTGCTCCTCGGGCACGTCGGGGTGCAGCTGCGTGAGTCCTTTGACGTGCGCCTCGTAGATGACCGACTCGGCGTAGGTGATGCGGGGCGGGCGGTCCCCGGCCCAGTCGAAGAACGGGTTGATGACGACACCGAGCATCATGTGCTCGGCCGAGTCCTCGTTGTTGACCGAATCGGGGTCGCCGAAGGTGTACGAGAACAACGACTGATCCCAGTCGAAGGTTCCGCTCGTCGCCTTGGCGTAAGGATCCAGCAGCAGTTTGTTGGCGTTGGCGCGCTTGCCGGACTTCGGGTCGTACTCGCCGTGCACCCGGTATCCGTAGCGCTGCCCCGGCTGGATCTGCGGAAGGTAGCAGTGCCAGACATACGCGTCGACCTCGACCAGCTCGACGCAGGTCTCCTCGCCGTCCTCGCTCAAGAGGCAGAGTTCGACCTTTTCCGCTGCTTCGCTGAACAGGGCGAAGTTCGTGCCGCTGCCGTCGAACGTGGCCCCGAGGGGGTAGGCGGATCCTGGCCAGATGTCCATTGCGCTCCTTCTGAACGAGTCGGTCAACCCTAAACTGCGGCGGCGGGGCGCTCCGATCACGCGGAAGCGCTTGACAGAGCAGCGCGATTCGGGATGCTGACCGTAGGATGTCTCCGAACACGGGAGTCCGGTGAGCCGGGCTGAGAGGAAGCTTCTCCAAGCTTCGACCGTCGAACCTGATCTGGATCATGCCAGCGCAGGGAGGCAGATTCTCTCCGGGTCGCGGCATCCGTCGCGCTCCACACCCGTGCCGTTCATTCTCGTGAAAGGCACGTCCATGGCGTACTCCGCACCCACCACCTCCCCGGCCGCCCCCTCGCCCCGCGGCTCACGTCGATCGCTCCGCTGGAGGGTGGTCGACATCGTCGTCGCGAGCGTGCTCGGCGTCGCCGCAGCACTCGTGTTCTTCGCCTGGAACGCCCTGTATGAGACCGTGACGACACCGCTATCGCTCGTGCTGCCCGGGTCGCAGTCGCTGCTCTACGGGGTCTGGCTGTTCGCCGGGGTGATCGGTGCCCTCGTGGTGCGCAAGCCCGGAGCCGCGCTGTTCACCGAACTCGTGGCGGCCGTCGTCTCCGCGCTCCTCGGCGCGCAGTGGGGAGGGTTCGGCACGATCGAGGCCGGCCTGGTGCAGGGGCTGGGCGCGGAGCTCGTGTTCCTCGTGTTCCTGTACTCGAACTGGCGGGTCTACGTCGCCGTGCTCGCGGGCGCGGGCGCCGGTGCGGCGATGGCCGTCAACGACCTGGTGCTCTACTACGTCGGCGCGACGACGCAGTTCGCCGTCGTGTACGCGAGCTGCGCCGTGGTCTCCGGAGCGGTCATCGCCGGGCTCGGATCATGGATGCTGGCGCGCGGCCTTGCTCGCACGGGAGCCCTGAGCCGGTTCGCGAGCGGCCGCGAGTGGTTTCCCGGAGCATGACGCGGCGCGCACGCACGCCGCGGCCCGAGCGCGGGCCGGGGCCCGTGCCGACCGGATTCCCCGCCTCGGTCGAAGTCGAGGGATGGGGCTGGCGACACGCCGGTCGCTCCGCGGCCGCCGTGTCGGGGGTCGATCTCACGGTCGTGCCCGGCGAGCGCGTACTGCTCCTCGGGTCGTCCGGCGCGGGCAAGAGCACGCTGCTGCATGCGCTCGCCGGCGT
>JBEANR010000139.1:0-39050 GCA_041165365.1 Actinomycetota bacterium | reverse complement strand
CACCACGACGGCGGCGCCGAGCCCCACCCTCCACCGCGGCCGCCCCGCGATCACGACGGCCGACGATACTGTCGGATCGTCGGACGGGGTCATCCGGGCAGGCTAGGACGCCGCGGCATCCGCTCGCCCGGCCGTGGCGACATCGGTGGCCAGGTCACCCGGCGGAGCCGCTGGGGAGGGAGCGATCAGACCTCGACGGCGATCAGCACGTGACGCCGATCAGGGCTTGACGACGATGTTGACGAGGCGCGGCGCCTTCACGATGACCGTCACGACCTCGCGGTCGCCGATCGCCCGCTCGACGGCTGTCGACGCGCGCGCGAGCGTTTCGAGGTCGGCGGTGCCGATCTTCGGGTCGACCTGGAGTCGATCGCGCACCTTGCCGTTCACCTGCACGACCGCCGTCACGGAGTCCTCGACGAGCAGCACCGGATTGGCCTTGCGCCAGCCGTAGTGCGACACCGACGCGGGGTAGCCCAGCTTCTCCCACATCTCCTCCGCGGTGTACGGGGCGAAGAGGCTGAGCGCCAGGGCGACGGTCTCGGTCGCCTCGCGAACAGCGGCGTCGCCACCGCCGAGACCCGAATCGATCGTCTTGCGAGTCACGTTGACGAGTTCCATGAGCCTCGCGACGACGACATTGAACTTGAACGACTCCACCAGTCCCGGTGCGTCGGCGAGGAAGCGGTGGGTCGCCCGGCGCAGGCCGAGGTCGCCCTTCTTCCAGTCGACGTCGGGAGCACTCGAGACGTCGTCGGCGAGACGCCAGGCACGCGCGAGGAACTTCGCCGAACCTGCCGGCGAGACGGTCTCCCAGTCGATGTCGTCTTCCGGAGGGCCGGCGAACACCATCGTGAGCCGGATCGCGTCGACGCCGTATCGGTCGATCTCGCCGCTGAGGCTCACACCCCCCTTGCTCTTCGACATCTTCGATCCGCCGGCGAGCACCATGCCCTGGTTGAGCAAGGCGCTGAACGGTTCGGTGAAGCTCACGTAGCCGAGATCGAACAGCACCTTGGTGATGAACCGCGCGTACAGCAGATGCAGGATGGCGTGCTCGACCCCTCCCACGTACTGATCCACCGGGGCCCACTTGTCAGCGTCTTTCGGATCGAAGGCCCTGGTGGCGTCACCGGGAGCGAGGAACCTCAGGAAGTACCACGAGCTGTCGACGAAGGTGTCCATGGTGTCGGCATCGCGCCTGGCAGGCGAGCCGTCGCGCGGATCGTCGACGCTGACCCAGTCCACGGCGGCGCCGAGGGGCGACACGCCCTTCGGCTTCAGATCGAGGCCTTCGGTGGACGGCAGGAGGACGGGGAGCTGGTGCTCCGGAACGGGGATCAGCTCACCGTCCGTACCGTGGATGATCGGGATCGGGGTACCCCAGAACCTCTGCCTGCTGATCAGCCAGTCGCGCAGCCTGTAGTTCTTGGCGGCTCGGCCGGTGCCCGCCGCAGCGAGCAGCTCGGTCATCCGTCTGATCGCGTTCGACTTGCTCAAGCCGTCGAGTGGCCCGGAGTTGATGAGGCGACCGTCACCGATCAGGGCCATGCCGGTGACCGCGGGGTCGAGGGGAGGCAGGTCGTCGGGCAGCTGGGGAGTGCCGTCGGTGCCGAGCGGGATCACCGGGATGACGCCGGTCACCGGCGCAGTGGTGTCGAGGACGACCCGCACGGGCAGATGGAACCTGCGCGCGAAATCGAGGTCCCGCTGGTCGTGTGCGGGCACTCCCATGACGGCGCCGTGGCCGTAGTCGGCGAGCACATAGTCGGCGGCCCAGATCGGCAGTCGTTCTCCGCTCGCGGGATTGACCGCCCAGCGATCGAGGAAGACGCCTGACTTCTCGCGCGTGGCATCCTGTCGCTCGATCTCGCTCGTCTTCTGCACCTGGGTGAGGTAGGCGGCGAACTCCGTTGTGACCTGATCGGTCGAGCCTCCGACGAGCTCGGCCGCGAGGTCGGAATCGGGGGCCACCACCATGAAGGTGGCGCCGTAGAGGGTGTCGGGGCGGGTGGTGAACACCGTCACCGGGGCGTCACGACCCTCGATCGCGAAGTCGACGTCGGCGCCGATCGAGCGACCGATCCAGTTGCGCTGCATGGTCAGCACCTTCGCGGGCCATGAACCCTCGAGCTGGTTGAGATCGTCGAGCAGGCGGTCGGCGTAGTCGGTGATGCGGAAGTACCACTGGGTGAGCTTCTTCTTCTCGACCACCGCTCCGGAGCGATCCGAGGTGCCGTCCGGCAGCACCTGCTCGTTGGCGAGCACGGTCTGATCGACCGGATCCCAGTTGACCCAGCTCTCCTTGCGGTACGCGAGCCCCTTCTCGTACAGCTTGAGGAACAGCCACTGATTCCACCGGTAGTACTCGGGGTCGCTCGTCGCGAGCTCACGGTCCCAGTCGACCGAGGTCGCATAGCGCCGCATCGAGGCCTTCTGCTCGGCGATGTTGGCATAGGTCCATTCGCGCGGGTCCACGCCGCGCTTGATGGCGGCATTCTCGGCGGGCAGGCCGAAGGAGTCCCAACCGACCGGGTGCAGCACGTTGAATCCCTGCTGACGCCAGTACCGCGCCATCACATCGGCGAGGGCGTAGGCCTCACCGTGGCCCATGTGCAGATCGCCGGACGGATACGAGAACATGTCGAGGATGTACTTTCGCGGACGCTTGTCGTGCACGTCATCCGTCGCGAAAGGCCGTAACTGCTCCCATCGGGCGAGCCACTTCTCCTGCAGGGCACGGATGTCGTAGCCGCCGCCCTCGGAGTCCGTGCCGTCCGCAGGGTGGTCGCCGCGGTCGTCGGCGGCGCGGTCGGCGTGGTCGTGATCGGCGTGCATGGGACCTTCATTCGATGGGGAGGGGGCGCCGGCGGTGGAGCGGACGGCGTGCGCCCCGCCCAGGCTACTAAACGTCGTCGACGCGGTCGTGCTGGTCGCCCACCCCGAGAACGTCGAGCAGCGCGGCCGCCTTGAGCGCGACCTCCGCCCGTTCCAGACCCGGGTCGCTGAGTGCGGTGATACCGCCACCCGACCCGATCGAGGCGCCGCGGTCATCCACGACGATGCTGCGGATGATCATCGCGAGATCGACCGAACCGTCCACACCGAGGTAGCCGAACGCTCCCGAGTAGATGCCTCGGGCGCGGCCCTCGAGACCGTCGAGGATCCGCATCGCGCTGCGTTTCGGCGCACCGGTCATCGAACCCGCCGGGAAGCACGAGGCGATCGCGTCGACGGGATGCACCCCGGCCGCGAGGGTGCCCTCGACCGTGCTGACCAGCTGATGCACGTGCGCGTAGGTCTGCACCTCGAACAGCGACGGCACAGAGACCGAACCCAGCGCGCAGACCCGCCCGAGGTCGTTGCGCATGAGGTCGACGATCATGAGATTCTCGGCGAGCTCCTTCTCGTCGGTCAACAGTTCTGCCGCGAACTCGGCGTCGCGTGCGGCATCCGGCGAACGCGGCCGCGTGCCCTTGATCGGTTTCGACCTGACCGTGCCGTCCGGCTCCATCTCGAGGAACGTCTCCGGTGACACGCTGAGCAGAGCGAGCGCCGGCAGCCGAGGGCTCGACCGCAACTCGATGATGCCTCCGTGATGACTGGGGCTGCGTTGCCTGAGCGTCGCCCAGGTGTCGACGGGGTCGATGCGCCCTTCCACCGTCACCTCGGTCGTCAGGCACAGCTGGTAGGCCTCCCCGTCGACGATCGCCTCGAGGCACCGCCTGATCTCCTCGTCGTAACGCGCCCCGGCGTCCCGCCATCGCGCCGGGCGACGCGGCGGCGGTGATCGGGTCGCCGACACCTCCGAGGCGGATGACCGGCGCGCGACGACGCCCTCGATCCGGGCTTCGACGAGGTCGAACCACGCCAGGGCCTCAGGGTGCCCGTCGGAGTGTGCCGAGAGGAGCTCGACCGTGTGCGAGGCGTGGTCGACCGCGATCAGCCGATCCACCCTGAGCATCGCGGCTTCGGGGCGCCGCGTGTCGCGCGCGATCGGGAGTCCCGTCGTCTCGGCGCCTAGGCCGTATCCGATCCATCCGATCCACCCGAGCAGGGCGGCGGCCGGGTCGATGAGCTCCCGTCCGAGCACCTCGAGCAGGGTCATCCGTTCCACCACACCGGACGGATGCCACTCCACCTCGCCATCACCCGCCGAGGTGACGAGCCGATCGGCCTCACCCAGATAGCTCATGCCGCGCTCGGCATGGATCCCGGAGTCCAGCCAGAATCGGGCGGCGCCCCCGGTGTCGAGAGCGGCGTGGATGTCCGCGGGCTCGACCCACTCGCGCAGCACTCGCCGCGCGACGGGACGGTCCCGCGGGATCAGGGAGGGCATGCACTCACCCTACGAGCCGCTGACGACCACCGGCAGCTCCCGGCAGCTCCAGCGCGAGCTCGTGCCCCGCTCCCATGGTGACTGAGTACCCTCGACCCATGGACGACCCCCTCGGCTGGATCCTGCAGGTCGTGCAGGACGTCGATCCCGTGCTCCGCACGATCCTCGCGGGCGTTGGCATCCTGCTCGAGACCTCGATCCTCGTCGGGCTGATCATCCCCGGCGATTCGATCGTGCTGGTCGCCAGCACAGGGGTGGACTCCCCCGTCGAGTTCGCCGCGTTGATGATCGCGGTGGTCGTGGGGGCTCTGTGCGGCGAGAGCATCGGGTTCGCTCTCGGCCGGTTCTTCGGCCCGAGGATCAGAAGGAGCAGGCTCGGGCGTCGGATCGGCGAGCGGCAGTGGGCTCGCGCCGAGAGCTACCTCGACCGACGGGGGGGCATCGCGGTGTTCGTGTCGCGCTTCCTGCCGGTGCTCCACTCGCTGATACCGCTGACCGTCGGCATGAGCACCATGAGCTACACCAGGTTTCTCAAGTGGACCGTACCGGCGTGCATCCTCTGGGCGTCGCTCTACATCTCCGTCGGCACTTTCGCCGGCGGCACCTACCGGCAGCTCTCCGACAACGTGCACCTCGCCGCGTATGTCTTCGTGGGCATCGTGGTCGTGTTCAGCGTGCTGGTGATCGTGGGCAAGAAGCTGCTCGAACGACGCGAGGAGCGGCACATGGACGCCGGCTCCCGCGTCAGGAGGAGCGACGTCGTCCAGGCCGGCGTCGACGAGAGAACCGACGAGAGAACCGAGACCGGCGTCGACGAGCGGGTCGACTGACTCGCCACGTCGCAACGGGCCCGGATGCCGCAGCATCCGAGCCCGTCACCGGTGTCGCCGACCTCAGTCGAGCAGACCCTTGTCGGTCAGCCAGTCGGTGGCCGCATCGGCGGCGGAGGCCTTCTCGTCACCCTCGACCCTGTCGCGCAGAGCGATGAGGTCCTCGGTGGTGAGTTCGGCCGAGATCGCGTTCAGGATGTCGGCGAGTTCGTCGGAGTAGATGCTGTCGGAGAGCAGCGGGATGATGTTCTGCGACGAGATCAGATTCTCCGGGTCTTCGAGCACCACGAGATCCTCGGTGACGATCGCCGGCGAGGTCGTGTAGATGTCGGCCACCTGCACGGTGCCGTCGACCAGAGCCTTGACGGTGTCCGGGCCGCCGAAGTCCTCGATCGGCAGGAAGGTCACGTCGCCGGGATTCACACCGACGCCGTACACGCTCGCGAGACCGGGCAGGCCGTAACCGAGCTCGGCGAACTGCGGGTTGGCCCCGAGCGTGAAGGGCACGATCTTCGACAGGTCGCCCATCGTCGTCAGACCGTTCTCGTCGGCGGTGGCCTTCGTGACGACGTAGGCGTCCTTGTCCTCGGCTTCTGCGGAGTCCAGTACCTGCAGGCCGTCGGCCGCGACAGCGTCGACGAGGGCGGCGTCGACGTCTTCGGTCGTGCGCTCCGTGTAGTCGACGTCGTAGTACGCGAGCAGGTTGCCGTTGTACTCGGGCATCAGGTTGATCGAGCCGTCCTGCAGGGCCGGGATGGTCTGCTGGCGGGGTCCGATGTTGAACGAGGGTTCCACGTCGAGGCCGGCGTTCTCGATGGCCTGCAGGTAGATCTCGCCGAGGATCTCGCTCTCGGTGAACGCGAACGAGCCGACGACGATGGTGTCGCCGCTCGCGACATCCGGGTCCGCACCGGTCGGATCGGCATTGGAGCACCCTGCGAGGGCAACGATGGACCCTGCCACGATCGCTGCGGCGGCGATGCGGCCCTTCTTGTCTGCTGTGAACATGAGCTTCCTTATTTCCCTTGGGTGGTGGGGGATCCCACCGCCGCAGCCGGTCCGGATGACAGGGTGCGGAGGTTCTTGCGATCATCGCGGCGACGCGTGGCCAGCCCGCGGGTCGCCGTGAGGCGTTGCAGGAGTGCGAAGACACCGTCCACGACGAGCGCGAGCACGGTGACGAGGAAGGCACCCGCGAGGATGACCGTGAAGTCGTTGAGCGCGATGCCCGCGGTGATGATGCGGCCGAGACCGCCGAGCCCGAGGAACGACGCGATCGTCGCGGTCGCGATCACCTGCAGCACCGCCGACCGGATGCCGCCCACGATGAGCGGCAGGGCGAGCGGGATCTCCACCTGGACCAGGATCTGCATTTCGGTCATCCCGTTGGCCCGCGCGGCATCGATCGTCTGACGATCCACCGATTCGAGCCCCGAGTAGGCCCCGGCGAGGATGGAGGGGATCGCGAGGATCACCAGAGCGATGATCGATCCGACGAATGCGGACTGGAGGAGGTCGAGCTGGTAGCCGACGATCATCGTCAGGAAGTACAGCAACCCCAGGGTGGGCAGCGCCCTCATCGCGCCGGTGAACCCGATCACGAACTGACGGCCGCGCCCGGTGTGCCCGATGTAGAAGCCGAGCGGGAGAGCGATGATCGCCGCGATCGGGATGGTGACCGCCGTGTAGAAGAGGTGCTCGGCGATCCTGTCGCCGATCGGCAGCGGACTCCGGAGCCCCGGGGCCCAGTTGGCGGGATCGAGGATGTACGCGAGGGCCTCGAGGACGAAGTTCATGCCCCGACATCCTGCTTGATGGGGATCATGTTCGACCGGGCTCGTGATCGCGATCGGTCTTCCGACCTGTTCCACGGCATGAGCACCCGGCCGATGAGCACGATGATCACGTCGAAGAGCAGGGCGAGCAGCAGGCTCGCGACGATTCCCGCCCCGACCTCCTCGAGGATGCCGCGCTGCTTGCCGTTCTGGAACAGGTAGCCGAGATTCGACGAGCCGATGATCACGCCCACCGAGACGAGGGCGATCGTCGAGACCGAGACGACCCGGATGCCCGCCAGCAGCACCGGGCCGGCGAGCGGCAGCTCGACCCGCCAGAACCGCGCGAACGTCGAGAACCCCATCGCACTGGCGGCATCGATGGTGGCCTCGTCCACCGACGACAGCGCGTCGGCGGCGGAGCGCATCATGACGGCCACGCCGTAGATGGTGAGCGCCACGATGAGGTTCGTGTCGTCGAGCACTCTCGTGCCGATGACGATGGGCAGGATCACGAACAACGGCAGCGACGGGATCGTGTAGAGCAGGCTCCCGCTGGTGATGATGACGGCCCGGAGTGTGCGGTTGCGGTTGGCGAGCCATCCGAGCGGGATCGAGAGCACGAAGCTGAGCACGATGGGCAGCAGGGCGAGCCTGACGTGCTCCACCGACAGCTCGAGGATCAGGTCGAGGTTGGAGAGTGTCCAACTCACGACGCTGCCGCACCCTGCACCGGAGCACCCGGGGAACTGCTCCCGGCCTCTGAGTCCCGCGAGTCGGCGAGGATGCCCGCCGGACGTCCGTCCTTGTCGACGACGAGGGTGAGCCCGTTGTCCCCCTCGCGCTTCTGCAGCCTGAGGTCGCGTTTGCCCTTGTCCGAACCGATGAACGTCTCTACGAACTCGTCGGCGGGATGGGCGAGGATCTCGGCCGGGGTACCCGCCTGGGCGATGATGCCACCCTTCTTGAAGATGACCACCTGGTCGGCGAGGGTGAAGGCCTCATCGATGTCATGCGTCACGAAGACGATCGTCTTGCCCAGGTCGCGTTGCAGACGGTTGAGCTCGAGCTGGAGCTCTGCGCGCACGATCGGGTCGACGGCACCGAACGGCTCGTCCATGAGCAGGATGTTCGGGTCGCTCGCCAGCGCCCTGGCAACGCCGACGCGCTGCTGCTGCCCGCCGGAGAGCTGCCTCGGGTACTTGTCGGCGAGAGACCTGTCGAGGCCGACCGTGTCGAGCAGGTCGAGGGCCGCCGACCGCGCTGCGGCTCTCGGCACACCCTTCAAGACCGGCACCGTGGCGATGTTGTCGAGCACTTTGCGGTGCGGCAGCAGCCCGGCCGCCTGGAGCACGTAGCCGATGCTGCGGCGCAGTTCGACCTTGTTCTGCGTCTGGATGTCCACGCCGTCGATGAGGATCTGCCCTGAGGTGGGCTCGATCATCCGGTTGATCATCCGGAGGATCGTCGTCTTGCCGCATCCCGACGATCCGACGAACACCGTCGCCTTCTCCGAGGGAAGGGTGAACGAGAACTCATTCACGGCGACAGTCCCATCCGGGAACTGCTTTGTTACAGAACGGAACTCGATCATTGTTGCTGGCTCATTCCTCGCCCTCAGGACGAATCGACACGTAGCCGGACAATCAACTCAAACACTATTCGGCGCGACCGGCAAACCAGGTCGCCTTCAGCTCAGCCTGTGTTACATCGACACCGCGGCCGCGAGGCGCCTCGGATCACCGGCGGCGCGCTCGTGCCGGCCCGCGACTAGGAACCCGACGGCTGCCCGTAGATGTCCACGAGATACGCCTGCGCAGTCGATCGCGCGGCTTGGATGAAGCGGGCATCGCCGGCCTCCTCGAAGGCGTAGGCGCGGACGAGCAGGGCGTCGCTGAGCGACAGAGCGACCTCGATGTTGAGTGCGAGTGCCTCGTCGGTCTCGAGGAGTTCTCGCGAGACGATGGCGGCGACGATGGAGTCCACCACGATCGCGTTATTGTGACTCTCCCGCGGCCGGATGTCGACGACGTCGCCGAAGCGCAGCGACCTGAATCCGGACTCGCGCGCGAACGCGTCCGCCCAGTAGTCGAGGGCCGCGGTCACGACCTCGAGCCAGGTGCCGGCCGACGATGCGGACAGCGCCGGGACGCCCTCCGCATCCCACCGGTCCAGCGATCGCATGCTCAGCGCCCTGAGTACCACGAGACGATCGGGGAAGTATCGGTAGACGGTGCCGATCGACGACCCGGCGCGCTCGGCCACCATCGCCGTGGTCAGCCTCTCGAACCCGATGTCGTGCACCACCGAGGCGGCGGCGTCGAGGAGATTGGTGAGTCGGACGGCGCTGCGAGCCTGCACGGGCTCGTTGCGGAGGAGCGCTGGCTGCCCCTCGAGCGGACGATTGAGGAGATGCGTAGTCAACGGACGCTACCTTCCGCGCCGGAGCGCAATACGAGTGGACTGGGTCGGATCCGGTTCAATGTACCTCACCGCGCTACCAGACAGGAGTTATTTTCCGCAAGGCTACACTTTCCGTCGGGATTCGACGGGGCGAACCGAGCATTGTGCGAGGCTCTTGTCATGCCGCGTGACCGAGACATTACTCCCGTGCCCGCGAACGAGCCCATCATGCACTTCGCTGCGCGGGTGGATGACGCGATTCACGAGTTCCGCGAGCGTCGCGCCCGACGCCGAGGGCACGCGCCCACCGTCATCCCATATGCCGGATACGGCGGACCGGGCTGGATCAGGGTGCTGTGCAGGATCGTGTTGCAGAAGGCCGTCACCGACGACGAGTTGTCGCTCAATGTGCGCGGGTGGCGCAACTTCATGAGCGTGCCGCTCGACGATTCGGCGGTCACCGTCGATGTCGCCGGTGTCGAGCACGTCGTCACCGCCGACCGCGGTGGGATCGTCGACGTGCGCCTCGACGCCGATCTCGCCCCCGGCTGGCAGACCGTCACCCTCTGCACCGCGGGTTCGGAGACGGTCGAGGCGCCGATCTACGTGGTCGACACCACGGCGGGCTTCGGCGTGGTCTCCGACATCGACGACACCGTCATGGTGACCTCGCTGCCGCGCCCGTTCCTCGCCGCCTGGAACACCTTCGTGGTCGACGAGCACGCGCGCAGGCCCGTGCCCGGGATGGCGGTGCTCTACGAGCGGCTCACGCGCGAGCATCCCGGGGCTCCGGTCATCTACCTCTCGACGGGCGCCTGGAACGTCGCTCCGGCGCTCACCCGATTCCTGTCGCGCAATCTCTATCCGCGGGGGCCGCTGTTGCTCACCGATTGGGGGCCGACCCACGACAGGTGGTTCCGCAGCGGCACCGACCACAAGCGCGAGTCGCTCGATCGCCTCGCGGAGGAGTTCCCCGAGGTGAAGTGGCTGCTCGTCGGTGACGACGGTCAGCACGACGAGGAGCTCTACGCCGAGTTCAGCCGCGCCCACCCCGACAAGGTGCGCGCCGTGGCGATCAGGCAGCTGTCGACGAGCGAGGCGGTGCTCGCCGGAGGTCGATCGAAGGGCGAGGAGCACGAGCGGGCGAGCGGCATCCCCTGGGTGGCCGCGCCCGACGGAGCGGGGCTCGCCGATCGCTTGAGGGCCACCGGGCGGGTGTAGTGGCCCGGGCGCACCGCTTCGGGACCCCTCACCCGACCCGTCGGTTCAGGTCAGCGGTCACCATCCCCAGGTGCCCGCGCCACCCTTGAACGGTCCGACGACGCGTGAGGTGATCCAGCCGCCGTAGAAATCCCCCTCCTGGGCCTCGACCACCTCGCCGGCGACGCTGCAGTCGTCCATCGCCGACGGATAGATCGCGATCGTGTCGACCAGGGCCTCGAATCCGGGCGACGGGCTCGGGTAGTACCACGCTGACCGCTCGGCGACCCTGCCCCCCGCGCTGAGCGTGAGGTACCTCGCCCGCCCCTTGAACTCGCAGAACGAATCACCCGCTGCAGGTGAGAGCACGTCGGCCGCGACATCCGTTCTCGGCACGTAGTAGACGGGTGGATGACTCGTCTCCAGCACCCGCACGGATCGAGTGGTGTCGACGATCCGAACGCCGCCCAGGGTGACGGTGATGTGGTCGGACACCGCCTCGACCATCGGCGGCCTCGGATAGTCCCACACCGACTCCTGGCCGGGCCCCGGCTCGATCCTGCGCCTACTGATCATGATCGCCATCCTTTCGGTCCGGCGGTGCCGGCTCTGTACTGCTCGACGGGCACGGTTCCGCCTGCCCAGGTCTTCAGCACCGGGGCGACGATGCGCCACAGCTCCTCGACGGCATCGCCCCGCACCGAGAGTGTCGGGTCGCCGCCGAGAATGCCCGCGATCACCTCGCCATACGGGCCGAGCTCGCCTTTCGCGAACTCGGTGTGCAGGGTGACGGTGTCGAGGGTGAACGGATCGCCCTCGCCGTTGATCATCACGTCGAGCTCGAGTTCGTCGGGGGTCAGCGCGATGCGGAGCCTGTTGCGGCGGTGCGGACCCGTGAAGCCCTTCGGAAGATACGGCACCTCGCGGAAGGTGATGATGATCTCCTTGCGCATCCCCGACAGCGCCTTGCCGGAACGCAAGGTGAACGGCACGCCCGCCCACCGCCAGTTGTCAACCGCGAAGGTCACCTCGGCGAGAGTCTCGGTGCCCCGGGCGGGGTCGACTCCCGGCTCGTCGACGTAGCTAGGGAATCGGCGACCGGCGATCGTGCCCCCGGTGTACCTCGCGCGCCTGCTCGACGTGGCGGCGTCGTCATCCCACACCCTCGTGGCCCTCAGCGCCTGCGACATCGCCCCGCGCAGATCTGCCGCCCGGATGCTCGGCGGAGTCTCCATCACCACGAGCGACATGACCAGCAGCAGATGGCTCTGGATCATGTCGATCATCGCCCCGGCGTTGTCGTAGTAGCCGGCGCGGCCCTCCAGCCCGAGAGGCTCATCGAAGACGATCTCGACCTTCTCGACGTGCTGGGCGCTCCAGAGCGGCTCGAACACCCGGTTCGCGAAGCGCAGGCCCAGCAGATTGAGCACCGTCGATTTTCCGAGGAAGTGATCGACCCGGTGGATGCTGTCTTCGTCGACCAACGCGGTCAACAGGCGGTTGAGCCGTCGCGCCGACCGCAGATCGGTTCCGAACGGCTTCTCCAGCGCGAAGACCGTGCCTTCCGGCAGGGTCACCCCGCGCAGGGCCGCGCAGGCCTCGACCGTGACGGCAGGCGGGAGCGCGAAATATAGGGCCGGCTCCCCCTCGCAGGCCTCGAGCACACGCTGGAGATCGCCGGAATCCGTGACGTCCGCCCGGAGGAACATGGTCGCACCGACGACATCGTCGACGAGGGGGCCGGCCGCTCCCCCCGCGGCGAAGGATGCGGCGACTCGCTCGCGCCACGCGACATCCGTCATGCCGTCGACGCCGACCCCCAGTAGCTGCAAGGGTTCGCCGCGGGCGCTCGCGAGATACTGGCCGACTCCGGGGAGCAGCAGGCGCGCGGTCAGGTCACCCCCCGCGCCGAGGATGACCAGGGTTCGAAGCGGAGACGTCATGGTCGTCACGGTAACTGGTTGGATGGGGAAATGCCCTCGCCGATCGCCGACTACGCCCTCATCGGCGACTGCCACACCGCCGCCCTCGTCGGCCGCGACGGCAGCATCGACTGGCTGTGCCTCCCCCGCTTCGACTCGGGCGCGATGTTCGGCGCGCTCCTCGGCACCGAGGACCACGGCCGATGGCTCGTGGCGCCCACCGACCCCGTCGTCTCGGTCAGCCGCTCGTACCTCGATGACACCTTCATCCTCGTCACGCGGTGGGTGACCGCCACGGGAGAAGCCGAGGTGATCGACCTCATGCCCCACGGCGACCGGCGGGCAGACGTGCTCAGGAGGGTGCGCGGCATCCGCGGGTCTGTCTCGTTCGAGGAGGAGGTGCGTTTCAGGTTCGAGTACGCGTCGGAGCTACCCTGGGTGCGTCAGATCGACGACGAGACCGGCGGTCCGGCGCTCGTCGCGGTGGCGGGTCCCAGTGCCGTCGTGCTGCGAGGGCCGCGGCTGACCGCGCGCGACCACCGGCACACGGCGACCTTCTCGGTCTCGGCAGGCGAGACGGTCGACCTGTCGCTCACCTGGTACCCCTCGCACAGGCAACCGCCGGAGGCCCTCGACCTCGGCGATCGGATCGACGAGACCATCCAGTGGTGGACCGAGTGGATGAACGGATGCTCGACAACCTCCGTCTACCCGAATCAGGTGCGTCGTTCCCTGCTCGTGCTGCGGGCCCTCACGCACGAGGACACCGGGGGGATCATCGCGGCGGCGACCACGAGCCTGCCGGAGGAGGCCGGCGG
The DNA here is from genome assembly GCA_041165365.1 of Actinomycetota bacterium. Classification (GTDB taxonomy): domain Bacteria; phylum Actinomycetota; class Actinomycetes; order Actinomycetales; family Microbacteriaceae; genus Marisediminicola. Next base: position 25,763 of record JBEANR010000139.1, on the reverse strand, counting down.
CGAGCGCAACTGGGACTACCGCTATGTGTGGCTGCGCGACGCCTCGCTCACGCTGACGGTGCTGCTCGTCCACGGCTTCGAGACCGAGGCGGAGGCGTGGAGGGGGTGGTTGCTGCGGGCGATCGCGGGCGACCCCGCCGACATCCAGATCATGTACGGGCTGGCCGGAGAGAGACGCCTGGAGGAGCGCGAGCTCGACAGCCTGCCCGGCCATCTCGGGGCGGCGCCGGTGCGGGTCGGCAACGGCGCGTACACCCAGTTTCAGGGGGATGTGTTCGGTGAGCTCATGATCGGTCTGCGGAACGCGCGGGAACGCGGCGTCGCCGAGACCGAATATTCGTGGCCGCTGCAACGGGCCATCATGGGCTTCGTCGAGCAGAACTGGCGCAGGCCCGACAACGGCATCTGGGAGATCCGGGGGCCCCTGCAGCACTTCACGCACTCGCGGGTGATGATCTGGGCCGCGTTCGACTGCGGGGTGCGGGCGGTGCGCGACTTCGGCCTCCCCGGCCCGGTCGAACGGTGGGAGAGGTTGCGCGACGAGGTCGCCGCCGAGATCGAGGCCGAGGGGTTCGATCCCGTGCGCGGCACGTACACCCAGTTCTACGGCGGGTCGGGGGTGGATGCCTCGCTCCTGCAGCTCGCCCAGGTCGGGTACCTCGCCGCAGACGACCCGCGCATGCTCGGGACCGTCGCCGCGATCGAGGAGGATCTGCTCGTGGACGGGCTCCTGCTGCGGTACCGCACGGAGACCGGGGTCGACGGGCTCAGCGGGTCGGAACATCCGTTTCTGGCCTGCTCGTTCTGGCTCGTCGAGCAGTACGCGGCGAGCGGCAGGATCGACGACGCGACCGTGCTCATGGATCGCCTCGTCGGTTTCACCAATGACGTCGGGTTGATGAGCGAGGAGTTCGACGTGGCTCGCGGCCTGCACATGGGCAATACCCCACAGGCGCTGACGCACCTGACCCTCGTTCGCGCCGCCGATGCGATCGAGAGGGCGCACGGCAGCCGCCCCGGGTCGTAACCTCATGCGCGGCCCCCCGGTCGAGGCATCCTGCGCGACCTCCCCTGGTCGTAGCATCGTGCGATGGGCCGCAAACACTCGCACGAGCAGATCTTGGATGCCGCGACGAGGGTCACCGCGAGAACCGGCTTCAGCGGACTCTCGTTCCGTCTCGTGGCCGAGGAGGTCGGCACGAGCGACCGGATGGTCGTCTACTACTTCGCCGACAAAGGTCGACTGATCGGTTCTGTGCTCGAGCGTGTCGGCGATCTGTTGCAGCAGATGCTGAGCGAGTCCCTGCCATCGCTGAGCGATCGCGGCGCGAGCCGGCTCGAGGTGTTGCTCGCGGCCCGGCAGGTGCTCACCGACCCGGCATCGGAGTGGGTCATCCGGGTGTTCCTCGAGGCTGTGGGGCTCGCTGTCGCTCACCGGGAGCCGTTTGTGTCGCTCGGCCCGCCGATCCTGCAGGCGTGGGTCGACTGGCTCGAGGCACGGATGGGCGAGGGGGCGCAGCCGGGGTCTGCCGTGGCCGTGATCGCCGTGCTCGAAGGGATGCTGATCGCCGAAGCGCTGCTAGGCACGGAGGCTGCCTCCGCAGGTTGGGAGGTCGTGATCGAGAGCGAGCGCCGACTCGATGACAGGCGCGCCACGTGACGTGAGGCTGTGGTCGAGGTGACCGTCGCGCTCATTGCAACTACTCCGGTCGCCGTCGTGACCTCGACGGTGACGGGGCAGTCAGCGTTCGCCGAGGTGCTCGGCGAAGAAGGCCTCGATGCGGCGCCAGGCGTCCGCGGCCGACGCGGGCTCGGGGCCGGCGCCCATCACGCGAGCGGAGATCGGGCGCAGGAGCCGTGGGCCGTTCGGGGCGTCGTTGAGGAAGGAGTGCCCGGCATCCGGATACTCCTTCACGTCGTGCGCGATCCCGGCCCGCTCGAGGCCACCGGTGAGGGTGGCCGCCGCGCCTCGCAACGAGCGGTCCCTGCCCCCGAAGCTGCCGACGATCGGGCACGCGTCGACGAGGGCACCATCGAGGTCGTCAGGCAGTCTGCCGTAGTTGACCGACGACGCGGAGAACCCTGCGGACGCGGTGAGCAAGGCGAATCCGCCGCCCATGCAGAATCCGAGCACCCCGATCCTGCCGGTACAGTCGTCACTCGCCATCAGATGCCGACGTGCGGACTCGATGTCGCCGAACGCGGCCCCTTCCCCGGCCATCAGGGCGCGGAAGGTCGCAACGAGGCATCGGCGGGCTCCGCCGTCGCTGAACAGGTCGGGCATGAGCACCAGATACCCGGCGTCGGTCATCCGCTGAACCTGTCGACGCATGATGTCGTCGACACCGAACGCCTCGTGCACGATCACGACACCCGGCCACGGGCCTTCGCCCTGCGGCCGTCCGAGCACTCCCCGCAGGGCGCGGCTCCCGACCGCCCCCACACGATCGATGGACACGTCGGTCAGGACGGCTCCCGGTGTGCCCGATCCCTTGCCGCCCATCACGCGCTCCCGTCGTCAGCGTGAGCCTAACCCGCGCGCTACACCGCGAGGAGTACCCGGGCGTGCCCTCACCCGTCTGATGGGAGGTCGTCGTCACCGGATGTCGCTGCGAGACTTGATCCATGATCGAACCAGCACTGTCCGCACGCTCCCTGGCACGGCACTACGGATCGGGCGCCACGCGGTTCGACGCCCTGCGCGGGATCGACCTCGACATCGCCAGAGGCGAATCGATCGCGATCGTGGGCAAGAGCGGCTCGGGCAAATCGACCCTCATGCACCTGCTCGCCCTCCTCGATGCCCCGTCGGAAGGGTCGATCTCGATCGACGGGACGGATGCCGCGTCCCTCAGCGGATCGGCACTGAACAGGTTGCGCAACCGCACCTTCGGGTTCGTGTTCCAGCAGTTCTTCCTCACCGCGAACGCGTCGGTGCTCGAGAACGTCATGCTTCCGCTGACGATCGCGAAGGTGCCCCGCCGAGAGCGACGGCGACGCGCGATGGCCGTGCTCGAGCGCCTCGACCTGGCGGAGAAGGCGAAGAACCGGGCCGTGGACCTGTCGGGCGGGCAGAAGCAGCGGGTGGTCATCGCGCGCGCGATCGTCGGTGCGCCGAGCATCCTGTTCGCCGACGAACCGACCGGCAACCTCGACTCCGCAACGGGGCAGGTGGTCGAGGATCTGCTGTTCGGCCTGAACCGCGACGAGGGGATCACGCTCGTCGTCGTCACCCATGATGAGGAGCTTGCAGAGCGGGCGGATCGACGCGTCTACCTGAAGGACGGCGTCGTCGTCGACCAGCTCGACGTGCGCACGGTCTCGGCGGGGCGGCACGCATGAGCTTCGTCGACATCCTGAGGTCCGCGGTGGCGAACAGCGTGCGGAGTCGCCTGCGCACCACCCTGACGGTGCTCGCCATCATGATCGGCGCGTTCACCCTCACCATCACGAACGGGATCGGCACAGGGGTCAACGCCTACATCGACACACAGCTGAGTTCGATCGGCGCGCCCGACGTGATGAACGTGACGAAGCCGACCGTCGCGACCGAGGAGACCGACGGCCCCGCGCCGTACGACCCCGACGGTGCCGCCGAGATCTCTGCCGCCACGGGCCCGCCGGGGTCGACGGTGCTGGCCATGGATGACAGCGACCTCGACGCCATCGACGGCATCGACGGCATCGAGTCGATCGAGCCGCTGGTCTCGGTCAGGCCGGACTTCGTCGAGTGGGACGGCAACGGGATGTTCCAGCTCACGGTCAGCGAGTTCAGCGCCGGGGTGAGCCTCGACCTCGCGGCAGGCACCGGCTTCGACCAGTCCACCGACGAGCTGCAGATCGTGCTGCCGACCAGCTACATCGAGACCCTCGGATTCGCCGACGACGAGGCCGCAGTCGGAGAGACGGTGCAGATCGGCATCACCGAGGCGACCGGGGCGCAGCAGGTCGTCGACGCGACGGTCACCGGGGTGCAGAACCCGACGCTGTTCGGCGTCACCGCGAGCATGAACGACGCACTCACCTCGGCGCTCTATGCGGTGCAGCAGACGGGCTCCCCTGCGGCCGCCGAGCCCGAGTACGCGAGCGCGACGGCCCGCTTCTCGCTCGACGAGACGGAGGAGGGTATCCAGGCCATCAAAGACGACCTCGTCGACGAGGGGTATGCAGCGACGACGGTGTCCGACCAGATCGGCACGTTCCAGGCCGTCGTCGACGGCATCATCCTGGTGCTCAACGCATTCGCGATCATCGCGCTCATCGCGGCGGGCTTCGGCATCATCAACACCCTGCTGATGAGCGTGCAGGAGCGCACCAGGGAGATCGGTCTGATGAAGGCGATGGGCATGAGCGGCGGGCGTATCTTCGCCCTTTTCAGCAGTGAGGCGGTGTTCATCGGCTTCCTCGGAAGTGCCGTCGGTGCCGGGCTCGCCGTCGTGGTCGGCCTTGTGGTGAGTTCGGTGCTCGGCACGGGGCTGCTGGCCGGACTCGACGGACTGCAGCTCATCACCTTCGCCCCCATCCCACTGGCCGGGGTGTTCGTGATCGTGATGGCGATCGCTTTCACGGCCGGAACCCTGCCCGCGTTCCGTGCCGCCCGGCAGAGCCCGATCGAGTCGCTGCGATACGAGTGACGCGACGCGGCCCCCGTCGTTAGCGCGTCAGGTGCGCACGAGGGCCTTGATCGCAGCGCGCTCGTGCATCGCCCGGTACCCGGTCGCGATGTCGTCGAGCGACACGGTGAGGTCGAAGACGGCCGACACGTCGAGGGTGCCGGCCAGCACGTCGCGCATCAGCTCGGGGATGTAGACGGCGGCCGGCGCGATGCCGCCCTTCACGCCGATGCCCGAGCGGAACATCCGGCCGACGGGCAGATCGGCGATGCTGTGCGGTACCCCGACGAAACCGATGTCGCCCCCTCGCCGGGCGGCTCCCCAGGCGAGTCGGAACGCGTCATCCGTACCCACGCACTCCAGAACGCTGTCCACGCCGAGGTCGCCGGTGAGTTCGGCGATGCGGTGCACCGCAGCCTCACCCCTCACCCGCACGATGTCGGTCGCACCGAAGCGCTCGCCGATCTCGGCTCGGGCCTCATGAGTACTCACGAGGATGATCTGCGAGGCTCCCAGTCTGCGCGCGGCCGCCACTCCGCAGAGACCCACCGCGCCGTCACCGACGACGGCGACGGTGCCGCCGGGCCGCACCCTGGCGCATACAGCGGCATGGTGTCCCGTCGACAGCACGTCGGCGAGAGGCAGCAGGGATACCATCATCGCGTCGCTCAGACCGTCCTGTGGCACGACGAAGCAGTTGACATCGGCGTACGGAACCCTGACCTTCTCGCCCTGGGCCCCGTCGTAGCCGTTGGTGGCCCAGAAGGTGCCGTTGCGGCAGGCGATCGGATACCCGGCGCGGCACTCCGGACACGTGCCGTCACTGGCGAAGAACGGCAGCACGACGAGGTCACCGACCGACACCCGCCGCACCTCGGGGCCGACCCGGTCCACGATGCCGATGCTCTCGTGGCCGATGCGGCTGCCACCGATGGCGTCGCTGACCCCGCGGTACGACCACAGGTCGCTCCCGCACACGCAACTGTGGGTGACGCGCACGATGGCCTCGTCGCCACGCGTCAACTGGGGTTCGGGGACATCCGCGACCCTGATGTCGAACGGCGCGTGGATGATGGCGGCCTTCATCCGGATCACACTACCGGCGGGCGATAGCCTGTGGAGGTGGCGTCGCTCGCATCGATCCGCACCTCGGCGCGGAGTCCGTTGCTGCAGGTACTCAAGACCTCCGTGGCCGCGATCGTCGCCTGGTACCTCTCCGTGCTGCTGCTCGGCCAACAGCTTCCGATCTTCGCCGCCATCGCCGCGCTGCTTGTGGTGCAGCCGAGCGTGAACCAGTCGCTCTCCAAGGGCATCGAACGCAGCATCGGCGTCGTCGTGGGGGTGGTCGTGGCCTACGGTGCCGGGCTGCTGTTCGGCTCGTCGAGTTGGGTCGTGCTCGCGATCATCCTGGTGTCCCTCCTGCTCGCGTGGGCGCTGAAGCTGACTCCGGGCTCGTCGAACCAGATCCCGATCAGCGCCATGCTCGTGCTGGCCCTCGGAACGCAGACCCCCAAGTATGCCTTCGACCGCGTGCTCGAGACGGTCATCGGAGCCGTCGCGGGGCTGATCGTGAATGCGGTGATCGTGCCGCCCGTGCTCGTCGCGCCGGCCACGGGAGCCGTCGGGCGACTGGCGGGGTCGATCGCGGAGGCGCTCGAGGGGCTCGCTTCTGCGCTCCGGGGCCCGACGTCGACGAACGCCCTCGACGACCTGCTGCAGCGGGCCCGCACCCTCCGTCCATCGCAGGTGTCCGCCGAATCCGCCCTCGCCGCCGCAGAGGAGAGTCTGACCTTCAACCCCCGCGGTGGCCGTCATCGACCGTCACTCGACCGGAATCGGGCGGTGCTGGAGCGGTTGACCATCCTCGTCACACGGACCGTCGGCATGACGCGTGCCGTGCACGACAACTACGACGTCGAGCTCGGGCACGACGCCGTGGTGATGTCGATCGCGGTCGAGCTCGACCGAGCCGCCCATGACGTGAGACTTCTCGTGAGCGACACCGCCGCGGATGACGTCGATCGGCCCGCCGACGAACTGCCTGCGCTCACCGCACCGCTGGTCATCTCCCGGCCGGACCCGCGGCACTGGATCCTGGTCGGGTCGCTCATGGAGGACCTCCGGCGTGTGCGCGAGGAGATCATCGGCCGGCAGGAAGGATGACCCGCACCGACCCCGACGACGATTACGCGCCGCATCCCCTCCAGTTCGACGACTCGGGCTTCGGCCTGATCACCTCGACCACGCGCAGCCCGCTCGGAACCTGCATCGCCTACCACCGGCCGGAACGGGAATCCGACGTGGCGACGGTGTTCCTGCACGGTGCGGCAGGGTCGTGGACCACGTGGACGCCGTTGCTCGCCGAAGCCGCCGCGCGCGACATCCACCTCGCCGATCCCGTGCTGCTCGACCTGCCGGGCTGGGGCGAGACCGAGCTGGCGGACCACGGTCGGGGTGCGACCATCGAGGCGATCACCGAGCTCGTGGTCGGCACGCTCGACGACCTCGGCTACTCGGGATTCCACCTCGTCGGGCACTCCCTCGGCGGATTCGTCGCCCTCGCGGCTGCGGCAGCGCACCCGAGCAGGGTGCTCTCAGTCGCGACAGTCTCCGGGACGACCTTCTCGGTCATCAGGAGCGTCGAGCATCCGGTGAGGCGGTTCGCTGAGTTGCCAGGCTTCACCATGCTGTGGCGGGTGATGCGGGTGCTCGCGCTGCTCCCCGGTGAAGCCCGCCCCATCGCGAGAGCGCTCGCGCCGACGGGACTCATGCGCGTGATCTTCTCGCCCCTGTTCCGCCACGGGCGCCGGGTGCCGCAGTCCCTCGTCGTCGCGACAGCCGCGGATCTGAGGCCTTCCGCGTTCAGCGCGGCAGCCGAGGTGGCGCGAGGCTACGACACCGCGCTCTGGGGAGCGATCACGTGTCCCGTCGCCGCCACGAAAGGCGATCGCGACGTCTTCGTCACCGACCGCGACCTCGTCGAGCTCGGCCGCGTCATCCCGCACAGTCGGCGCACTGCCATTCGGGACTGCGGCCATTTCGGGCCGGTCGAGAGGCCCGCGGAGGTGCTGTCGGCGCTCGGCTGGATGCCCGCCTGAGCGGCGCGGTACAGGGGTCACCCGTGCGACTCGGGCGCTGAAGCGCATCGACGAGATGCTCCGGCTGCGAGGATGTCGCCATGCGCACCGATCCCCTGCCGACCAGCGGCGAACTGGACTCGCTGACCCAGTACCTCGACTACCAACGAGCCACCGTGCTGCTGAAGACGGACGGGCTCGACCGCGAGCAGCTCGCGCAGACCCTTCCACCGTCGTCGCTCACCCTCGGTGGCCTGCTCAACCACCTCGCCCTCGTGGAGGACAGCTGGATGGATGAGCGGTTCCTCGGGCGTCCGGAGGCCGAGCCGTGGGCCTCGGTCGACTGGGTCGCCGACCCGGACTGGGAGTTCCACACCGCCGCCGAGCTCGAGCCCGAGATGCTGCGGCAGCGGTACCTGGATGCCTGCGACCGCAGTCGCGCGGCGGTGGCGGGTGCGGACGGCGCCGATCAGCTCTCGGCCACGGCCCTGAGCACCGGGGAGAGTTTCACTCTCAGGTGGGTGCTCCTGCATCTGATCGAGGAGACCGCGCGCCACATCGGCCATGCCGACCTGCTGCGCGAGTCGATCGACGGGGTCGTGGGCGAATAGCGTGAGCCCTGATCACCGCGCGCGGAGGCTCATCGCGGGCCTCCTGCTGTCCACCCATCCTGGACCGACCGTCGCGGTCACCCTCGTCGCCGTCATCGTCGGCGTCGGCGTCGGGCTCGAGGGCTGGCGGCTAGTGCTGCTCGGTCTGGTGATCGCCCTGAATCAGGCGTCGGTGGGGCTGTCGAACGACTGGATCGACGCGGACCGCGACAGGTCCGTCGGCCGCACCGACAAGCCGGTCGCCCGCGGTCAGGTGCCGGTGGCCACGGCTCGGGCGGTCGCGGTCGGGTGCGCCGTGGCATCCATGGCACTCACCGTTCCGCTGGGCTGGGGTGCCACGGTCGCGCACGCCGTCTTCCTCGGCTCGGCGTGGGCGTACAACGCGGGCCTCAAGTCCACCGTGGTCTCGCTCGTGCCCTACCTGGTGAGCTTCGGGTTGTTGCCGGCGATCGTCACGCTGTCGCTGCCCGAGCCGCGCGTCGCCGCAACCTGGGCCATCGCGCTCGGCGCTCTGCTCGGGGCCGCCGCCCATTTCGCCAACGTGCTGCCCGATCTCGTCGACGACGATGCAACCGGTGTTCGAGGGCTGCCGCATCGTCTGGGTGCCCGGGCCTCGGGCTTCGCTACCTTCGCCGTGCTGGCGGCCGCCGGCATCGTGGGCTTCGTCGGGCCCGACCGGTTCGAGCCGATCGGCCTCGTCGGCCTGATTGTGTCCGCAGCCATCGCGGTGATCGGCACGACGCTCGTGCTGACCCGACCGCCGTCGCGACTGCTGTTCAGGCTGATCATCGTCGCGGCGATCGTCGATGTCGTGGTGCTCGCGACCTCGGGGACGGCGCTGCTGTCGTGAGGGCGTCGGTCGCGCCGCGCGCGGAACGACCTCAGCCGCTGGCCTCAGCCGCTGGCCTCAGCCGCTGGTCTCGTCCGCCGCGACGGTATCCGGCGCAGTCACCCTCCGGATCCCGAGGAATGAGACGATACCGCCCACGAACAGCAGCACCGCCGTCACGATCACGGCACGGTGGAAGCCCGCGGTGTCGAGCTCGGCGCCGACGATCACACCGACCAGGGCGATCGTGATGAGTCCGGCGATCCTCGAGATGGCGTTGTTCACCGCCGAGCCGATGCCCGCCTGCTTCGCGCTGATCGATCCGAGGATCGCCGCGGTGAGCGGCGCGACCGTGATGGTGAGCCCGAGCCCGAACAGCACGACACCGGGCAGCACCTGGGTGAGGTAATCGGCCTCGTCGCCGAGCCCGAGGAACACCAGGAACCCGAGCCCGCCGAGGATCGGCCCCACGGTCATGAACCAGCGCGGCCCGAAGCGGCCCGCGAGGCCGCCGATGGTCGACGACAAGGCGATGCTGAGCAGGGTGACGGGGAGGAAGGCGGCACCGGCGAGTGTGGCCGGATAGCCGACGACCTCTTGCAGGTACACCGTGATCACGAACCCGCCGAGTGAGAGCGCCCCGTAGATCGCTACGGTCGCCACATTGCCGACCGCGAAGTTGCGCACCCTGAACAGGCCGAGCGGCAGCATCGGGTCTTTCGCGACGCGCTGACGCCAGAGGAACGCGACGAGGGACAGAGCGCCGACGATGACGGATCCCCAGATGAGCGGATTCTCCCACCCCAGATTGCCCTGCTCGATGAGGGCGAATACCGGGAGGCCGACGCCGAGCACCCCGAGGATCGCGCCCGGGTAGTCGATGCGCACGCCCGGCATCCGCTCATCGCGGTGTTTCACGACGACCAGCAGCCACAGGGTCACGGTGATGGGCACCACGTTGATCCAGAACACGAGCCGCCAGCTGAGCAGGTCGACGAAGAGACCGCCGAGGAGGGGTCCGAGAAGGAAGGCGGCGCTCGTCCAGGCGGTCCACTGGCCGATCGCCTTCGCCTGCGCTGCATCGCGGAACGCCGAGAGGATGAGAGCGAGCGAACTGGGCACGAGCAAAGCGCCGGCGATCCCCTGCAGACCGCGGGCGATGATCAGGATGTCGTCGGTCGGGGCTATCGCACACAGCACCGAGGTCACACCGAAGCCGATCAGCCCGACCCGCAGCACCACGATGCGACCGAAGACGTCGGAGAGCGACCCGGCCAGCAGGATGAGCGAGCCGAGGGTGATCAGGTAGGCGTCGACCACCCACTGCTGGGTGGCGATCCCTCCCCCGAGCTCGTCGAGGATGGCGGGGAGGGCCACGTTGATGACCGATCCGTCGAGGAAGGCCACGAACGATGCGAGCACCGCGATGACGAGCACGAGCCTCTGATCACGGGTCACAGCTGCACGTCGCTCACTCCCTCATTATCACCCGGGGTCGGGTCTCGATCGGATCCGGCAGCGGACGGATGCCCCAGCTCGCGGTCGAGGCCGGCGAGTAGCCCCTCAGCCGCAGCACCGCGGGTCGCTGAGCCTGTCGAAGCGCCTACGCACAGGTGTCGGGGGTGGGGGCGGGGCCCTTCGACAAGCTCAGGGACCCGAGGGGCTCAACCCCACGGGTCGCTGAGCCTGTCGAAGCGCCCATCCCACGCCCACAACACCGCGGGTCGCTGAGCCTGTCGAAGCGCCCACGCACAGGTGTCGGGGCCGGGGGCGGGGCCCTTCGACAAGCTCAGGGACCTGATGGGCTCAGGGACCCGACGGGCTCAGCCCCTTCGACAAGCTCAGGGACCCAATGGGCTCAGAGACCCGCCAGGCCGCCTCCGCTGGATAGGGTGGGGAGTGCGACCGCGGCCCACGCGCCGCACACCATCGCGACAGGCAGGCATCCGGATGGGCGTGTTCTCGAAGGGCTTCACCGGCCGGCGCCGCGACCATGTGGAGGGTCTCCCGCCCGGCCAGTATCTGACCGAGAGCTTTCCGGTGCTGTCCACCGGTCCAACCCCGCGCATCCCGCTCGACGAGTGGCGGTTCACGATCACCACCGAGCGGGGCGAGCCGGTCGGGTGGACCTGGGACGAGCTCGCCGCACTGCCGCACGACGACGTCACCACCGACATCCACTGCGTCACGAGCTGGTCGAAGTTCGGCACCGGATGGCGCGGCGTCTCGCTCGACACCCTGCTCGACATCGCGCACGCCGTGAACCCCTCGGAGGCGCGCTTTGCGATGGCGAGCTCATACGGCGGCTACACCACCAACCTCCCCGTCGCCGACCTGCGCGGCGACAAGGCGTGGGTCGCGACGATGTTCGACAGCGAACCCCTCGCCCCCGAACATGGCGGCCCTGCGCGCCTGCTCGTGCCCCACCTCTACTTCTGGAAGAGCGCCAAGTGGGTGCGCGGGCTTCGCCTCATGGAGCATGACGCCCCGGGATTCTGGGAGCAGAACGGCTACCACATGTACGGGGATCCATGGACAGAGCAGCGGTACTGGTGACAGCGCCGCCGCCGTCGGGAGCTGGAGGAGCGCGGATCGACCGCACGACGTGGATCGCCGCGACCGTGTCCGAGGCGCGGCACGAGACCGAGCGGGCCCGCACCCTGCGTCTCGACGTGCCTGGTTGGTCGGGCCACCTGCCAGGTCAGCACGTCGACGTCAGGCTCACGGCCGAGGACGGCTACACCGCCGTTCGCTCGTACTCGATCGCGTCCGGCCAGGGCTCAGGCGTGCTCGAGCTCACGGTCGACAGACTCGACGACGGGGAGGTGTCGCCCTACCTCGTCGACGATGTCGAGGTGGGCGACCACCTCGAGATCCGCGGACCGGCAGGCCTGTGGTTCCTCTGGGACCCCGACGACGACGGGCCGGTGCAACTGATCGGCGGCGGCTCGGGCGTCGTGCCGCTCATGGCGATGGTGCGCACTCATGGCGATCAGGCAAGCTCGGCCCCGTTCAGGTTGCTGTATTCGGTGCGGTCGCCCGAACTCGCGATCTTCCGCGACGAGCTGAACGACCGGGAGCGGACGGATGGCGCGCTCCACGTCGGCTGGGCCTACTCGCGCATCACTCCCCCGGGCTGGCCCCACTCGCCGGCCCGATTGGACCACGCCGCCGTCGAGCGGGCGGTGTTCCCTCCTGCGCTCCGCCCCGCGGTGTTCGTGTGCGGCTCGACTCCGTTCGTCGAGTCGATCGCGAACACCCTGCTCGACCTCGGGCACGACCCCGCAGACATCCGCACGGAGCGGTACGGCGGGTAGCGGGCGGCGCTAGGGCGTGATCTTCGTCGCCTCGCCGAGCTCGTGCCAGGTGCGGTTGTGGTAGACGAGAGGACGGGAATTCGCGGCATCCGCCTCCGGGCTCCCCCGCTCCGGGGTCTTCGCCTCGAGCGCTTCGACGGCGAGCACCGTCGATCCGCCGGCCTGCATCCGATCGACGACCCGCCCGCGGATCCAGACGGGAGCGGCGAGGAAGTACGGCTCACCGGTCTCGAGCCGTGACCAGATGCCGGTGTCGGCGAACCTGTCGACTCCACTCGTCGCGGCGAGCAACGCGAGATCCAGCTGCCCCGCGCTCAGCAGGTGCACGACGACGGTCTCGGACCGCATGAGCGTCGGGGTACTCGACGACGTCGCCGAGAGCGAGAACACCAGGAGAGGCGGATCGGCGCTGACGGAGAACACCGAGGTGGCGGTGAGCGCGACAGGCCCCTCTCCGGCGTCGGCGGTGATGACGGCGACCCCGGCCGGATGATTGCGGAACGCCGCTTTGAACTCCTCCGCCGACAGCACGGGCTCGCCGTCGACGATGGTGTGGATGCGTCCTGTGGTGAGCGACTCGTCGCTCGCCGGCGCAGCTGCTGCAGTCATGCGATCGCCCCTACTCCCTCGGACATCCCCACGGATGTGACCCTCACCACAGCAACGCCCTGCTCGCGGGATTGTTCCAGATCCACGATCGCGGTGATCGACCAGTCATGATCGCCGGCGGGATCGGCGAGGATCTGGCGCACCCGCCACTGCGTGGCATCCGAGGTCTCGTCGATCACGAGCATGGCCGCACTGCGGGCGTCGGCGTGGGTGCCGATCGAGTCGTGCTCGTCCCAATAGGGGTCGAGCGCGTCGGCCCACGCGTCGGCGTCGAAACCCGCTGCGGCGTCGAGTTCGCCGAGCGCCGCCCAGTCCTCGCGGGCGGCGAGCATCACCCTGCGGAACAGCTCGTTGCGCACCAGGATGCGGAACGCGCGCGAGTTGCCCGTGACACCCTTCGGTGTCGGAGGGATGACGGGTGCCGCGGCATCCGTCCCCGCGATCGGATTGGTCAACTCCTCCCACTCGTCGAGCAGGCTCGAGTCGACCTGCCGCACGAGCTCGCCCAACCACTCGATCAGGTCGGTGAGCTCTTCGGACTTGAACTCGTCGGGGATCGTCTGGCGAGCCGCGCGGTAGGCGTCGGAGAGGTAGCGCAGCACCAGCCCCTCCGAGCGGGCCAGCTTGTAGAAGTTGATGTAGTCGACGAAGGTCATGGCGCGCTCGTAGAGATCGCGCACCACAGATTTGGGGCTCAGCTCGAAGTCGCCGATCCAGGGCTGGCTGGCGCTGTAGACGGAGAACGCCTCGCCGAGCAGACCCTCGAGGGGCTTGGGCCAGGTGATGGCTTCGAGCAGTTCCATGCGCTGGTCGTACTCGATGCCTGCGGCCTTCATCGCGGCGACGGCCTCGCCGCGTGCGATGAACTGCTGCTGGGAGAGCACGGGGCGCGGGTCGTCGAGGGTGGATTCGAGCACGGAGATCATGTCGAGGGCGTACGTGTCTGCGGGCTGCTGCGCTTCGACAGGCTCAGCGGCCCACGGATCGGGCGCTTCGACAGGCTCAGCGGCCCACGGATCGGGCGCTTCGACAGGCTCAGCGGCCCGCGGATCGGGCGCTTCGACAGGCTCAGCGGCCCACAGACGGGTCCCTGAGCCTGTCGAAGGGGCCCCTCCGGGCTGCAGCAGATCGAACACCGCCAGAGCGAACGGTGAGAGCGGCTGGTTCAGCGCGAAATTGGGCTGCAGATCGACCATGACGGTGATGCGTGCATGCCCTCCGATCCCACCGCCCTCCTGATGCACGATCTCGGCGGTGCGCAGCGTCCTGTAGATCGCGAGGGCCTGGCGCGCGAGGGCGAGTTGCTTCGGGCGGGGCTCGTGGTTGCCGAAGATGAGCTCGCGGGCGATCTCGAACGAGTCCCCGCCCCGCCCGACGATGTTCAGCAGCATGGCGTGTGTGATCTGCATGCTCGAGGTGAGGGTCTCCGGCTCCGCGGCGATCAGCCTCTCGAAGCTCGGCTGCCCCCATGAAACGAAGCCGTCGGGGGCACGCTTGCGCACGATGCGCTTGAGCTTCTTCGCGTCGTCGCCCGCCTTCGCCACGAGCCTGGCGTTCTCGGTCTCGTGCTCCGGCGCCTGGCAGACCACGGTGCCGGCGGTGTCGAACCCCGCGCGCCCTGCCCGCCCCGCGACCTGGTGGAACTCCCGCGCGGTCAGCTGCCGCATCCGTGTTCCGTCGTATTTCGTCAGGGCGGTCAGCAACACGCTGCGGATCGGCACGTTGATGCCCACGCCGAGCGTGTCGGTGCCGCAGATCACCCTCAGCATCCCCTGCTGCGCGAGTTGCTCGACCAACCTGCGGTACTTCGGCAGCATGCCGGCGTGATGCACCCCGATGCCGGCACGCACGAGGCGCGAGAGGATGCGGCCGAAGCTCGTCGTGAATCTGAAGCCGCCGATGGTCTCGGCGATGAGATCCCGCTGCGCTCTCGTCGCGACATTGATGCTCGTCAGGGCCTGTGCCCTCTCGAGCGCCGCGGCCTGCGAGAAGTGGACGATGTAGATCGGCGCCTGCGCGGTGCCCAGCAGATCTTCGACGGTCTCCTGCACCGGGGTGAGCGCATAGCCGTAGTGCAGCGGCACCGGCCGTTCCACACCCGTGATGACGGCGGTCTCTCGACCGGTGCGCCGCGCCAGGTCGTCGCTCAACCAGGTGACGTCGCCGAGGGTGGCCGACATGAGCACGAATTGCACCCGTGGCAAGGTGAGCAACGGAACCTGCCATGCCCAGCCGCGCTCGGGGTCGCCGTAGAAGTGGAACTCGTCCATCACCACCTGGTCGACATCGGTCTCGGCGCCGTGGCGCAGGGCCAGGTTCGCGAGGATCTCGGCGGTGCAGCAGATGATCGGGGCGTCGGCGTTCACCGACGAGTCACCGGTGACCATCCCGACGTTCGCAGCGCCGAAGATGTCGACCAGCGCGAAGAACTTCTCCGAGACGAGAG
Source organism: Actinomycetota bacterium (assembly GCA_041165365.1). Lineage (GTDB taxonomy): Bacteria > Actinomycetota > Actinomycetes > Actinomycetales > Microbacteriaceae > Marisediminicola. The sequence continues at coordinate 10,261 of JBEANR010000139.1, read as the reverse complement.
CCTTGATGGGGGCCGTGTAGTAGCTGCGCCTGCCCTCTGCCAGCGCGAAGAAGTGCGCGCCGGCGGCGACGAGCGACTTGCCGGTGCCGGTCGGGGTGCTGAGCACGACGTTCGAGCCCGACACGATCTCAATGAGCGCGTCGGCCTGCGCGGAATAGAGGGTGAGCCCGCGGTCGGCCGCCCACTCCTCGAAGGCGGTGTAGACGGCATCCGGATCCGCGGGGCCCGACCCGACCGGCAGCCTATCGAGCAGGGTTTTGACCATGGCTCTACCGTGCCACAGGCCCGGACGGCGATCGCACCCGGGAGCCCCGCGTCGGGCGCCCTCCTTCGCCGTTCACAACTCAGGCTGCTCTGCTCGTCGACTCTCACCAGCCCGCGGATTCCGAGCGTCGCGGACGAGACACCGGCGGGGAAGCCTGAGTTGTGAACGGCGTCGGGTCTGCTGGTCGCTGCGAACCGGCATCATGGCCTCGACAGCGACTGGCTACACTCTGATGTGCCCTCCGACGACCTCCCCGGCGACCCCGTGGGCGCGGCGGACGTCGACCCTGCAGCCCCTGAGGTCGACCCGACCACCCCGGGCATCGATCCCGCCGACCTCTCCGTGACCCTGCGGGTGCTCGCGACGATGGACCGGCTCGATGAGGATCACCCCGATTTCGTGGTCGTCCGTCAGGCCACCGCCCGCATGTTCAAGTCGGTGAAGAAGTCCCGGAGGCTCGAGAAGCGCGCCGAGATCGCCGAGGCGGATCGCGCGGTCGTCGCGGCGACGGCGACGGGCGCGCCCGACCGCATCGACGACGAGACGCGCGGAATCCCGCTGGAGATCACGACGGCCACCCCCACCGCAGGCGAACTGCTCAAGTCCCGACCGTGCTACATCTGCAAACGGCACTACACCCGCGTCGACTCCTTCTACCATCAGCTCTGCCCCGACTGCGCGGCGATGAGTCACACCAAGCGCACCGCGCGCACCGACCTCGCCGGCCGACGCGCGCTGCTCACCGGGGGGCGAGCGAAGATCGGCATGCACATCGCCCTGCGACTGCTTCGGGATGGCGCGCACACGACCATCACGACGCGCTTCCCCCGCGATGCCGTTCGTCGGTTCAGCGGACTTCCGGATGCCGCGGAGTGGCTGCATCGCCTCCGCATCGTGGGAATCGACCTCCGCGACCCCGCGCAGGTCACCGGGCTGACCGACGCGATGCTCGAAGCCGGGCCCCTCGACATCCTCATCAACAACGCCGCGCAGACCGTGCGCCGCTCCCCCGGCGCCTACGCTCCGCTGGCCGAGGCCGAGGGTTCGCCGCTCCCCGACGGTCCCCTGCCGGAGCTGCTCACCTTCGGGCACACCGCCGACGCCCACCCGACCGCTCTCGCCGAGTCCGTGGCGGCGCATCCGATCCTGGCGGCCGCCGGCGGACGCGACGCCGCCGAGCTCACCGCCCTGGCGATGGCGGCGGGCTCCTCGTCGCTCGACCGACTCGCCGCGGGCACCGCGATCGACGCCGGTGGCCTGCTACCGGATCATCACGACGAGAACAGCTGGACGCAGTTCGTGCACGAGGTCGACCCCCTCGAGATGCTCGAGGTGCAGCTGGCCAACGTGACCGCACCGTTCCTGCTCGTCAGCGGGCTCCGACCCGCACTGGCGGCATCCGCGGCCCGTCGCACCTACGTCGTGAACGTCTCGGCCATGGAGGGGCAGTTCGGACGCCGCTACAAGGGTCCAGGGCATCCGCACACGAACATGGCGAAGGCCGCGATGAACATGCTCACCCGCACGAGTGCGAAAGAGATGTTCGACAGTGATGGCATCCTGATGACCAGTGTCGACACGGGATGGATCACCGACGAACGGCCGCATCCCACCAAGGTGCGCCTCGCCGAAGAGGGATTCCACGCCCCGCTCGACCTCGTCGACGGGGCCGCTCGCGTCTACGACCCGATCGTCATGGGCGAGCGCGGGCACGACGTCTACGGGGTGTTTCTGAAGGACTACGTCGTCGCCGACTGGTGACGCGTGCTGCCGCTCGTGCTTCAGGCGGCGCCGGGCAGGAACAGCGCGGCCAACAGGATGACGAAGATCACGACGAACAGCGCCGGCGTGCCGAGCCGCACGAGGTTGACCCACCGCGCCCCGGCGACGACAGAGCGTCCGAGAGACGAGACCGGGCCGAGGGCCGCCAGGTCGGCCGCGGCCGCTCGACCCTCGGTCGCGGCCCCGATCTGCGCGGCGGCCCCGAGAACACCGGTGGCGAGCAGGATGCCCGCTGCCGCGAGTCGCACCGGCAGCGGCATCTCGGCGAGTCCGGTCTGCAGCAGCCAGACGGTCGCCGTCAGCAGGAAGATGGGCCCGAGTTGCGCGAGGATGATGTGCTTGCGCGCCCGTACCCAGTGCGCGATCAGAGTGTTCTCGTCCATGTCATCCGTTCCTCGACTCCTGACGGGTCGCCGACTCAGCCTAGGCCTGGCGGCAGCGCTGCGTCAGCGGCGCCCGCGGCGGCGAGCCACCCCATGGCATCGGGTAGCCTCGGCAGAGGGTCGCTCAGAAACGACCCTCGAGAGTGAGGCGACGTCATGGGCAAACTGCTCTACGGGCTGTCGGGTGTGGAGATCGGATTCGACGATCGAGTGCTCGCGCACCTTCAGGTCGTGATCGGCGCGAAGCTACGGCGCGGAGAGAGCTTCTACTTCTCGTGGAAGGACGACCCGAACATCGGCGACGGGCGTAGCACGATCTGGCTGAGCGCGTCGATCCCCCTGTACTTCAAGTACAGCGGCGGAAGGCCCCCCGCGCTGAACCGCGAGTGGATCGAGACCCTGATCTCGTCGTCGAACAGCGGCCAGGGGCTGCAGTTGAGCGAGGAGCACCGACCCACAGGCGAGTCGTCGGGGGGTTGATTCCGCGCTCGGACCAGATAAGGCTGTGAGGATGAAACGGATCTTCTACGTCAACGGCTCGGTGATCACCGGCGACCGTACGGCGGAAGCCGTTCTCGGATACGCGCAGGCTCTCGCGCAAAGTGAAGACTCCGCCACCATCGACATCGCGGTGGTCGGAGATCTGGGGGAGACGGCTCGCGCCCAGCTGCTGATCGGTCCTGCGAGCCAGCTCATGGTCGTGTCGCAGGCGACGGTCATGGATGAAGTGAACGACGAGGACGCGATCGCGCTCATCGAGCGGCGGATCGCCGGGCTCACTCATCCGGAGAGCAGACCGATGGATCTGGATGCCGACGACCTTGTCGATCCGGAGAGCAGCTTCTCGGCCTGAACCGGGATCCGACGTCGTCCGCCCGATTATGCGCTCGGCGGCTCCCGAGATCAAGCCCCGCTCACGTTCAGGTAGCCCTCTCTACGATCGTCATGTCATCGATCAAGGGAGATTGCGCATGACCGTCTTGGATACCACCCCCGTCCACTCGCAAGGCATCGACTTCTACCCGTTGTCGGCCACCGAATGGCGCATCACCGACTCCACGCTCGCGAAGAACAGCATCGAGGCCCTCCTCGGCTTCGTCGCCTACTACGCCGCGATGTTCTACGTCACCCGGATGAACCACCCGCTCGAGGCATCCCCGTTCGACTCGCTCGAAGCCGTCGCCATGTTCCTCCGCGACACGGGCGAGCAGGATGCGGCGAACTGAGCGGAGGGCACCCGATCCTCGGTGCGTCAGCCGCCCTCGCCGTCGGTGAGGGGATCGGTCATTCATGTATCGACCCGTGCCGCGCCGCGTGCCGGGGCCGCTCGGAGCCGGGGGAGGTGTTCACAACCCAGGCCGGAGTGGCGCCAGGCGCCCCTGGGGGCGGATTTCGAGGCCGGGTGAACGGACAGCCTGAGTTGTGAACGTAGGACGGCCCTTCGGCAGGCTCAGGGACCAAGGCAGGCGGGCGGCCCTCGGACAGGCTCAAGGACCAAGCCAGGCAGGCGGCCCTCCGACAGGCTCAGGGACCCGAGGCGGATGCCCCCCCCGTACGCGGGTGATGCGACATCCGCTCGATCCGTCTACAGTTCAGTCAGAGGTCGTCGGGGGATGACCGCCTGATCAGGGGGACCATCGTGAGCACCGTCGCAGCAGGATCCGGTCAGCCCATGCTGTTCGAGGCCGACGCTCTCGACGATCGCAACGCGCTCCGGTACAACGGATGGGTCCTCGCCATCAGCGCGAGCACAGTGCTCTGGGGCGCCATCGGGGTCGGCGTCTGGGGCATCACCGCGCTCTTCCGCTGAGCAGGCCTGCTCGGGATGACGCAACCGCGACCCCCGAAGTGGGACGAGCAGGGTTCGCCCGGCCGACCTTAGGCTGACGACAGGGCGATGCCGGGGGGTATCGCAGACGGGGGTTCTCCATGAGCACGATCAGCATCCACGACGCCATGTTCGCTCCGGCCGCGACGGAGACCGCCGCTCCGGTTGCAGTCATCGCCGACGCCGACCGCCGACTCGATCCGATGTTCTTCGTCGGACTCGGAGTGGGAATCACCTTCTGGGTGGGCGGCACCCTCGCGCTCTGGTCGATGGTGTCGTTGCTGCCCTGATCATCCTCGGCGCCTCTCATCCTCGGCGCCGTCTCATCCTCGGTGCCGTCCGACTGGCCTCGCCGGGTCAGGCGCTGCGCGCCCTGAGGCGCCGTCTGGTTGCCCGGATGACGAGCGCCGTGAGCAGCGCTGCGACGACGGCGTACACGGCGTAGTCGAGGTACTGCGAGTACTGATCGATCAGTTCGTACTGCGACCCGAGCGCGACGCCGAGCATGACGAGCAACGAGTTCCACAGTCCGCTGCCGGCGATCGTGAACGCGCTGAACACGCCCAGCGGCATCCGTTCGGCTCCTGCCGGCAGCGAGATCAGGCTTCGCACACCCGGGATGAGCCTGCCGAAGAAGATCGCCGAGCGCCCGTGTCGTGAGAACCACCCGGCGGCCTTCTCGAAGTCGTCCCGGTCGACCAGGGGCACCTTCGACAGCAGGGTGATCGCGCGCTCGAGTCCGAGCGCCGCGCCGAGCCAGTAGAGCACAAGGGCACCCAGGTACGCGCCGATCGTGCTGGCGACCAGCACGAGCACGACGTTCATCTCCCCCTGACTCGCGAGGAAGCCGGCGAGCGGCAGCACGATCTCGCTCGGGATCGGCGGAAACACGGTCTCGAGCAGCGTCGCGAGCCCGACCCCCCATTCCCCCAGAGCCGAGATGAGGGAGGTGACGAATCCGAGGATCCCGCCGAGATCGCCGGTGGTATCAGCCGAATTCACGCCATCGACGCTACCTGCGGGTGATGGTCGACGACGAATCGAGGTGGAGACTCGGCGGGCAATCTCAGCTTCGCGATGCAGAGCGACGTCGTGTCGGGGTGGATCCAAGGGGATTCGAACCCCTGACCCCCTGCATGCCATGCAGGTGCGCTACCAGGCTGCGCCATGGACCCATGTCCCCTCCCCGGATAGAAGCTCCGAGAAGGCAACTCGGCAAGATTACTACAGATCGACGACTCTCGACACCGCGGGCAGACTGGGGGCATGGCCCTGAAATCCGAACCGATCACCATCTCGATCGTGCGCACCGTCTCCCCCGATCGAGTGAAGGAGGTCGCCGCGTGGGCCCGCGCCGGGCAGGATCTGCTGGGCGCCTCGCCGGGCTACCTGGGGTCGGGGTGGGTGCGCCCCGACCCCGAATCCCCGGTGTGGCACATGCTCTACAGGTTCGCGGATGCCGACAGCCTCGCGGCCTGGGAGCAGTCGAGTGAGCGCGCCTGGTGGATCGCGAGCGCCGTCGGGCTCGTCGAGGAGCGGGGCGCGCAGCGCCGCACCGGCATCGAGGGCTGGTTCGATCAACCGTCCGAGGTCGAGATCCTCGCGGTGACCGGAACTCCCCCACGCTGGAAGCAGATGATCTCGATCTTCATCGTGTTCTTCCCGTTGAGTCTCGGGGCGAATGCGTTGCTGCTCCCCGTGATCGGCGACTGGCCCCTCGTGCTGCGCGTTCTGACGACGGTGGTCGTGGTGACCCCGATCATGACCTATCTGGCGATGCCCTTCGTCACGAGGGCTCTGCGGCCGTGGCTGCTGCGCGGAGTCGGCGCAGCGCACTGATCGCCGATCGCAATTCCTGCAGGTGGTGGGCGGGAGTGAAGATCTGCGTGTGGGGGCCCAGATCGCCGGCTGCGGCATCCGCTCCGATCGTCTCGACACTCAGCCCCGCACCCAGCCCGAGGTGTTCGACAGCGACCGCGCCCTGATAGGGAACGTAGATCGGTGTGGTCACGATGAGCACGCGGTGACCCGGCCGGGCGCCCGAGCGTTGAAGCCAGAATCTATAGGTGTCTGCGGTGTTCGCCCGGCGAAGAGACGGCTCCGTCGAAGGCGCGACGAGCACCTCGATCGTGGTGCTCCCCCACAACCAGCGCGCCGAACTCCAGGCGTCGGGGGCGCCTGGAGTGCCGCTCCCCTCGCGCTCGACGAGGCCGAGGCCGCCGAACGCTCTCGTGATGCCGCACTCCATGGCGTCGGCCTCGTCCGATCCGACCACCCCGAGTGCGGATGCGAGCTCGATCTCGTCGCCGGCGAAGGGGCGGTGGGCGCCGAGGAAGACGACCCTGTCCGCCGCGATACCCCGGGAGAGGAGGGAGGCCGTGAACCGAGGCTTCACGATGCCCGCCCGCACCATGCCTCCGGTCATGATGATGGTGTCGTAGTGTCTGCCGGTGGGGAGGCCCGCGAGCATCCCCAGATCCGCCGCCGCTCGATGGAGGGCGGCGGCCTGGTCGTCGGTGACCGTGGCCGGGCGGGCGAGGTTGCGTTCGAGACCTCCGCGGAAGTCCCAGTGCTCGGCCGCGAACGATTCGAGTTCAGGGAGCGACATCGGATGCCGCGGCCCACCGAACGCGCGCACGAGCCGCGAGAACGACGGCATGCCGAACCACGCGTCGACGGCGTTCACGAGTCTGCGCGGGTCGTCCGACGCGCCGCTCCACGCGATGCGTGGCGCGGTGCGATCGGGCCCGCTCACTCGGCGGGAGTGCTCGCGGGCAGCTCGATCGGAAGAGCCGGGCAGTCCTTCCAGAGACGTTCGAGCGAGTAGTACATGCGATCCTCCTCATGGAAGACGTGCACGACGAGGTCACCGAAGTCGAGCAGGATCCACCGGCCCTCGGCACGGCCCTCCCTGCGCAGCGTCTTCACGCCGGCCTCGAGGAGGCGGTCCTCGACTTCGCTGGCGATCGAGACGACGTTGCGTTCGTTGCGCCCCGTGGCGAGAAGGAAGATGTCGGTGAGAGGGAGCGGCCCCGAGACATCGAGTGCGACGAGATCCTCTGCCTGTTTCGAGTCGGCGGCGAGCACCGCGACGGCGAGGAGGTCGATGGCATGCTGTGTTGCGGTCACGAATTCCTTCTGTAGTGCGCCTGCGTCATCGGTCAGACGCCGTTGATGACGAAGACCGTCACGATGACCCCGATCGCGACGAGCAGGGCTGCCCCGCCGACGATCCCGAGGATGAGCGGAAGCCGCGACTTGCGCGGCGCTGGAGCCTCGATCACGGCTCGGGCGGACGAGTTGCTGGCGACGGCGCGCACGGCCCTGACGGGCGCGGACTCCGCCCCCGCGTCATCACGATCGCTGTCGTCGATGATCGCGTCGACGTCGGGGTGGTCGAACATGGTCGGGTGCACGCCGGTCGACCCGAAACTGCGCGGCAGATCGATCGAGCCGGTGACGATGATCTCGCCGGTGGAGGTGGTGAGCGGCGCGAGCAGCTGGTCGCCCGACTCGGGGATCGACGGCAGCACGAGAGCGTGGGTGGTGATGGCGCCCGTGGAGACCCCGACATTGCGGCTGAGAGCGGTCTCGGCCGTCGTCGCGCGATCGTCGATGTCGCTCTGCGTCGACCAGTGCCCGTAGGGAGTGGATGACGGCGCCGACGTGACGACGGGCGGCGGCACGACCACCGGGGCGGCGGGCTGCGGCGCAATGGGTTGCGACGCGACCGCATCGGCGACGACCGGATCCGTGACGATGGGGTGCTCTGCCATCGACTGCTCAGCGATCGGGTCGACCACGACCGCGTCCACCACCATCGTCTCCACCACCATCGGCTCCACCACGATCTGCTCGAGCGGAGCCGAATCGGTCACGGGCTCCGCGATGATCGCCTCGACGGAATCGGGCCGGTTGGCTTCTGCGGGCGCGGGTGATGACTGGCCGGATGAGCCCGGCCCGGGCGTCGACGACCACGACCACGGCGACGACGACGCCGCGAAGGGCGAGGGTGCCACCGGCTCGACCACCACCGGGTCCGCCCAGCGGTCGGAGGTGGGCTCGATGAGCTCGGGGATGACGTCGTCGACGAGTTCTGCCTCGATGACCTCGTGGTCGGGGGAGGCGGCATCCACCGTGCCTACGTTTGCGGTGCCCGCGTCTGGCGGGGCCACGTCCGCCGAGGCCCCCTCTGGCGACGCCGCGCCTGCCGTGACCGGATCGTCGACCGGCATCGACGGCACGCTGATCGCCGAGGTGGTCGTCGCCGCGCCGTCATGGCCGAAGACCACACTCGGTTCCGGCTCTCCGTCGGCCGCAGCCCGCTCGCGCAGAAGCCGCAGCTCGCGCCGGGTCATCGTGCGATCGGGCGAGATCGGGTCGTTCGCGCCGGCATGGCCGGGCTCGGACACCGCGTCGGGCCCGGGCGATGCGCCGTCCATGGCGGGCGGCGACCATGAACCCGCCGGCTCGGACGACAGCGGTGCGAACGACGAGCGGCGTTCCGGACGGTAGTCGCGGAGCCGGTAGACGGCGTCGGCGGGAGCGCCCTCCCCGGCGGCGTCCCCGGCGGCGTCCTGATCGGGCACCATCGACACCTCGGCGGCGAGCGCCTCCGACGCCGGCCGCGCCGAAACGGGCCCCGTGACGGCAGAGGCCAGCTCGTCAGAGCCTGCCGTCGCAGCGGTGGGAGGAGCTGCGACATCGTCATCGTCGGCGGCGAACTCCGCGGCGATCTCCTCGGCGGTCAAGCCGGAACGAGTGCGGTAGGTCAGCGGTTCGGCGGGCTGCGCCGACGGATCCCACTGCACGCGTCTCCCGCTTCCGGCGGTGACGGACGGCGCGGGCATCGACTCTTCGACGACCTCGGTCACCGGGATCGACCCGCTCTCGGGTTCGCCACCGTGCAGACGGGCGCTGTCACGCGCCTGACGCCTGCTGAGCGGGGGCTGATTGTGCCACGCTGTCATGTCGAACTCCGATACAAGTGGTGTTTGGAGATGTACTGAACGACACCGTCTGGTACCAAATACCACACCGGGTGGGCCCGGTTCACCCGGCTGCGGCAATCGGTGGAGGAGATCGCGAGCGCGGGGACTTCGAGCAAGCTTACGTCGTGCTCCGGTAAACCTAAAACGCTCAGCACGTGGCCGGGCCTCGACACGGCGACGAAGTGGGCGAGGGCGAAGAGCTCGTCGGCGTCCTTCCAGTCCAGGATCTGCGCCACCGCGTCCGCTCCCGAGATGAAGAACAGGTCGGCATCCGGATGCTGCGCGCGCAGGTCACGGAGGGTGTCGATCGTGTACGTGGGGCCGTCGCGGTCGATGTCCACCCGGCTGACGGTGAACCGCGGGTTCGCCGCGGTGGCGATCACCGTCATCAGATAGCGGTGCTCGCCCTCGGTGACGTGGGTCTTCTGATACGGCTGACCCGTCGGAACGAAGACCACTTCGTCGAGCTCGAAGTTCTGGGCGACTTCACTGGCGGCGACCAGGTGGCCGTGATGGATGGGGTCGAAGGTACCGCCCATGACGCCGATCCTGCGGCGTCCGACAGCGGACTCGACCATGGAACCGCCTGCCTAGTGGTGGTCCGACCCGTGGCCGGACTGGCCAGAAGTCTTGTGAGCATGGCGGTTCGCGACATCCCGGAAACTCCAGACGACGAAGGCGAGGGCCACGAAGACGCCGGCGGAGATGATGGCGAACACGAACGACGGAAAAGGCAACGTGTCGCTGTGCTCCGCCACCTCGGCGGCGACGCCCAGTACGGGCCCGAAGACCGGTCCGAGCACTGACATGATGACTCCGTTCGATGGTGCGACGAGGGATCCCTCCAGCGTACCCGGGGCCGAGCGTAGCCCGATTCAGCCACCGCGCCCGTCAGGCTCGCTCACCCGCGCGCGTGTCCTGATCCGCGCACGATCCACTTGGTGCTCGTGAGCTCGGGCAGTCCCATCGGACCCCGCGCGTGCAGCTTCTGCGTCGAGATGCCGACCTCGGC
>JBEANR010000138.1:0-4097 GCA_041165365.1 Actinomycetota bacterium | reverse complement strand
CCAGCGGCGTCCACGAGAGCACTGTCGCCGCGCGGGGCCATACGTCGCCGACGTCGCCGGTGAGCCCGGTGAGGGCGGTGATCGCCGGCCCGGTGAGGATGAGCGGCACGAACAGCAGCACGGCGGTGAGCTCACGGAAGCGGCGATTCGCGCCGAGCGTGGCCGTGAGGGCGACGGTCATGCGGGAGCCGACGACGCAGGTGAGGGTTCCGAGGAGCGCGCACACGAGCGCGACGAGGGCGATGAGCGGATTGCGCCACCAGGTGGTCGCGGTGGCGAGGCTCGCGAGGAGGGTGATGATGCCGGGGATGCCGATGATTCCGGCGAGGGTGAGGCCGATCAGCAGGGTGTTCTGCGGGATCGGGAAGCGCGCGAGCTTCGCGGTGTCGAGGGTCTGGTCGATGCCCGAGGTGAGCAGCGGGATGAGGATCCAGCCGAGTACGAGGGCCGACCCTGCGAGCACCACGATGGTCTGCGTGAGGTCGACGGGAGCGAGGCTGAGGGCGACGAGGCCGATGGTGGCGGCACTCAGCATCCCGAGTCCGTAGACGGCGCCGATGATCACCGAGACCAGTTGCCACTTACTGCGCAGGAGCGTATTGGCGAGCACCCGCAGGCGGAGTCTCAGGAGATGCGCGACCATGCTTCCCTTCCTGTCCTAGGGACCAAGGATGCCCGTTGCTGAGGACCCGTCGGATGATTCGACCCTATCTGTCCGCCCGCCAGCTATGGACAACTGCGGTTGCCCACAGATGTCTAGAGTGCCCTTGCCGATCTTGTCTAGATCGCTCTAGCTTCCTAAGATGAAGAAGAAGGAACTCGAGAAGGCCATCGCCGAACTGGCCAGATCGAAGAGCGTCGACTGGATATTCATCGGCGGGACGAAACACGACAAGTTTCTCTTCAACGGCGTGGTCATCATGATCCCTCGGCATCGGGAGATCGGCGAGATGCTCAGCCGCTCCATCCTCAACGACTGCAAGAAGGCGCTCTGATGGTCATCCACTCTCCTTACGCCGTGCACGCGCGACTCGACGGGCGCCTCTGGTTCCTCGAGATCCCTGCGCTCGAGGGAGCGACCCAGGCGCGTACTGTCGGTGAGATCGAGGGGATGGCCGTCGACTACATCGCAGCGGTAACGGATGCAGCGGTGGCCGACGTGCGGGTGACGGTGGAATTCGTCCTTCCGCCGACTGTTCAGTTGCACCTCTCACGAGCTCGTGAACTGCGAAGCGCGGAGGCGCAGGCACGCACGGCTGCGGCGACGGAATCTCGGATGGCGGCCCGCGAGCTCCGAGACGCGGGGCTCACCCTGCGCGACGTGGGCACAGTGCTCGGGGTGTCCCACCAGCGGGCGCAGCAGCTCGTCGCGGGGTAGGCCGCGGTTTCACCCGCTTGAGGACATTCGCAACCGCTCCGGCCCCTTCCCGTCGCAGCATCCGCCGACGCGTTCGACGACGCGGCGCGCCTTATCAAATCGAAGTGACGATGAACAATACTCTTCATCATGAGGAATCGAATTCCATTCAAAAACAAGTCAGTTCGTCGCGGAGAGTTTGTCGTGCGAAGCGTCGTGGCAGTTTCATATTTGGCCCTGATCAGTGTTTTGTGCATATCTGCGCTTAAGCCGATGCCCAACATTGGCATTGCAATGGCGTCGACCTTAGTGATCGCGAGTGGGGCTGGACTGATGCATGCACTACGCAGAGAAAGCTCCATGGTTGCCTTTCTCGTCGCGTCCATTTCAATTGCGTGCAGCGTCATTGGCGTGCTGGTGGTGCTCTGCATCGGAGGGCCCGAGAATTCGATACTTATTGTTTTGGCACTCGTCGTCGTAGTGGCCCGCTTTGTACCGCCGGCGATTGGCTCACAGCAACTGTGGTTCTGGGAGTCATCATGAGATAACGAGCTCACGCCGAGGTTCCAGGCCCGAGTGCATCACTCGCCTCACGACACCCGCAACCGCTCGGGCCCCTCCCCGTCGCGGCGCCCGGCGACGAGTTCGACGAAGCGGTCTTCGAGGGTGGAGTCACCGCGCACGTCGTCGTCGGTTCCTGCGACGAGCACCCGCCCGTTCGCGATGACGGCGACGTGGTCGCACCTGCGCTGCACGAGGTCCATGGCGTGGCTCGACACGATCACTGTGCCGCCCGACCTCACCGCTCCCGTCAGAGTCGCGGATGCCCGTTGCTGAGGTGCCGTCGAATGATTCGACCCTATCTGTCCGCATCTGAACGGGGATCAGAATCGGCGATGTCTTGTGGGATTATCCCCACACCCCCTAATGTGGGGATTTCACCACATGCGTCCATGTGGGGATATGCCGACATGAAGGACAACGATGCACACGGTGCGGGTGGGCAAGGTCCGCGACGTCGGGCTTGTCATCAAGACGGTTCGCGAGAGCCGTGGGGTGACGCAACAGGATCTCGCCGAGAGTCTCGCGTTCTCACGCGACTACCTGATCGACCTCGAGAACGGCCGCAGCAACCTCTATGTCACGAGGCTCTTCCGCACCTTGAACGAGCTCGGTGTCACCGTCGCGCTGCAGTACGAGGCGACCGATGGAGACGCTTGACCTCTTCCTGCACGATCGACTCATCGGGTCGGTGCGCCGAGATCCACGGGCACGCCATCGGGTCGCGATCGACTGGCATGAAGGATACGAGGGCGGCGCTCCGACCCTGACGGAGTCGTTCGGTGTCATACCGGGTCGCGCGCCCGATATCGAGCTCGCCTCCAACTTCCTGGGTGGCTACGCGCCAGAGGGCAATCAGCGCATCGCCATGGCTCGAAAACGCGGGATCGATCCCGACGACCTCTTCGCGGTTCTCGACTCATTCGGAGGATCACTCGCCGGTGCCGTCACTCTTCGTCATCCCGATGAGCCCGCGTCGCCCGCCGCCGATTACAGCCGGATGTCGACGCGAACCCTCGCGGCACGGCTGAGGCAATCCGTCGAGGAGCACGACCTCGGCGCCCGAGACGACAGCCGCTCCATGCTGCCCGGATTTCAGCCGAAACTGCTCGTCGCTCAGTTCGACGGAGGGTGGTTCGAGCCTCATGGTCGGGCGCATTCGACTCACATCCTCAAGCCGCGACTCCAATCGCGGCCGGAGCTGATCTTCAATGAGTTCTACGGTCACGAACTCGCTCGTCACGTGGGCCTTTCCCGTTTCCACAGCTCGCTTCAGAAGGCTGGCGCGACGCCGTACCTCTCCATCGAGCGATTCGATCGCCATCTCCTTGACGGCACTGTCGCGCTGCATCATCAGGAGGATCTCGCTCAGGCGCTCGGGCTCGATTGGCGCAGCGCCGACGCGAAGTTTCAAGACCCGGCGTCGCCTTCGCGGAGAGGACGTCCGTCGGCGCGCCTGATCGCTGAGTTGCTCGGATCGATGCGCGGCGGTGGTCGCGCAGCCGAGGAATGGTTGCGGCAGCTCGTCTTTCATGTGGCGATCGGTGACAACGACGCCCATGCGAAGAATGTCGGGCTCCTTCATCTTGCGGAGGGCACTCGATTGGCCGAGGTGTACGACGCTGTGCCGAATCTGTTCCAATCCGGTCGGATCGACTACTCCCTCGCGATGGCCGTCGACGGGATCGTGGATCACCGCCGGATCTCGGCCGACTCGCTCGAGAAAGAAGCGCGCGCCTGGGGAGTGATCCCCCGTCGGTCTGTGTCGACCATCATCACGGGCACCCTTGCGGGAATCGAGGCCGCTCTCAGTGCGGTAGCCCCGCATCCTTCAGCGTCGAAGGGCATGCCCGAGCGGATCGCGTGGACGGTACGCAGGCTCCTCGCCGGCGACGAGATCAGTACCCCGAAGGCTTAGCGGGCCCGAGAGGAACGCGGATCGTTCCGCTTCTGTCAGTATCGTGCCGATCTCGTTCCCCGATTCTCGGTGGGGATCAGCACCCTCACGACACCCGCAACCACTCGGGCCCCTCCCCGTCGCGGCGCCCGCCGACGAGGTCGACGAAGCGGTCTTCGAGGGTGGAGTCGCCCCGCACGTCGTTGATAGTGCCCGAGACGAGCACCCGCCCGCTCGCGATGATCGCGACGTGGTCGCACATGCGCTGCACGAGGTCCATGG
>JBEANR010000137.1:0-17711 GCA_041165365.1 Actinomycetota bacterium | reverse complement strand
ATCCCCACCGACGCCGTGAGGTCCTCTTGGCCGTGAACCCGCTCGCCCCCGGCAGGCTCGACGTGCCCGCCGACGCGAACGCCCTCGACCCCGCGGTCTGGACGGCGAGCACCACGCGCGATGCCACGGGTGCTCTCACCGTCGCGGGAGTGGCCGCCTCCGACCTCGCCGCCCGCTTCGGCACCCCTCTCTATGTGGTCGACGAGAACGACGTCCGTGCGCGCGCCCGCGCGGTCCGCGACGCGTTCCGCTCCGAGACCGCACGAGCGGGCACCGGCGCTACCGTCTACTACGCGGGCAAAGCCTTCCTCTGCGCCGAGGTCGCGCGCTGGGTGACCGAGGAGGGTCTGAATCTCGACGTGTGCAGCGGCGGAGAACTCGCCGTCGCGCTCGCGGCCGGGGTCGACCCGTCACGGCTCGGGCTGCACGGCAACAACAAGTCCGTCGCCGAGATCGATGGGGCTGTCGGCGCCGGCGTCGGCGTCGTCGTGATCGACAGCGTCGTCGAGATCGGCCGGGTCGCGGATGCCGCGGCTCGCCACTCGCGACGGCAGCGCGTGCGGCTGCGCGTCAACACCGGCGTGCACGCCAGCACCCACGAGTACCTCGCCACCGCGCGGGAGGACCAGAAGTTCGGGATCGCGCTCGCCGACGCCGAGGGGGCCGTCGCCGACATCCGGGCCTCCGCCTCGCTCGAGTTTCTCGGGCTGCACTCCCACATCGGATCTCAGATCTTCGACACCGCGGGATTCGTCGAGGCCGTCGCGCGCCTCCTCGCCCTGCACGCGCGCCTGCTCGCGGGCGGGCCCGTGCCCGAGCTGAACCTGGGCGGCGGGTTCGGCATCGCCTACACCGGGTCGGACGACCCGCTCGACATCGAGACGATCGCCGCCACCCTCGTCGACGCGGTGGAATACGGATGCCGCACCGCGGGTATCCCGATGCCGCACCTCGCGGTCGAGCCCGGTCGGTACATCGTCGGCCCGGCGGGCGTCACCCTCTACGAGGTCGGCACCACCAAGGACGTGCTCGTCGCCACGGAGTCTGTGAAGGGCACGGGGTCTGCGGAAGCTACAGCGGCTGCCGCCACACCGCCAGACTCCGCGGTGCGGCGCTACGTCAGCGTCGACGGCGGCATGAGCGACAACGCCAGGCCCGCGCTCTACGAGGCCGACTACGCGGTGCGCCTCGCGGGCCGCACCTCGACCGCCGATCCGGCTCTCGTGCGCGTCGTCGGCAAGCACTGCGAGAGCGGCGATATCGTCGTGCGCGACGACTACCTCCCCGCGGATGTCGCGCCGGGCGACCTGCTCGCCGTGCCGGCCACCGGCGCGTACTGCTGGTCGCTCGCGAGCAACTACAACTACCTCGCCCGCCCGGCGGTCGTCGCCGTCCGAGACGGCATCGCCCGCGTGATCGTGCGCGGCGAGACCGAGACCGACCTGCTCTCGCGCGACGCGGGACTGGATGCGGTGCCCGCGGGTGCGGCATCCGCATCGAACGGAGACAGATGATCGAGTACCGCAACCTCCGCGTGGCCCTTCTGGGCGCAGGATCGGTCGGGGCGCAGGTGGTCTCGCTGCTGCTGCGCCACGGCGACGAACTCGCGCAGCGCTCGGGGGCGGGGCTCGAGTTGGTCGGCGTCGCCGTCCGCGACCTCGAGGCACCTCGCACCGCCGAGATCCCGAGTCACCTGCTCACGACCGACGCCGAGACGCTCATCCTCGGCGCCGACATCGTCATCGAGCTCATCGGCGGCCTCGAGCCCGCCCGCGAGTACATCCTTCAGGCGCTCGGATCCGGCGCCGACGTGATCACGGCCAACAAGGCCCTGCTGGCCACGCACGGCCCCGAACTGTTCGAGGCCGCCGAGCAGGTCGGGGCGCAGCTCTACTACGAGGCCGCCGTCGCCGCGGCGATCCCGATCATCCGGCCTCTCCGCGACAGCCTCGCTGGCGATCGGATCCACCGCATCATGGGCATCGTCAACGGCACGACGAACTTCATCCTCGATCGGATGGACACCGCGGGCGACACCCTGGAGGCCGCGCTCGCGGCCGCGACGGACCTCGGGTACGCCGAGGCCGACCCCACGGCTGACATCGAGGGGTTCGATGCGGCGCAGAAGGCTGCGATCCTGGCCAGTCTCGCGTTCCACACCACGGTGCCGATCGACAGGGTGCACCGTGAGGGCATCACCTCCGTCACCATCGAGCAGGTCGACGCCGCGCGCGCCGCAGGCTACGTGGTCAAGCTGCTCGCCATCGCCGAGCGCCTCATCGACCGGGAGACCGGCGAGGAGGGGGTGAGCGCCCGCGTCTACCCGGCGCTCGTGCCGCGCTCCCACCCTCTCGCGGCGGTGCACGGCGCGAAGAACGCCGTCTTCATCGAGGCCGAGGCCGCCGGCGACCTCATGTTCTACGGAGCGGGAGCAGGCGGCGTCGAGACCGCCTCCGCGGTGCTCGGCGACCTGGTCTCGGCCGCCCGACGTCATGTCATCGGTGGCCCGGGGGTGGCGGAGTCGACGCACGCGAACCTGCCTGTGCTCCCGATCTCGCGCGTGACGACCCGCTACCAGATCAGCCTCGCCGTCGTGGATCAGCCCGGGGTGCTCGCCGCCGTCGCCACGCTGTTCAGCGAGCACGGGGTGTCGCTCGAGAACGTCGCCCAGTCGATCGCCGATCCGGAGGGCGCCGGGGCCGGCACGCCCGGCGCTACCCTGGTGATCGGAACCCACGAGGCCTCGGAGGCCGCGCTCGCAGCGACCGTGGGCGCACTCGCCGACAGCCCGGTGGTCACATCCGTCACATCAGTCTTGAGAGTCGAAGGTTCCGAATGACACCCAGCCCGACCAGCCGCCAGTGGCGCGGGGTCCTGCGCGAATACGCCGACAGGCTGGACATCACGGATGCCACGCCGATCGTCACACTCGGAGAGGGCGGCACCCCGCTCATCCCCGCTCCGGCGCTCTCCGCTCGCACGGGGGCCGATGTCCGGGTCAAGTTCGAGGGTATGAACCCGACGGGTTCGTTCAAGGACCGCGGTATGACGATGGCGATCTCCAAAGCCGTCGAGCATGGCGCGAAGGCCGTCATCTGCGCGTCGACGGGCAACACCTCGGCGTCGGCGGCCGCCTACGCGACGCACGCGGGCATCACCTCGGTCGTCCTCGTGCCCGACGGAAAGATCGCCATGGGCAAGCTGAGCCAGGCTGTGGCCCACGACGCCCAGATCATGCAGGTGCAGGGCAACTTCGACGACTGCCTCGACATCGCGCGCGACCTCGCCGAGAACTACCCGGTGCACCTCGTGAACTCCGTCAACCCCGACCGTATCGCGGGGCAGAAGACCGCGGCCTTCGAGGTGATCGAGGCCCTGGGCGACGCCCCCGACTTCCATATCGTGCCGGTCGGCAACGCCGGCAACTACACCGCCTACTTCCGCGGCTACCGTGAAGACCTCGAGCGCGGCGCCAGCACGAAGTTGCCCAGGATGTTCGGCTTCCAAGCCGCCGGCAGTGCACCGATCGTTCTCGGGAAAGTCGTGAAGAACCCCGACACGATCGCGAGCGCCATCCGCATCGGCAATCCGGCGTCGTGGCATCTCGCCACCGAGGCCCGCGAGGTGTCGGACGGCTACTTCGGCGCCATCTCCGATGCGCTCATTCTCGAGGCGCACCGCATCCTCTCGGCCGAGGTCGGCATCTTCGTCGAGCCAGCCTCGGCGATCAGCGTGGCCGGGCTGCTCGAGCGCGCCGAGGCCGGGCAGATCCCGCGCGGCTCCCGTGTGGTGCTGACGGTGACCGGTCACGGACTCAAAGACCCGCAGTGGGCTCTGCGCCGCCCCGACGGCACCGACGTGAGCCCGACCGTCGTGCCGGTCGACACCGCCGAGATCGCCTCGCGCCTCGGTCTCCAGAGGGTGCCTGCATGACACCGGATGCCGGCGCGGCGGGCATCTCGCCCGTTCCGGTCGGCACGAGCGTCGTGGTGCGGGTGCCCGCCACGACCGCCAACCTCGGCCCGGGATTCGACACGCTCGGCCTCGCTCTCGCCCTGTACGACGAGCTGACGGTCACTGCCCGGGACACTCCGGGGGCGAGCGTCGAGGTCAGGGGGGTCGGAGAGGGGGAGGTGCCGACGGATGACTCCAACCTGGTGGTCGCGAGCATCCGGCACGTCTTCTCGGCAGTCGGTGTGGTCGCGCCTGGCCTCGCTCTCGTCGCCCGCAACGTCATCCCGCACGGACGGGGTCTCGGCTCCTCGGGAGCGGCCATCGTGTCGGGCGTCATGGCGGCCAAGGGGCTTCTCGAGGGCATCGTCGACCTCGGCGCGAATCAGCTGCTCGCCCTCGCGACCGAGCTCGAGGGGCACCCCGACAACGTCGCTCCCGCCCTGTTCGGCGGGCTCACCATCGCCTGGACCGACGAGAACGGACCCCAGCACAAGAAGCTGATGGTGCATCGCGGGGTGTCCCCGCTCATCTGCGTGCCGGAGGGCACGATGTCGACCCAGTTGGCGCGCAGCCTCCGACCGGCTTCCGTGCCCCACGAGGACGCGATCTTCAACGTCTCGCGGTCTGCGCTGCTCATCGCCGCGCTTATCCAGAGTCCCGAGCTGTTGCTCGCTGCGACCGAGGACAAGCTGCATCAGAGCTACCGTGCGGCGGCGATGCCCGCGACCGACCGGCTCATCACCGAACTCAGGGCTCACGGTCTCGCCGCCGTCGTCTCCGGCGCAGGACCGTCGATCCTGGTGCTCTGCAGCGACCCGGCGCAGAGGCTCGAAGCCGCGTCCGTGGTCGCCTCGCAGGGCTCCTCCCGGTGGGAATCGCTGCTGCTGGCCGTCGACTTCAAAGGTGCTACAGTGAATCCGCACCCGGCGGGGGCTCCCGCCCGGCCCACGGCCACGAGCTCGTCGGATCCACGACGGATCGTCTCGCCCGGTGCGAATCCCCACTAGCACTCGCTACTGCACCCGTCACTCTCACGACGACTGTGCACCGCAGTCCTGCGCGACCTGCCCGGAACTGTGGTCGGCGATGAAGCTCCCCCGGCGGTATCTCCGCCCGGGAGAATAGGAAGACATCCCGTGACTGACGTCGACGTCCGCGCCTCGAGCCCGGAATCCCCAGACAGCAACAACTCAGACAGCAACAACCCAGACGGCAACAGCCCAGACGGCAATACCCCAGACAGCAGCGGTGCCGACGGCGGCCCTCCGACTGTCGGAGACCGTGCCGCATCCGGCCTGGGCGGGCTCCGACTCCCCGAGCTGCAGGCCCTCGCGGCGAGCCTCGGAATCCCCGGCATCTCCAAGTTGCGCAAGGGCGACCTCGTGGCCGCGATCGATCGGGCCCGCGGTGGAGCGTCAGCGGTGACCGAGGCCCCGGTGACCGAGGCCCCGGTGGCCGAGGTCGCGGTGACCGAGGTCGCAGCGGATGCCTCCGCCGCCGTCATCCCGCCCGTCGAGCTCCCCGAGCCGAGGGTCGAACCCGCCGTCGCCCTTCCGCCGCGCAAGCGCGGCTCCCGCCGGGTCACCGCCAATGCCGGCGTGATCACGGCGGCCGAGCCCGCGGCGCCCGAGCAGTCCCGTGACGCTGCGCCCACGGCATCCGATTCGCGACTGACAGCCGGAGATCACGCCAGTCGGGCCGACACCGGCCTCGATGCGCTCGCCCCCTCCGGTTCCGACGCCGAGGTCGATGCGACGGCGGGCGCCGAGACGACGCGGCGCCGGGGGAGCGATCCTGACTCGCGCGCGTCGGCACCCAGCCAGGTGCCTGTCATCGAGCTGCCGGAGGGTCCGTCCGGCGATGAGAACGCCCAGCCGCGTGGACGCGGCCGCGGTCGTGGGCGCAACTCCGGCAACGGAGACCGCAACCAGGATCGCCAGCAGGGCGATCGCCAGCAGAACGATCGCCAGCAGAACGACCGGCAGCAGAACGATGTCGACGAGCAGGACGGCGGCCGGGGGAGAAGCCAGCGCGGCCAGCAGAACGAGCGCCAGCAGAACGAGCGCCAGCAGAACGACCGCGGCCAGAACCAGCGTGGCGATAACCAGCGTGGCGAGAGCCAGCGCGGTGACAACGATCGCCAGCAGGACGGCGAGAACGAGCGCGGCGGTCGGGGTCGCTACCGCGACCGCAAGCGCCGCGGACAGGGAGCGGGCGATGACTTCGAGCCCGAGATCTCCGATGACGACGTACTCATCCCCGTCGCGGGCATCCTCGACGTGCTCGACAACTACGCGTTCGTGCGCACGAGCGGGTACCTCCCCGGCAACAACGACGTGTACGTCTCGCTCGGCCAGGTGAAGAAGTACAACCTGCGCAAGGGTGATGCGGTGGTGGGCGCCATCCGCCAGCCGCGCGAGAACGACAACAGCGGCCGCCAGAAGTACAACGCGATCGTGAAGATCGACTCGATCAACGGGCTTCCCGTCGATCAGGCGGGCGACCGTGTCGAGTTCGGCAAGCTCACCCCGCTGTACCCGACCGAGCGGCTGCGTCTCGAGACCGAGTCCGGCAAGCTCACGACCCGCATCATCGACCTCGTGTCGCCGATCGGCAAGGGCCAGCGCGGGCTCATCGTCTCGCCACCGAAGGCGGGCAAGACCCTCGTGCTGCAGGCGATCGCCAACGCCATCGCCAAGAACAACCCCGAGGTGCACCTCATGGTGGTGCTGGTCGACGAACGTCCAGAAGAGGTCACCGACATGCAGCGCACGGTGAAGGGCGAGGTCATCGCGTCGACCTTCGACCGGCCGGCCGAAGATCATACGACAGTCGCCGAACTCGCCATCGAGCGCGCCAAGCGACTCGTCGAGCTCGGTCACGACGTCGTCGTGCTCCTCGATTCGATCACCAGGCTCGGGCGGGCCTACAACCTCGCCGCCCCGGCATCCGGTCGCATCCTGTCGGGAGGGGTCGACTCGTCGGCGCTGTACCCGCCGAAGCGCTTCTTCGGGGCCGCGCGCAACATCGAGGACGGCGGTTCGCTCACCATCCTCGCCACGGCCCTCGTCGAGACCGGTTCGAAGATGGACGAGGTCATCTTCGAGGAGTTCAAGGGCACCGGCAACATGGAGCTTCGACTGTCGCGCCAGCTCGCCGACAAGCGCATCTTCCCCGCGGTCGACGTCAACGCCTCGGGCACCCGTCGCGAGGAGATGCTCATGGGGGTCGACGAGACGAAGATCACCTGGAAGCTCCGTCGCGCACTCGCCGGACTCGAGACCCAGCAGGCGCTCGAGCTCGTGCTCACTCGGCTGAAGGACACCACGTCGAACGTGGAGTTCCTGATGCAGGTGCAGAAGTCGATGCCGGCGGTTCCGTCAGACAAGGACTAGGCGTGTTCGAATCGGTGCAGTCGCTGCTGGCCGAGCACGATCACCTGCAGGAGCAGTTGGCCGATCCCGCGCTCCACTCGGATCCGGCCCGGTCGAAGAAGGTGAACAGGCGCTACGCGGAACTCGCGCGCATCGTCGCCGCCTACAACGACTGGAACGGCAAGAACGACGACCTTGCCGCCGCGACCGAGATGGCCGCGGAGGACGAGTCGTTCGCCGCCGAGATCCCGATCCTGCAGGCCGAGGTCGATGAGACCGGAGAGCGCCTGCGCAGGCTCCTCATTCCGCGCGACCCCAACGACGGTCGCGACATCATCATGGAGATAAAGATGGGGGAGGGCGGGGCCGAGTCAGCCCTGTTCGCCGGTGATCTCCTGAGGATGTACCTGCACTACGCGGAGTCGAGACGGTGGAAGACCGAGATCATCGAGCAGACCTCGAGCGATCTCGGCGGCATCAAAGACGTACAGGTGGGCATCAAGGGTTCGTCGAGCGATCCGGCGCAGGGAGTGTGGGCGCACCTCAAGTACGAGGGGGGCGTTCACCGCGTGCAACGGGTCCCTGCAACAGAGTCGCAGGGCCGGATCCACACCTCCGCCGCCGGCGTGCTGGTCTTCCCCGAGGTCGACGAGCCCGAAGAGGTCGAGATCAGCCAGAACGATCTGAAGATCGACGTCTACCGGTCGAGCGGCCCCGGGGGTCAATCGGTCAACACCACCGATTCCGCGGTCAGGATCACCCACCTCCCGACGGGCATCGTGGTGGCGATGCAGAACGAGAAGAGCCAGCTGCAGAACCGCGAGGCCGGCATGCGGGTGCTGCGGGCCCGGGTGCTGGCCCGCCAGCAGGAGGAGCTGGATGCCGCGGCATCCGAGGTGCGCAAGAGTCAGATCCGCACGATGGACCGCTCCGAGCGCATCCGCACCTACAACTTCCCCGAGAACCGCATCGCCGACCATCGCACCGGGTACAAGGCCTACAACCTCGACGCCGTGATGAACGGGGCCCTGGAGCCGGTGATCGAGTCGTGCATCCATGCCGACGAGGAGGCCCAGCTCGCGGCGATCGGTGACGAGGCGTAGTGTCGCGGGTCCCTGAGCCCGTCGAAGGGCCCCCTACAGCGCGGGTCCCTGAGCCCGTCGAAGGGCCCACATCGTGACGCCGCGGGTCCCTGAGCCTGTCGAAGGGCCCACTGCAGCGCGGGTCCCTGAGCCTGTCGAAGGGCCCACTCCGTGACCGCCGTCTCCTCCGCCAGGGCCGACGCGATCGCCCGGCTCGAGCTCGCCGGCATCGAGAATCCCGAGGTGGACGCCGACCTGCTCCTCGGCCATCTGCTCGGCGTGAGTCGTGGCCGAGTGCAGGCGATGGCTGTCATCGACGCCGAGTTGTCGGCGTCCGAGAGCGCCGCGCTCGCCTCCCTGATCGAGCGGCGGGCCGCGCGCGAGCCGTTGCAGCACATCACCGGGGTGGCCCCGTTCCGTTCCCTCGAGCTCGCTGTGGGCCCGGGGGTCTTCGTGCCCCGCCCCGAGACCGAGCTCGTCGCGCAGTTCGCGATCGATGCCCTGCTCGCGGTGCCCGGCGCGCCGGTCGGCGTCGATCTCGGCACGGGGAGCGGCGCCATCGCCCTCGCCATGGCGACCGAGGTTCCCCACGCGCGTGTCTACGGCGTGGAGGACTCCGCAGAAGCCTTCGCATGGTCGACCCGCAACTTCACCGGCGTTGGAGGCGACAACGCCACCCTCGTCTTCGTCGATCTCGCCCACGCCCTGCCCGAGCTCGACGGCACCGTCGACGTGGTCGTCTCCAACCCGCCGTACATCCCGCTCGGAGCCGTCCCTCGCGATCCGGAGGTGCGCCTGTTCGATCCGGAGCACGCCCTGTACGGCGGTGCAGACGGACTGGATGTCGTACGCGAGGTGTCCGCGACCGCCAGGCGCCTCCTGCATCCGGGGGGAGTTCTCGTGCTCGAGCATGGCGAAGCGCAGGGCGGCTCCATCACGGCATTGCTCTCGTTCGACGGCTGGACCGCGATCGCCACCCACCGCGATCTCCTCGGGCGCGACCGGGCGACGACCGCGCTGCGCTGAGCTGAGCTGAGCTGAGCTGAGCTGAGCCCTACCCCTCACGGATGACGCGGGTCCCTGAGCCTGTCGAAGGGCCGAAGGCCTCAGGCCTGCGGAGTGCGGGTCCCTGAGCCTGTCGAAGGGCCGATGGCCTCAGGCCTGCGACGCGGCGAAGTCCTCGATCGCCCGATGCATCGCCGCACCGTCGGAGAACAGGTGCGTGCTGATCCCCACCGACGCTGCTCCGGCGATGTTCTCGGGCAGATCGTCGGCGAAGAACGCCTGGTCCGCCTCGACCCCGTACCGTTCCAGCACCGCCGAGAACACCGCGGGATCGGGTTTGCGCGCCCCGTAGTGCGAGGTGGAGAACAGATGCTCCCCGAAGATGGGCACGAGCTCAGGGGCGACGACGGGCAGATGGTGCCCGAGCAGCGCGCCGTTGTTGGTGAGCAACGTCACCTGTCCGAGTTCCGCCGCGCGGGCCGTCGCCTCGATCGACTCGGCGATGGGCGTCATCCCCGACCGCCTCGCGGCGATCCACTCGCCCTCATCGACCGTCACGCCGATCGCGGCGGTGAACGCCCTCAGATAGGCGGCCCCGGATGTCCACGCGCCCGCCTCAGCGGCGATCTCGCCCTCGTCGTGCCACCACCGCGCTCGCAGCTCCTCGAACGAGAGTCCCGTGAGCTCGGTCATCCGCGCCATCCGCACGCGCCAGTCGTAGCGGTACAGCACGTCGTCCATGTCGAAGATGAAGAGCAGCATCGCGTCGAGCCTAGGTGTGGCGACGGGCTGTCGTTGACGACCCCCCGTTCGAGGGCCAGAATGGGGCGCGTCCTTCGGCAACGGGGTCGAGGGCCCGAGGAGGGTAGCCCTGTGCGCCGACGTCGAATCACCAATGTGTCCGCGATCACCGCTCTTGCGCTGGTGTTCACCGCGTTGTCTGCGACGTCCGGAGCCGCTGCGCCGCCCCCGTCCGGTCCGGAAGACGCACTCGCCGTGTACTCCGGCACCGTCGACACCGGTGGCCTCGACGCGATCGTCGAGCTGGGTGTGGACCGTCACGAGATCATCGCGCAGCCGACTGCCGACGGGATGCTCGACGTCGAGGTCATCCTCAGCGGTGAGCAGGCGGGTGCGCTCGCCGACGAGGGCACGACCATGACGCCCAAGGCGCCACAGAGTGCGGCCCGCAGGTCCGCGGCCGCCGCCGAGGAGTCGGTGTTCCAGACGTACAGCGGGTCGGGCGGGCTGCAGGAGGAGATGATGGCGCAGGCGGCGGCGCATCCCCGCATCGCCCAACTCAAAGTCATCGGACAGTCCGTCAACGGCCAGGACATCGTCGCGGTACGGGTCACCAAGAACGCCGCGAGGGTCAAGGAGGGCCGGAGGCCGACCACGGTGTTCCTCTCGGCGCAGCACGCGCGCGAATGGATCACCCCCGAGATGACCACCAGGCTCCTCGACCGCGTGCTCGCCGGCTACGGCTCCGACCGCGAGATCACCCGGCTGGTGAACACCACCGAGATGTGGTTCATCCCGGTGGCGAACCCCGACGGCTACGACTACACGTTTACCGAGGGCAACCGCCTGTGGCGCAAGAACCTGCGAGACAACAACGGGGACGGCGTCATCACGACGGGCGACGGTGTCGATCCCAACCGCAACTTCCCGACCAGGTGGGGATACGACGACGAGGGCTCGTCCCCGGATCCCGGCAGCGAGACCTACCGAGGGCCGTCACCCGCCTCGGAACCCGAGACGCGGGCTCTCGACGAGCTCTTCGCGAAGATCACCCCGCAGTTCTTCGTCAACTACCACTCGGCCGCCGAGCTGCTGCTCTACGGGCTCGGATGGCAGGTGGCCACGCCATCGCCGGACGACGTGATCTACGAGGCGATGGTCGGGGATGACGCGGCTCCCGCAGTGCCGGGCTACGACCCCGACCTGTCGGCCGAGCTCTACACGACCAACGGCGACACCGACTCGCACATGCAGGAGGCGCACGGCACGCTCGGGTTCACCCCGGAGATGGCGACCTGCGAGTCCGCTTCGGCCGTCGACCCGGATGACGAGTGGGAGCCCGATGCCTGCAACAGCGGCTTCGAGTTCCCTGACGACGAGCGACTCGTCGCGCAGGAGTTCGAGAAGAACATCCCCTTCGCCCTCGCCGTGGCGGCCTCCGCCGCCGACCCCGACGACCCGGTCTCGGTGACGGGTCTCGACACGCCGGACTTCAAGGTCGACACCTTCACCGTCTCTTACGGAGACCCCCAACCGGTGGCGGTCACGGCGAAGAAGAGCCTGCGATCCGTGCGCTTGAACTATTCGATCAACGGTGGGCGCACGACCTCCGTGAGGGTGGCGGAATGGGACGGCGGCGAACGCTACGGCACCGAGAACACCGACTACTACGCCGAGTACCGCGGCATGGTGAAGGGCGCGAAGCCCGGCGACTCGGTGGAAGTCTGGTTCAGCGCGAGACCCGGGAGTCGAGACGGTTATTCCGGCGATCGCCGCAGCACGATGAGCGAGAGGTTCACCTACTCGCTCGCCCAGGACACCGGCAGTGAGGTGCTCATCATCGCCAACGAGGACTACACGGGCGTCAACCCCACCTACCCGGCAGGCACCGCTGCCCCCAAGTACCTCGACGGGTACGTCGCCGCCTTCGAGGCGGCCGGTGTGCAACCCGACGTCTGGGACGTGGATGCTCAGGGCGTGCCTCACGATCTCGCGGTGCTCGGCCACCACGACGCGGTGTTCTGGTATCTCGGCGACAATCGGCTGACCCAGGATCCGGAAGACGAACTCACCACCGTCGGCAGTCAGGCGCTTCCCGACATCTCGGTCGCCGAACGCGCGCAGTACCTGACGCTCTCCGTGAGGGACTTCCTCAACGAGGGCGGCAAACTCGGCTACAGCGGCGAGACCGCCGGGTACTACGGGGCGCTCGCGGGAACCGTCGGCGGAGCCTTCTACGGTCTCAACGGGGCGCCGGATCAGCCGTGTGTCATCACGCAGAGTCTGTTCGACGACTGCCTGATCTATGCGGACGACTTCTCCCAGTACTACCTGGGTGCGTTCTCCCGCACGTCGTTGCAGGCGGGCGGGGTCGTCGGCACGGCGGGGCCGCTCGAGGGGGTCGAGGTCGAGTTCGGCGGGCCGGCAGTCGTCGCCAATCCGGTCGACGAGGCAGGTGCCTTCCGAGTCACGAGCGACGTGCTCCCGGAAGAGCAATTCCCGCAGTTCGCCAGCTCGGCCGTCGCGGAGTACGTCGCGCCCACAGGTCCGTTCATCCCGATCGAGGGCGAGTACGCCGCGGCTGCGACCCATGAGGACGACACCTGGTTCAGGCTCTCCCGCACCTTCGACCTCGCGGATGTCGCGGCCGGCGACACCGCGACGTTCGACGCCTCCTTCTCCTACGCCGTCGAAGAGGGGTACGACAATGTGATCGTCGAGGCGAGGACGGTCGGCCAGGAGGACTGGACGACCCTTCCCGACCTCGGGGGATCGACCAGCACCACGCCTCCCGCCGAGTGCGAGGCCGGCTTCTACCTCGACGCTCAGCCGGCGCTCAGTCGCTATCTCACCGGTGGCAACCCCTGCGGCTCGACAGGCTCGTCGGGATCGTGGAACGCCTTCACCGGGTCATCCGGCGGATGGACCGACGTCTCGTTCGACCTCAGCGGTTACGCCGGCGCCGAGGTGGAGGTGGTGGTGAGCTACGTCACCGACTCCGGGGCCGGCGACATCGGCCTGATCGTCGACGACACGAAGCTGACGACGTCCGCGGGAGTGTCGCAGCAGGAGGGCTTCGAAGAGGGGCTCGGTGCCTGGCAGGTGCTCGGACCCCCGGAGGGGAGCAGCCCGGCATCCTCCACGTTCGAGCGCACCCGGGGTCTCGGCGGGGTCGTGTCGGCGGTCACCACACCGGACACCATCCTCTTCGGGTTCGGACTCGAGCAGCTCTCGACCGACGACAGGGCAGCAGCCCTCGAAAGGATGATGGACCGCCTGGCCGGATGACGCCGCTCGGCGCCGGGGGGTCACGTGGGCCCCCGGCGGCCGCGGCTACGATGGTGCCGACATGGCCACGATCTTCGACTGCTCCGATTCCGCGGCGCTCATGACCGGCATGCGGCTCGCGAGAACCGCCATCGGCCGCGGCGAGCTCGTCGTCATCCCCACCGACACCGTGTACGGGGTGGCCGCCGACGCTTTCGACCCCTTCGCGGTGCAGAAGCTCCTCGACGCCAAAGGGCGGGGGCGTCAGGCTCCTCCGCCCGTGCTCGTGCCCGGCATCCCGACCCTCGACGCCCTCGCTGAGGAGGTACCGGTCGAGGTGCGTGACCTCGTCGCCGCGTTCTGGCCGGGCGGATTGACCATCATCCTGCCGGCGAGGTCGTCGCTCGTCTGGGACCTCGGCGAGACGCGCGGCACCGTGGCGCTCAGGATGCCCGCAGACCCGGTCGCCCTCGAACTGCTCTCCGAGACCGGTCCGCTGGCGGTCTCCTCGGCGAACCTGTCGGGCGAACCCGCCGCCATGACGGCGGCCGAGGCCGAGGGGATGCTCGGCGACAGCGTCACCGTGTACCTCGACGCGGGCCCAGCGGGCCTCGACTATGCGGGCCTTCCGGCCGGCACCGGTTCCACCATCGTCGACGCCACCCCGCTGCTCACCGACAACGAGGGGCGGCGCGGCGAGCCCGTCGTCGTGCGCGAGGGGGTCATTCCCGAGACCGAGATCCGCAGGGTGCTCGCCGAGGGGCTCGCGGCTCGCTCGGCGGGCGCATCGGGGCAGCCCCGATGAGTCTCACCTACTACGTGCTCGCGGCGGGCGTCTCCGCTCTGATCGCCTTCGTCTTCTCGTTCGTCATCCTCAAGCTGAGCTTCCGGTTCCGGCTGTATCCGAAGATCCGTGACCGGGACGTGCACACCAGGCCCACCCCCCGTCTCGGTGGCGTCGCCATGTTCATGGGCATCCTCGCGGCCTTCTGGGTGGCCTCCCAGCTGGCCCAGTTCGATCTGATCTTCGACGACCCCCGCCAGGTGATCGCCATCCTGGTCGCCGCGCTCATCATCGTGTTGATCGGGGTGGCCGACGACATCTGGGACCTCGACTGGGTCACGAAGCTCGCCGGCCAGATGATCGCCGCCGGTGTACTCGTCTGGCAGGGGGTTCAGCTCACGACGCTCCCCATCGGCGGCATCATCATCGTGCCGCCGACGCTCGGGCTCATCCTCACCGTGGTAGCCGTCGTATTGGTGATGAACGCGGTCAACTTCATCGACGGTCTCGACGGTCTCGTCGCGGGCGTCGTGCTCATCGCGAACGGCGTCTTCTTCATCTACAGCTACCTCCTCGCGACGAGCATCGGTCAGTCCGAGTTCTTCAACCTCGCGTCGCTCATCAGCGCGGTGCTCAGCGGAGCGTGCGTCGGGTTCCTGCCCTTCAACTGGCACCCGGCGAAGATGTTCATGGGTGACGCCGGTGCGCTGCTGGTGGGGCTGCTCATGGCGGCGTCCGCGATCTCGGTGACCGGCACGATCGATCCTGAGCAGATGACCTCCGGGCGCCTGCTCGCTCCGGCGCTGCTGCCGATCCTGCTCCCGCTGGCCGTTCTCGTCGTGCCCCTCCTCGACTTCGCCCTCGCCGTCACCCGGCGCCTGCGGGCGGGCAAGTCGCCGTTCAGCGCCGACCGGCTCCACCTGCACCATCGACTGCTCGACATGGGCCACAGCCACCTCCATGCGGTGCTCATCCTCTATGCCTGGACGACCGTCGTCTCCGTCGGCTTCCTGCTGTTCCTCTTCCTCCCGCCGATCTGGGCCGTCACCGTCATCTTCTTCGGCCTCGTCGTCTGCTCCGCGGTCACGCTCGCACCACTCACGCGCAGGAAGGCCCTCGAATCGGCCGCGCAGCTCGCCCCACCGGGAGACCTGGTCGAGGGCACCGAGCGGTTCGACGGGCTGGATGTCGCGGCGAACTCCCTCCCCGACGACCCGGCTCACACCGATCATCCCGTCAGCCTCGCCCGAAAGGACGCCCCATGAGCGCCATCCCCGTGTTGAAGAGGGCACTCCTCGTCGGAGGGGTGTTCGCCGCGGTACTCGCACTCGTCGGCGCAGTCGTCGGCTCCCTGGTCGCCGGGCAACCAGGGCTTATCTCAGGTCTCCTCGGTGCGCTCATCGCCGGCGTGTTCCTCGGCATCACCGCGGCCAGCATCCTGCTCGCCTCCCGCTACGACATCCTCGCGTTCTTCGGCATCGTCATGGGCGCGTGGCTGCTCAAGTTCGTGCTCTTCATCGTGCTCGCCGTGGTGCTGCGGGACCAGCCGTGGATCGAGCCCACGGTGCTCTTCGTCACCCTCGTCGCCGGTGTGGTCGGCACCCTGGTGATCGACGTGGTGGTCGTCTCCCGGTCGCGACTGCCCTACGTCAGCGACATCGCTCTCCCGCGCTCGAGCGCGGCCTCCGACGGCGACTGAGGATTCGTGCCCGACCTGAACCTGTTGGTAGAGTTCTGATGAACGCCCCCCTTTCCTTCGCCGCGTGATTCTGCGCCCCGATACTGGAGAAAGCGCTGCTACTCAACGCTCTCAATATGCAGCTTCCCCTCGCCACTGAAGGCGACACCGGGGGAGTGGAGTTCGTCGGTCCCTCCATCGCCGAGTTCTTCCCCGAGGTCGTGGCCTTCGCCGGTACGCCGTTCGAATTGAATCGCATCATGGTGATCCGCTTCATCGTGGTCGCGGTGCTCATCGTGTTCTTCATCGTGGCGACGCGGCGCATGCGACTCGTGCCGACCAGGGTGCAGAGCCTCGCCGAGATGGGTCTCGACCTCGTCAGGGTGAACATCGCCGAAGACCTGCTCGGCAAGAAAGACGGCGCGAGGTTCCTCCCGCTGCTCACCACGATCTTCTTCCTCGTGATCGGCATGAACATCACCGGCATCATCCCGGCGATGAACATCGCCGGCTCCTCGCTGATCGGCATCCCGCTCATCCTCGCGGTCGTCGCCTACGTCACGTTCATCTACGCGGGGCTGCGCAAGCATCCGGGAACATTCCTGCGCAACGCGCTCTTCCCGCCCGGGGTGCCCTGGCCGCTCTACATCATCGTGACGCCGATCGAGTTCGTGTCCACCTTCGTGCTCCGGCCGATCACGTTGACCCTGCGACTGCTCATGAACATGATCGTCGGTCACCTCCTGCTGGTCCTGTTCTTCCTCGCGACGTCGTTCTTCTTCTTCGAGGTCGACGGCATCGCCAAGCTCTTCGGCGTCGGAACCCTGGCCTTCGGCTTCGCGTTCACGCTCTTCGAGATCCTCGTAGCCGTGCTGCAGGCCTACGTCTTCACCCTGCTCACCACCGTCTACATCCAGCTCGCGCTGGCTGACGAGCACTAACCGGCCCGGGCGATCGCCCGAGTCATCATCACGGAAGGAAACACAACGTGGACGCAACATCCGTCGTCGCTGAGCTCAGCGGAAACATCGCGACCGTGGGTTACGGCCTCGCCGCCATCGGACCCGCCATCGGCGTGGGCATCGTCGTCGGCAAGACGATCGAGTCGGTCGCCCGCCAGCCCGAACTGCAGGGTCGCCTCACGGTTCTCATGTACATCGGTATCGCCTTCACCGAGGCGCTGGCCTTCATCGGCATCGCGACCTACTTCATCTTCACCCAGGGCCAGGCGTAAGGCCTCTTGATGCTCCCCACCATTCTGAAAGCGGCAGAAGAGCCGCCGCTCAACCCGCTCCTGCCGGCCACGCCGGACCTGGTGTGGGGAGCGGTCTGCTTCGTCATCCTGCTCGTCTTCTTCTGGAAGTTCGTGCTGCCGCGGGTGAAGAGGTCGCTCGACGAGCGCGCCCAGGTCATCGAAGGCGGCATCGCGAAGGCGGAGAACGCGCAGAAGGAAGCCGCCGCAGCTCTGGAAAAGTACAATGAGCAGCTCTCCGAGGCCCGCGCCGAGGCCGGACGCATCCGGGAGGCCGCGAGGGCCGATGGCGTGAAGATCCTCAACGACCTCAAGGCGCAGGCGACCGCCGAGGCCGCGCGCATCACCGCGAACGCCTCGACCCAGATCGAGGCGGAGCGGCAGTCCGCTCTCGTCTCGCTCCGCTCCGAGGTCGGCTCGCTCGCGATCGATCTCGCCTCCGGAGTCATCGGTGAGAGCCTCTCCGACGACGCGCGCTCCGCAGCTCTCGTCGACAGGTTCCTCGCGGACCTCGAGGCCTCCGAAGCGGCGAAGTCCGCCTCGACCGACAGGGCCTGATCGTGGGATCCGCATC
>JBEANR010000136.1:0-20775 GCA_041165365.1 Actinomycetota bacterium | reverse complement strand
AGCAACTCGAACAGGCGCGCGACACCGTCGATTCCCCCGAGGCCAGTGGTGAGGCGATCGCCGAAGAGTTCGAGAAGTACCTGCGCGGGTCGGGCGACGAGAAGCCGGAGGGCGGATCGGCCGGCGATCAACCGTGGCGGCCGCAGGGCTGAGGTGACCGCTGCCCTCCCGGTGCTCGCTGCCTCCCGGTGCTGCCTGCCGCCCGGTGCGCGCTGCCTGCCGGTGTGCGCTGCCGCCCGGTGGCGGGGGATGTCACCTCGCCGCGGGAGTCGTTTCTCCCGCTGGGCGGTGCTTTCTCCCGCTGCTCGGGCCTGAAGATGCCGCGCTGACGACGGTCTAATCGCGCAGGTCGATGCCGAGAAGTGCGTGGATCGCGACGACGGCGTGCGAGGTGGCAGGTGCTCCCGAGGCGATCGACTCGTCGATGATCAACAGCGCGCTGGGGGTGTCGAGGTCGTCGGCGAGAGCCTCGCGGATGCCTCGCACGACCTCATCACCGGAGCCCGCGACATCCGCAGCCCACGTGCGCCACCGATCGAGCCGCCGCTCGGCCGTCTCGAGCACCGCGGGGGTCCACTCCCGGTCGGAGCGATAGTGGCCGGCGAGCAGTGCGAGCCTGATGGCCCGCGGATCGACCCCCTGCCCGCGGAGCCGCGACACGAGCACGAGGTTGCCGAGCGACTTGCTCATCTTCTCGCCGTCGAGCCCGACCATCCCCGCGTGCAGGTAGACCTGGGCGAACCGGTGACCCGTGAGGGCCGAGGCGTGGCCGGCGGTGAACTCGTGATGGGGGAACGCGAGGTCGGAGCCGCCACCCTGCACCGTGATCGTCTCGCCGAGTCGATCGAGGGCGATGGCCGCGCATTCGATGTGCCATCCCGGGCGCCCCGAGCCGACCGCCGAGGGCCATGACGGCTCTCCGGCTCGGGCACTGCGCCAGAGGAGCGGGTCGAGGCGGTCGCGTTTGCCAGGTCGATCGGGGTCTCCCCCGCGTTCCTCCGACAGTCTGAGCATCGTGTCGGGGTCGAGGCCGCTCTCGTCGCCGAGCCGCCACGGTCCGTTGGCGCTCGCGGCTCGGGTGTCGAAGTACAGGTCGGGTGCTTCGCCGACGGAGTCCGTGGTGGGCACCGGGTACGCGAGGCCGAGGGCGACGAGCCGAGCGACACGATCGGCGATGAGGGTGACGTCGTCGGTGACGGCGACGAAGTGGTCGGGCGGAAGGATGCCGAGCGCTGCCATGTCGGAGCGGAACAACGCGGTCTGCTGCTCCGCGAGTTCGCGCCAGTCCACCCCTATCGCGGTCGCCCGGGCCAGCAGTGGATCGTCGACGTCGGTCACGTTCTGCGTGTAGCGCACCGGCACGCCGGCATCCATCCACACCCGCACGAGGGTGTCGAAGGCGAGGTAGGTCGCAGCGTGGCCGAGGTGGGTGGCGTCGTAGGGGGTGATGCCGCAGACGTACAGCAAGGCGTCGCCGTCGAGTCGGGGTTGTTCGAGTCGTCGGGTGGCGGTGTTCCAGAGAGATGGGCGGATGCCGTCGCCGGGCACGTGCGGAACCTCGACCCGGTTCCACGACTTCACGTGATCAGCCTAAGCCGGTGGGAGGGGTGCTCAGGGCGAGGCGGCACCGACTCTCACAACGGGTCGATGAGCCCTGCGGCCAGGAGCACGAGGAGGGCTCCACCGAGCACGATGCGGTAGACGACGAACGGCAGGAACGACCGTGTCTTGATGTACTGCATCAGGAATGCGATCACCGCGTAGCCCACTCCGAACGCGACCACGGTGGCGACCGCGGTCTCGGCGTAGCCGAACGGCGCCGACGCGTCGGGCTCGGTGATGGAGTTGTACAACTCGTAGAGCCCGCTGCCGAAGACGGCGGGCACCGCGAGGAGGAAGGCGAACCGGGCCACCGACGGTCGCTCGTAGCCGAGCGCTCGCCCCATCGTGGTGGTCGCTCCCGACCTGGACACCCCGGGCACCAGCGCGAGCATCTGGGCGACACCGTAGAGGATGCCGTCTCGATAGGTGAGGGTCTCGAGGGTCTTCGTACGTCGACCGAGGAGATCGGCGAGACCGAGGATGATGCCGAAGACGATGAGCACCACCGCGGTGATCCAGAGTGATCGGAAGGTCGATCGGATGGTGTCCTGCAGGAGGTATCCGGCGATGACGATCGGGATGGTACCGATGATGATCAACCAGCCCATCCGAACATCCGTGTCATCGCGGCCGAGGGTGGAACCTGATCGGAAGTGGGCGAACCACTTCGAGATGATCCGCCTGATGTCGCCCCAGAAGTAGATCAGTACCGCGAGTTCGGTTCCGAGTTGGGTGATCGCGGTGAAGGTGGCGCCCGGGTCGCGGGCCCCCGGCAGGAACTCGCCCGCGATGCGCAGGTGGGCGCTCGACGAGATCGGCAGGAACTCGGTGAGCCCCTGTATCAGACCGAGGATGATCGCTTCGATGAAGCCCATGGGCGTGGGTGTCCGTTCTCGGGTCGGAGGTCTCGGCTGCAGTCGGCGGCGCGCGGCGCGGGAGACGCTATCAGTACTCGAGCAGCAGGTCGGTGAGCACCGCCCGGCCGAACTCGAGAGCGTCGAGCGGCACACGTTCGTCGACCCCGTGGAACATCGCCGGGAAGTCGAGGTCTGCCGGAAGTCGGAGCGGGGCGAAGCCGTAGCCGTCGATTCCGAGCAGGGAGAGCGCCTTGTTGTCCGTTCCTCCGCTCAGCAGGTAGGGCAGGACGGGTACCCCCGGGTCGTGGCGCTGCAGAGTGGAGACCATCGTGTCGACGAGGTCGCCGGCGAAGGGGGTCTCGAGGCCGATGTCCTGGTGCAGCACGCCGACTTCGATGTCCGGTCCGACGAGGTCTCGCACCTCCGCGAGGACCGCGTCCTCCTGACCGGGGAGGGTGCGGATGTCGATGCGGGCCTCGGCGAGGTCGGGGATCACGTTGTGCTTGTAGCCGGCGTCCAGCATCGTGGGGTTGCTCGTGGTGCGGACGGAGGCGCGGATGAAACGGGCCGCTGTGCCGGTGTGGAGGGCGAGGTCATCCGGTGTCGTCTCGGTGTCGTCGCCGGTGATCCGGGCGATCTCCGACATCAAGGCCGTGGTCGTCGCGGTGAGCCGGATCGGCCATTCCCGCTCACCGAGGGCGGCGACGGCGCGGGCGAGTTTCGTGACGGCGTTGTCACGCATCACATGGGAACCGTGGGAGGCGGTTCCGCGGGCGACGAGCTTCACCCAGACGAGCGCCTTCTCGCCGGTCTGGAGCAGGTAGGCACGTTCTCCTGCGAGGGTGATGGAGTACCCGCCGACTTCGCTGATCGCTTCCGTGGCGCCGGAGAATACCTCGGGATGCTCGGTGACCATGAAGTGCGATCCGAGGCGCCCGCCGTCCTCCTCGTCGGCGAAGTAGGCGAGCACGATGTCGCGGGCCGGTCGACGCCCGGAGTCCAGGATGTCGTGGATCGCGGCGAACATCATCGCGTCCATGTCTTTCATGTCGACGGCGCCACGACCCCAGAGGAGGCCGTCGCGGATCTCGCCTCCGAACGGGTCCACCGTCCAGTTGGTGGGGTCTGCAGGAACGACGTCGGTGTGTCCGTGGAGCACGAGCGCGGGTTTCGACGAGTCGGCTCCCTCGATGCGGGTGACGACGGTGACGCGTCCCGGTTCTGATTCGTACAGTCGCGGTCGCAGACCGATGGAGCTCAGTCTGGCTTCGAGGTACTGGGCGGCTTCGCTTTCGCCGTTCGACCTGCCCTGACCGTAGTTGGTGGTGTCGAAGCGGATGAGGTCGCGCGCGATGACCGCGGTCTCGGCGAGGTCGTCGGACGCGGATTCGGATGCCATGTCCCCACGATAGCGACGGGTCGTGGGGTGTTCAGGACGGGCTGCTCGTGCGTGCTATTCTCGGACGTCGGTGGTTCTGAGACGGATCATCGGATGCGCGCGGATGGCGGAAATGGCAGACGCGCTAGCTTGAGGTGCTAGTGCCCGTATTAGGGCGTGGGGGTTCAAGTCCCCCTTCGCGCACGCGATGGAGATGCCCCGGCGGGTTCGCTGCCGGGGCATTCTTGTGTCTCGCCAGACTTGTGTCTCGCCAGACTTGTGTCTCGCCGCACTGTGCGATGCCGGGCCGGGCGCCGTCGTCATCCCGCCTGTCGCTGTGGTGTCAGTCGCTTGTCGAGCCGAGACCTGATATCCCGATCGACCGGGCTCCGGCTCGGCATCGGGATGAGCATCTGCAGCGGATCGATGTCGCGGGGCGGGACGAGCGAATAGTCGGCGCCCTGTCTCGTGACCAGCCAGGCGTTGTTGTGGATGAGGAGGTGATGTCGCCGACAGAGCAGAATACCGTCGTCGATGTCGGTTCGGCCGTGGCTCGCATGCCATGGGTCGATGTGGTGTGCTTCGCAGTACGAGGGTGGTCGATCGCAGCCGGGGAAGCGACATCCGCCGTCGCGGACTGCCATTCCGATGCGCTGTCGTTCGGTGAAGAGTCTCTGGTCGCGGCCCACGTTCACACACCGACCGTCGGTGTCGAACGCGATGCTGAGAAGCCCCGTGTTGCAGAGGTGTCGGTCGATGGCGGGCATCGACAGTGCGTCGTGACGGGCCTCGAGGTGACCGAATCCGTCGGGCTGTCCATCGGACGACGTGTGCTCGAGCCTCTCGGCTGTGACGATGACACGGACCGCGGGTCTCCGTGAGCCGAACAGGGTTCCGGGGTCGGCGTCGGTCGCGAGTCGGACCATGTCGGTGAAGGCGTCGGCGGTGATCTGTTCATCGGAGCGGACGTCGTCGATGAGGTCTTCGGCGGTTCGGCGGGCTTCGGGGTCGACGAAGCGGGGTCCGCCGCGGCGTGGCGACAGGATCTGCTCGAACGCTTCGGCGACGAGGGTTCCGTCTTCGGGTGGCAGTCGCCAGGATCCGCAGAACATGCCGTTCGCGTCCCACCAGGTGCGAACAGACCGCTGATCGCGCTGGCGCTTCTCTCGGGCTTCGATGCCGCCCTGGTCGATGAGGTCGCGCGCGTGACGTGCTGCACGGCAGAGTTGTTCGGGGTTCAGTCCGGGAGCGGCATCGATCAGGTCGCCGACCGCGGTCGAGATCGTGGCATCATCGAAGTCGGAGATCTCGGCCATGACCCGCCGGATCGCATCGACCTTGTCGAGGGAGAGGCGTCCGTCGAGCACTCCACTCGCGAGCAGGGTCTGCCACTGCGGCGCCAATGCGCCCGTCATCGCCGTGGGTACATCGGCTGCGGGAATGTCGCCGCTCTCCACCGCGGCACGGATCCTGGCGGAGGTCTCGACTTCGACGAGGAGAGTGCCGGTCTCGACCTGTCGGGCGGCTTCGGCTTTGCCCACATGGGTCAGGGATTGGATCATCGCGACCGGGCTGACGAACCCCGCACCCTGCGCGAGGCCTTGATGACCGAGTTCCCGCCTGGACCGGTGGGCGATCTCCCCCGCGGCCAGTGCAGCGAACTGGTCCACCGTGCGACGGAGGTCGGCGATCGCCCTGGTCGCTGCCGTCAGAGCTTCCGTATCGAGGGCTGCGAAACCCTCCGCGGTGCCACCCTCGACACCACTGCAGTGACGCGCGACACAGGTCGCGGCGTCCAGGAGTGAGGTGGCGAGTGGGGGCATATGCCTATCGTCTCAGTATCGAATACCTGTTCGATAGATAGACGGAGCTGTCCGTGGATAACTCCGATGTTCACAGGTGAAGCGGGGGGGGGGGAGTTGTCGGAATCGAATCTCGCCAGCACCGGGGATGCATTAGAAGATACGTTCTAATAGGAGCGAGCGAGTCATCCTTTCACCGCGAATCCTTCGCCCATGAGAGAGACGCAGCCGCGCCCTGCTGGGTCGCGAATCCGTCACCGACGAGGGTGACCAGCATCAGTGCGGGGCTGATGCGCCTCTCGACTCAGGGTTTGGTCGGGGAGTGCAGCCAAGCCTCGAAGAAGCCGGTCAGGTCGACACCGGAGACTGACGACGCGTACGCCTCGAACTGGGCCGTCGAGACGTTGCCGCCCGCGTTGTCGGCCGCCCACCCACGCAACACTTCGAAGAACGCGGCATCACCGATCTCGACCCTCAGGGCATGCAGTGTCATCGCTCCGCGCAGGTACACCGGACCCTCGAAGATGCCCGCGGCGCCAGGGTCGGCGACCTCGACGGTCCAGAACGGGTCGCCGGCGTCTGCGGAATAGAGTTCGTCGAAGGCCTGCTGTGCGGTGTCGCGGCCCTGTTCTTCGCTCCACAGCCACTCGGCGTAGGTCGCGAATCCCTCATTGAGCCAGATGTCCGACCAGGTCGCGATGGCCACGTCGTCGCCGTACCACTGGTGCGTGAGCTCATGCACGATGGTCGACTCATCCGGCACTCCGGAGTAGATGGGCCTGGTCTGGTTCTCGAGAGCGAAGCCGAGTTCGGGAACGTCGGCGGCGATCCCACCCGATTCCGTGAACGGGTACGGTCCGAACACTCCCGCCAGGTAGGAGGTCACCGTCGGGTTCAGACCGAATGCGGCGCGGGAGTCGGTGCCCGCCGTGCCCTGCGAGAACAGGCTCTGCGCCACGGCATCGCGATAGGTCACCCCGTCGACAACCGTCGTCACGACGTCGTACTCCCCCACCGTCGCCGTCGCGAGGTAGGTCGCCATCGGCCGGTCCATGACGTACGTCCAGGTCGTGGCTGCGCCGGTGGCTGTCGTCGATTCGAGCGCCCCGTTGCCGATCACGTCGAGCCCGGTCGGGACGGTCATCGCGAGAGTCATCGTCGCTTTGTCGGCCGGATGATCGTTGGCCGGAAACCACGTCGCCGCCACTCTCGGCTCACCGATGACGACCATCCCGTCGGGAGTGTGGAACACACCCGCCCGCCCGAAGGCGTCATCGATCGTGATGGGGACGCCTGCGTAGTCGACCTCGACGACGACGTCGGTGGCCGAGAGGATGCCGGCGGCCGGCGTCACGGTGAGCTCGGTGCGGGGCGGTTCGACGCCGACATCCGCGCTCCCCGCGGGCACGGGCTGTGCGGTGTCCCCGCTGATCGCCGTCGTGGAGAGGGCGAAGGGGGCGGGCGTGCCGTCGACACGCACCCCGGACACGACGATGCTGTCGGAGCCGTCGGCGCGGCGGGTGTCGAAGTCGAGGTTGAACGACGAGAGGTTCTGCGTCGTGCGGAGGGTGATCGCCGCGGAACCCGACAGCACATCGGTCGCGGGGTCGTAGGCGAGATCGAGGTCGTAGTCCTGCACGTCGTACCCGCCGTTGCCGTCGAGCGGATAGTACGGGTCACCGACACCGGCTGCGCCCGCGGTGAAGACCGCGGCGGGGACGGATGGCGTCATCGGCACCGGTGCGCCCATCGGCGGGCAGAGCGGCGCGGCGCTGGCCGACGGCGCGATGAACTGCCCTCCGCCGACGAGTGCCACCAGCAGGAGCGGGACGCCGAGGGCGAGGAGCATCCGTCGACGACCTCGTCGGGCGATCGCGACGCCCGCGACGCCGGCGACGAGCGCGACAGCCCCGATGGCGACGAGGAATTGGGGGTCGAATCCCGTGGCGGGTAAAACACAGCGATCCATCGGGAGCCTTCGGTTCTAGAGCGAGCCATCCCGCGGGGAGCAGAGGGAGTCGGCACACCGACATCGGTGTCGCTGGTGAACCGTAACGCGGCGAACCAGAGGTCGGAAAGACTTGTTACCTGCTCGAAACACGGGCGACCGGGCGAGCAGTGGCGGACTCCGTCCGTGAGGCGATCGCGACTGTCCTCGGTAGACTCGGACGCGGTGAGCCGGGAAGTCTGGTCGGCACCCCCTCACCGACCCCGGAGCCCCATGACCTCTGACTCCCCGCGTTCCTCGTTGTTCTCCCGCCCGAGTTGGGCCGAGAACGTGCGCGTCGGCGACATCCTGCGCAAGGAGACCGTCGGCGGCATCCTTCTGCTCATCGCGACGGTCATCGCGCTCGTCTGGGCCAATTCCTCGCTCGCCGACGGCTACTTCTCCGTGCGCGACGTGACGGTGGGCCCGGCCCCTCTCCACCTCGATCTCAGTCTCGGCACCTGGGCGGCCGACGGACTCCTCGCGATCTTCTTCTTCGTCGCGGGGCTCGAGCTCAAACGCGAGTTCGTCGCGGGAGAGCTGCGGCGGTTCAGCAAGGCGGTCGTGCCCGTCGCCGCGGCGATCGGTGGTGTGGCGGTGCCGGCGATCATCTACACGGTCGTGAACCTCGGCACCGGCGGCGATGCGCTCCGCGGTTGGGCGATCCCGACAGCGACCGACATCGCCTTCGCGCTCGCCGTGCTCGCCGTGGTCAGCACCCACTTGCCAGCGGGCCTGCGCACCTTCCTTCTCACCCTCGCCGTGGTCGACGACCTCATCGCCATCACCATCATCGCGATCTTCTACACGGATGACCTCGCACCCCTGTACCTGCTGCTGGCCGTCATCCCGCTCGCAGTGTTCACGCTCCTGGTGCAGCGGCGCGTGCGCGCGTGGTACCTGCTGCTGCCGCTGGCCGCCGCCACCTGGACGTTGGTACACGAGTCCGGGGTCCACGCGACCGTGGCCGGAGTGCTGCTCGGCTTCGCGGTACCGGTGCTCCGCAGCCGCAAGAACGGGGGCCCCGAGGCCGGGCCCGGTCTCGCCGAGCACTTCGAGCACAGGGTCAGGCCGATCTCATCCGGCTTCGCGGTGCCGGTCTTCGCCTTCTTCTCGGCGGGGGTCGCCGTCGGCGGTCTCGACGGTCTCCGCGCCTCGTTCGTGGATCCGATCGCCATCGGCATCATGCTCGCGCTCGTGGTCGGCAAGGTGGTCGGTGTGCTCGGCGCGACCGTGCTCGTGACCTCCGTGAGCAGGGCGAGGCTCGATCCCGACCTCGAATGGATCGACGTGATCGGGCTCTCGATGCTCACCGGCGTGGGATTCACGGTGAGTCTGCTCATCAGCGAGCTCAGCTTCGGGCAGGGTTCGGTCAGCGACGATCACGCGAAGGTGGGCATCCTCGCGGGATCTCTGCTCGCAGCGGTTCTCGCGACCGTCATCCTCAGGGTCCGCAACCGGCACTATCGGAGGATCCAGGCCGACGACGCGGTGGACGACGACGGCGACGGAGTACCCGACCGCTTCCAGCGCTGACGAACCCCGACGATGCGTCCGAGCCCCGTCGATGCTGACGAGCCCGTCGATGCTGACGAGCCCCGTCGGATGCTGCGGCTCAGGCCGCGTCGGACTCCACTGCCATGGCGCGGTAGTCCGCTGTCACGAGGATCGGCATGTGGTCGGACGCCCCGCGGGGCAGCGTCTCGACGTTGCCGATGGTGAGTCCGACCGAGGTGACGAAGTCGAAGTGACCCTTGAAGAACTTGTAGTTGGTGTAGGTCGTGCGGTCGCTGAGCGACAGGTCGTAGCCGGTCTCCCGCACCTTCTCGCCGAGGTTGTCTGTGAAGAACGGGTAGTTGTAATCGCCCACCATCAGGGCGGGGAGCCCTCTGCCGAGTTCCCGCAGTTCGGCGTGCGCGGCCTTGATCTGATTGCGTCGCAGGGAGTTGAGCGCGGTGAGCGGCGCCGCGTGGAACGAGGCCACGACGAGTTCCCGGCCGGCCTCCTCGTCGACCAGCCTGGTTCCGAGGAGTCTCTCGTGGGCGGGGGCGAGCACCCTGTCGTGCAGGGATTTCTTGAGGGCGAACGCCTTCGTCGACAGGGCCGTGTACCTGTCACGACGGTAGTAGACGGCGAGGCCGAGTCGATTGCGCTTGGTCGAGTCTGCGAGATGCAGTGATCCGACTTCCGCCGGCACCTCGCTCGTGTCGCACTCCTGGAGGCAGAGCACATCCGGCTGGAACGCGTCGACGAGGTCGATGAGTTCGCCTCTCGCGTGATTCTTGCGGAGGTTGTAGCTGATGACCTTCACACGAATCTCCTCATCCGGCCCCGCAGCGGCGTTCCACTCTAACCCTCGGGTGCGGTGAGGTCTGGCGCCCCTCCCGACGCCGGGGAGCGGGAGCGTCTGCACCACCGATCACATCGAGTGTGGTGGTTCGCAACTCAGGCTGCCGGGCGGTCGGGCTCCCGAATCCGGGTTCTCAGCGGGCTGTCGACCAACTCGCCTGAGTTGTGAACGGCGAGTGTTGCGATCTCCGCTGAGTCGACCGGTGAGCGGAGCATCCGGTACGGCTACTGGCGGGTCGAACTCTCGATCCTCATCACCAGGATGACGCGGTCCGCCCGATCGGCGGGCGGCTGCTGATCGGGGTTGCCGTAGCGTCGGCCGAGCCTCACGTAGAACACCCCGTCGGGGTCCGCGACGGTGTCGATCAGGGTGCCGCGCACCTCGAGATACCGGAACGGGTTCGTCGGGTCGATGACCGACAGCGCCATCGAGGGGTTGTGCTGCAGATTGCGGAACTTGCCGCGCTTCGTCGTGTGGGTGAACCTGACGACGCCATCGTCGTACTCGAACCACATCGGGTTCACCTGAACCGTGTCATCCGGGCGGATGGTGCCGAGGTGTCCGTAGTTCGCATTCTGCAGGAGGGGGAGGTAGTCGTCGGGGATGAGTGCGCTCATGATTCCAGCCAACCGTCAGTCGCGGGCGCTGTCCAGCCGTTCTACCCTTGATCCCATGACCACGAACACGATCCTCCCCGCTTCGGCATCCGGCACCTTCCTTCTCGGCGGTGACCTGCCCGTCGTCCGTCTCGGCTACGGCACGATGCAGCTCACCGGAGACGGCGTGTGGGGTGAGCCTGAGGATCCCGCCGAGGCGGTGCGTGTTCTGCGCAGGGCGGTGGAACTCGGCGTGACCTTCTTCGACACCGCGGACTCCTACGGCCCGGTCGTCGCGGAGCGCCTCCTGCACGAGGCCCTCCACCCCTACGCCGACGATGTCGTGATCGCGACCAAGGCCGGGCTGACCCGATCCGGCCCCGGCGACTGGCGTCCCGTCGGCCGACCGGAGTATCTGCGCCAGCAGGCCGAGATGAGCCTTCGCACCCTCGGACTCGACAGGATCGATCTCTTCCAACTGCACCGTATCGACGCGAAGGTGCCGCTCGCCGATCAGGTCGGGGAGCTGAAGCTCCTGCAGGACGAGGGCAAGATCCGCCACATCGGATTGAGCGAGGTCACGGTCGCCGAGCTCGAGGCGGCTTCGGAGTTCGCCACCATCGCGTCGGTGCAGAACCTCTTCAACCTCGCTCACCGCGACGCGGAGCCGCTGCTCGACTACGCGACCGAGAAGAACATCGCCTTCATCCCGTGGTTCCCCCTCGCCACCGGGCAGTTGGTCGGCGAGGGCGGCCCGCTCACCACGCTGGCGCAGAAGCACGACGCGACGCCGTCTCAGCTCGCGCTCGCGTGGCTGCTGAAGCGCTCACCGGTCATGCTGCCCATCCCCGGCACGTCGAGCGTCGCCCACCTCGACGACAACGTTGGCGGTGCCCGTATCGAGCTCACCGACGATGAGTTCGCAGCCCTCACTGACGCCGTCTGACCGTCAGGCGGGTGCCGCCGCCCCGGCCCACGAGACCAGAGAAGGGGCCCCTGCATTCGCCCTCGGCCACGCCACTACTCAGGTCTCGAGTGGATCACGCAGTTCGAGGATGCTGACGAGGTCGATCAACCGATGAGACGGATGCCGGACTGAAGCCGGGTGCGCACATCGAACAGGTCATTGCCGGAGACGAGCGCGCCGCCGGCCGGTCCGTCTCGCAGGAACGCGGGGAGGAATGACGCCCGCACCGCGATGGTCGCCGCGCCGCGCACGGACCCGACCTCGAGC
Organism: Actinomycetota bacterium; assembly: GCA_041165365.1. Taxonomy (GTDB): domain Bacteria; phylum Actinomycetota; class Actinomycetes; order Actinomycetales; family Microbacteriaceae; genus Marisediminicola. The sequence continues at coordinate 8,969 of JBEANR010000136.1, read as the reverse complement.
AGTGACGAGTCGATCGCGTCATCCGGCAGCACGATGACCAGAGCGGTGAACCGGATGCGCAGCGATCGGGTCAGGGTCTTCGCTCGACGCGCGAGGTCGTGGAACGGACGGTCGTCGCCGACGCCCTCTCCGACGAGTTCGCCGCGCCGTGTGCGCACCGCTGAGCCGTAGTCCTCGGAGAGCACCGCGAACAGGCCGGTCGGACCCAGCACGACATGATCGATCTTCTCGTCGGGCGCACCCGGAGCGCCGGTCGCGACATCGTGCCAGACCGTGTACCCGATGCCGAGCCCGGCGAGGGTGCGCGCGGTCGCCTCCTCGGCGATCGCATCCGCGAGGATGTGCCGGATCTCCCTCGGTGCCCTCCTCACCAGCGCCGGATCGTACGGGTCGGGGATCTCCTCGCCGCGTCCGACCCACTCCCTGATCAGCGCCAGGTAACGTTCGCGCCGCCATCCGCCGGGGTGCCCGTAGGCGCGAGCTTTCGGGCGGGTGTCCTGGCGCGGACGAGACGCCGGAGTCGCCCAACTGTGCCCCGTCTCGCCTGGGTCACCCGCCGAGCGCGGGCCGGTGCGGTCGAAGTCGGCTCTGGCCGTCGGGGTGCCCACCCGCTCCCACGCCTTCTGCACCGCCTGGAAGCGCGTGGCGTCTCCCCCGGTGTCTGGGTGGGTCTCGCGCAGCATCCGGCGATAGGCGCGTCGAAGTTCGTCGGTGGACGCGGATGACGCGACTCCGAGCACCTCGTACGGCGTCGCCGAGATCGGGCTGTCGGGCATCCGTTCGCTCTCGTGGGAAGGCCGACCGTCGTCGGCGTGCGTCGGCGTGCGACAGAGTGCGGCGCAGGCTGGCAGGAATCATGGGGACCGCGGACGGCCCCCGCCGACACTACCGGTCCGGACTGCTCTGCAGCCGAACGCGGGCTGAGCGGGCGACGGGGGCTGGCTGTGCGCGGCCGCGTACTCGGCCGCGTGCGCCCGGCCGGCCGGCCCCGGGCCGCCGGCGGGGCGCCTGCCGTGCTGCGGCGGCCGCGACAGTCGCACCGACTGCGGCCGGCCTGTCAACCCTCGGCGCCGCGCCGCGGGCGAGGCCTACTGTCGGATCGACGAGAGGATCACCATGACAGCGTTCGAGCCCAGCATCCAGTCTTCGACGGTTACGCAGGATGACGCCAACGCCGCGCGACGGCCCCTGGTCGACCCGCGCAGCAGGTACCCGTCGGTCACACCGCCAGAGCAACGGCAGAGCGGCACCGGCCTCGACGCGCAGATGCAGCCCGTACCCGATCTGGGCGAGGACTCGTACCGGGGGTCCGGTCGCCTCCTCGGCCGCCGAGCGCTCATCACCGGCGCCGACTCCGGTATCGGTGCCGCGGTCGCCATCGCGTTCGCTCGGGAGGGTGCGGATGTCGCGCTTTGCTATCTGCCCGCGGAGGAATCGGATGCCCGGCGCATCGTCTCGCTCATCGAGGCCGAGGGGCGCGTCGCCGTCGCGATCCCGGGCGACATCACCGATGCCGCGTTCTGCAGGTCGCTCGTGGCCGAGGCCGTCGAGGGGCTCGGCGGGCTCGACATCCTGGTCAACAATGCGGGCAAGCAGGTGGCGGTCGAGCGCCTCGAGGACGTCACCGACGAGCAATTCGCCGAGACGATGCACACCAACGTCTTCGCGCTGTTCTGGATCACGAAGGCGGCGCTCCCCCATCTCGAGCCCGGGTCGGCGATCATCAACACGGCGTCGCTGGAGGCGTACAAGCAGATCCCGTTCCTCGTGGATTATGCGGCGACCAAGGCAGCGGTCAACAACTTCTCGAAGGCGCTCGCGCAGCAGCTCGCCCCGCGCGGCATCCGGGTCAATGTCGTGGCTCCGGGCCCGACATGGTCGGCTCTGCAGGTCTCGGGCGGGTTCCCGACCGACAAGCTGCCCGAGTACGGCAAGGACACCCCGCTCGGTCGGTCGGGTCAGCCGGCGGAGCTCGCGCCCGCGTATGTGTTCCTCGCCTCCGAGGAGGCGAGTTTCGTGATCGGTGAGACGCTCAACGTGAACGGCGGGTTCCCGACGCCGTAGTGGGCGGATCGTCCTCCGGTCACAGGCGTAGCCTGACGGGATGGTCTCCTCCGATATCCCGCTCACCACGCTCGAGGGCCGCACCACCACATTCGGCGAGTTCGCCGACAAGGTCGTGCTGGTCGTCAATGTCGCCTCGAAGTGCGGATTCGCGCCCCAGTACGCCCGGCTAGAGCAGCTCCAGAAGAGGTACGAGGGCCGCGGTTTCACCGTGCTGGGGTTCCCGAGCAACCAGTTTCTGCAGGAATTCGGATCGGCCGACGCGATCGCCGAGTTCTGTTCGACGACGTACGGGGTCACGTTCCCGATCTTCGAGAAGCTCCGGGTCAACGGCGGCAAGCGACACCCGCTCTATGCGGAGCTCGTGACGGCACCCGATGCCTCGGGCACGGCGGGGCGGGTGAAGTGGAATTTCGAGAAGTTCCTGGTGACGCCCGCCGGCGACATCCGCAGGTACCGCTCGGTTGTGGAACCGGATGACCCGGCCATCGTCTCCGCGATCGAAGCAGCACTCCCCCACTGAGTCGCGCACCGCTCGTCCGCGGTGCGGGGCCCTGGTGCTGGGCGGCTGTCGCCGCGGCGGCCTCACGGATGAGGGAGAAACCGTCATCGCCGCCCCAGAACTCCCTCATTCGTGCGGGTGCCGCAGTTCTTCCGCGAGCGCGCGGGAATGCGCGGGACGCGCGGAGTGCGCGGAACGGGCCGCGCGTCCAGGCCACCGCGACCCCCGGAATCCGCCGTCGGACGCACCTGACAGGCTGAGGGGATGACCGACACCAGAGCCGATGCCCTCGCCGTCCTCCGAGATCTGGTCGGCTCGCAGTCCGCCGAGTTCCACGATGGTCAGTGGGAGGCGATCGAGACCCTCGTCGACGGGCGTCGCCGCGCCCTCGTCGTGCAGCGCACGGGGTGGGGCAAATCCGCGGTGTACTTCGTCGCGACCCTGCTGTTGCGACGACGCGGCGCGGGGCCGACCATTCTGGTGTCGCCGTTGCTGGCCCTCATGCGCGATCAGGTCTCCGCCGCCTCACGGGCCGGCGTCCGCGCCGTCGCGATCAACTCGGCGAACGCGCACGAGTGGACCGATGTACTCGAAAGCCTGCGACGCGACGAGGTCGACGTGTTGCTCGTGTCACCCGAGCGGCTCAACAACCCGGCGTTTCGCGACGAGCAACTCCCCGCGCTGGTCGAACGCGCGGGCATGCTCGTGGTCGACGAGGCGCACTGCATCTCCGACTGGGGGCACGATTTCCGCCCGGACTACCGTCGACTGCGCGACCTCATCGAGTCGCTGCCGGCTTCGGTCCCGGTTCTGGCGACCACGGCGACCGCGAACAGCCGTGTCGTCGAGGATGTCGCGGAGCAATTGGGTGCTGCGGCCACAGGTGGCGACGGGCCGGGGGTCGTCACCATCCGAGGGCCACTCGCCCGGGCATCCCTCCGGCTCGGTGTGCTCAGGTTGCCCGACGCGAAGGCCAGGCTGGCCTGGCTGCTCACCCATCTCGTCGACCTGCCGGGCAGCGGCATCATCTACGCGCTCACGGTGTCGGCCGCCGAGGACACCGCGAGGCTGTTGCGGGATGCCGGTCACGAGGTGCACGCCTACACGGGCCGCACCGACCCGGCCGACCGCGAGAGGCTCGAGGGCGCACTCAAAGACAACTCCGTCAAGGCGCTGATCGCCACGAGCGCTCTCGGCATGGGGTTCGACAAGCCAGACCTCGGGTTCGTCGTGCACCTCGGAGCCCCGTCGTCTCCGGTCGCCTACTACCAGCAGGTCGGGCGGGCGGGCCGCGCGACATCCAACGCCGATGTGCTGCTGCTCCCCGGCCCAGAGGACGAGGCGATCTGGCAGTACTTCGCATCGGCCTCGATGCCCGTCGAGGGCAAGGCGCTCGCGGTGATCGACCAGCTCGGCGGCACGGCGCTGTCGACCCCGGCGATCGAAGCTCGTGTCGACCTCCGACGGAGCCCTCTCGAGCTGCTGCTGAAGGTGCTCGATGTGGACGGTGCGGTCAGACGGGTGCGCGGCGGGTGGGTGGCCACGGGCAGCCCGTGGGTCTACGACGCGCAACGGTATGCCCGCATCTCGGCGGCCCGCGTCGTGGAGCAGCAGGCGATGCTCGACTACGAGGTGACGACGGGGTGTCGCATGGAGTTCCTCCAGCGAGCACTGGATGACGACACCGCAGCGCCGTGCGGACGGTGCGACCGATGTGCCGGCGACTGGTTCGCCACGTCGGTCGCCTCGGATGCCGCGTCCGTGGCCGCCGGGTCGCTCGACCGCGTCGGCGTGCCCATCGACGCTCGCGCACAGTGGCCGAGCGGTATGGACCGGCTCGGCATCGCGGCGAAGGGCACCATCGCCGCGGGCGACAGGGTGAGCGAGGGTCGGGCCCTGGCCAGGCTCACCGATCTCGGTTGGGGTGGCACTCTCCGATCCGTCTTCGCCGCCGGCTCCTTCGACGCGCCGGCGAGTGCCGCCCTCGTCGCCGCCTGCGTCCGCGTGCTTGCGGAGTGGGGGTGGGACGAGCGGCCCGTCGCGGTGATCTCGGTGCCCTCCCGCCGTCATCCGCTCCTGGTCGAATCGGTGGCCTCGGCGCTCGCCGAGGCCGGTCGGCTGCCGTACCTCGGCGCGATGGACGCGGTCGACGGTGGCCCCCTAGGAGATTCCGGCGGCAACAGCGCCTACCGCCTCGCGGCGGTGTGGGACCGTTTCACCGTTCCCGAGACGTTCGACGGACGATCTAAGGGCCCCGTTCTGCTCGTCGACGACCTCGTCGACAGCCGGTGGACCATCACCGTCGCAGGTCGCGCCTTGAGGCGGGCGGGTGCCAGCGCGGTCCTGCCGTTCGCGCTCGCGCTCCGAGCATGACCTCCGAGCATGAGCTCCGAGCGCGACCTCCCAGCGCGAGTCCCACCCCTGTCGCGAAAGCGTCAGAAGCCGTAGTCGTCCTTCGCGATCCATCGCACGCCCCGACGATGGCTCAGCAGCATCCCGCGCAGCGTGACGTCGTGTTCGCGGAATGCCGCGTCGAGCCACGCGGCCCACGCGAGGTCGCTCGGGGTGAGGGTCTCATCGGCGTAGCGCTCGATCACCACCACGACGGATGCCGCGCCGACCGACTCCGCGGCGTGTTCGACCATCTCGAGCAGAGCGTCGCTCTCGGGCTGCGGGTACGCCGGAGGGTCGCCGATCGGAACGAGCAGCGGCAACTGCACCGATCGATCGTCGAGGAACAGCAACCAGAACTGCCGCCGGCAGGCGTGGCCGACGAGCGCGGACACCCGTTGCTGAATGAGCGCGTCCGTCGTGACGGGCTCGGTGATGGTGGATTCGTAGGCGGGGATCGTCATGGAGAGAGGGTGGCGCGCACCGTGCGACCCGCGGGGGGTTCCCACCGGATCCGTGCAGAAGTCGAGCCGACGACCTCCGGTGCAGGAGCCATCGACCCGCGCGGGGCGGCGAGGGGGTTCTACTCTGGAGTGGTGAACACGACACCTGCCGCCGGTCATCCCCACCGCGCCCTCACCCACGATCCGGATGCCCGCCGCTACGCGCTCCACCTCGACGGCGAACTGGCGGCGTCGGTCGACTACGACGAGTCGGCCTCGTCGATCTCGTTCACCCACACCGTGACCACTCCCGCCTTCCGCGGACAGGGCCTGGCGGGCGAGATCGTGACCTTCGCCGTCGACGACGTCGAGAAGTCGGGCGGCAAGCGCATCATCCCCGCCTGCTCGTATGTCGCCACATGGTTCGAGAAGCACCCGGAACGCTCCCCCCTCCTCTCGCGCTGACGGTGGACGCGCCTCCTGTCGCACGGACCGCACCGGCGGGGCCTCCCGGTGTCGCCCGACGACTCGCCGCGGGAACCGGCTACCTCGCCAGGGGCCTGCGGCTGTGGATCACCTCCCCTCGCCTCATGCTGCTCGGAGCCCTCCCCGCGTTCATCGTCGGATCGGTCTACGCCGTCGGCATCGTCGCCTTCGCGATGAACCTCGACGTGATCGCGGCCTGGGCCACCCCGTTCGTCGACGATTGGGCGACGGCGCCCCGTTACGCGGTGCGGTTCTTCATCGGGGTGGCACTCGTCGCCGGCGTCGTCATCCTCGGGGTGTTCACCTTCGTCGCCGTGACGCTCACGGTGGGCGACCCGTTCTACGAGCGCATCTGGCGCGCCGTCGAGGCTCGGCTCGGCGATGCTCCGGCCGACCTCGAGGAGTCGTTCTGGTCTTCCGCCTCCCGCGGTCTCGGCAACGGCATCCGCCTCTTCCTCGCGACGGCCTCGGTGGGGCTTCTGCTGTTCGCCGCGGGGTTCGTGCCCGTCGTCGGCCAACTCGGTGCCCCGATCGCCGGCGCTCTCCTGGGCGGATGGTTCCTCTCGCTGGAGCTCAGCGGCTTCGCCTTCGACGCGCGCGGCCTCCGACTCCGCGACAGACGCCGGATGCTCGGCTCCCGCCGCGCGACGACCCTCGGCTTCGGCATCGCGACCTACCTGCTTTTCCTCATCCCCGGCGCTGCCGTGATCGTGATGCCCGCGGCGGTGGCCGGGGCCACGATGCTCGCCCGGGATTCGATCCCCGATTCCTCGCGGTGACGATCGCGCATCATCCGTTCCCTCGACGCGTCGGCTCTGCCACACTCTCGCCAGGCCCGCGGACGCCCGCGCGACCGTCCATCCGACTCTCGGAGGCGCATCATGATCCGCTCATCAGGCCTGACCGCTGCCGTCGCCATCGTGGGGGGTGTTGCCCTGTTGAGCGGATGCAGCCCGTCGACCGTGGAGCCGAGGCCCAACCCGTCGGCATCCGCTGAGGCATCCGAGACGTCGACGCCGTCGCCGACCGCTTCGGCGACGTCCGACCCGCAGCCGACCTTCGCCCTCGGAACGCTGACCGGAGCCGACCTGACCGTGATGGAATCGGGGTGCGCGATCCAGCTCATGCGCGATGCCGACCCGGCGGACCTCGTGATGTACGAGGGCGCCGAGAAGGCGATCCTGCGGATCGACGGTGCGCTTCTGCAGTTCACCCATGATGCCGGTTCGTCGCTGGGTGACCCGGTCACGCGGTCGTTCACCGAGGCGACCGGCACGTACACCCTCTCGGTCGACACGCCGTTCGGCGAGCCGTCGCCCGAAACCGACAGCACCGCCATCCCCGCCGCGACGATCACGATCACCCCGACGGGCGGCGAGTCGGTCGCCGTCGAGGTGTCTGGGGGTGTGGCGTGCTGAGATCCCGCCGGTCGCCGACCATGCGACCGCCGCGCACGGTACCGGAGGCACCCCGTCGGAGTGGCACACTGGACCGGTGAACGACGACTTTCCGCGCCTTCCGACGTCGAGCATGCAGGTGGTGCTCAACCTGGGACAGAAGCGCGCCGCCACGATGTCGCTGCCCCGGGGCCTCGAGCACCCCGAGCTCGACGCCGAATGGGACGATGACACCCGCACCACGGCGGTCTCGATCGACTACGAGCACCGGCAGCTGCATCTCGACGTGACGGATGACGGCGTCGAGCACCACTTCCACGGTCGATCGGGCGACACCACCGACCTGAGTCCGTTCACCCGCGCCGAGACTCAGGCGCTGCTCGCCTGGGCGACCCTCTTCGCGCGCGACGTTCACGCTCTCATGCCCGGCCTCGAGGAAGACGCCGGTGAGGCTGCGGCGTGGCACGACGAGGGGTACACCATCTACGTCTGCGAGACCGATCCGGCCCAACTCGACCTCCTCGAGATCGAGATCGAAGGGGCCATTCTCACGTTGCCCTGGCTCGGGTCCGGGCGGGTCGATCAGCGGCACGTCGACGGTGACGACCATCCGATCGAGTTGGTGTGGGATCCGGATGACGCGGAGCCCGACATCCCGATCGCCCGGGCCTGGCTCGACTCCCGCACCGAACAGCCGCGCACCGCGCCCGTGCCCGGCGTCGACTGGGACCGCGTGGGCTTGTCGCAGGTCGAGGTACAGTCGTGGCTGCAGGGCGTGTATCTCAACCACCACGTGATCGAGGATCCCGCGTCTGCCGTCTTCATCGCCGCTCTCGAGCGCATCGGTGGTCTCGACGACGCCAACCGGTTGGCGCGCTGAGTCGCTGAGGTCTTGAGGCGCTGAGGTCTCCTCCCCACACCGGGTGGTCGGTCACCTGTGGACAATTCTGGCGCGGTGCCCGGCAGGTGCCCTACCGTCGGAGGATGTCGACGCGCACGCATCAGCGACCGGGTGGGTGTGCGCTGGCTCTCGCCGCGCTCCTCGCTCTGTCCGGTTGCGTTCCCGCGGATCCGGAGCCGACTCCGACGCCGACGTCGTCTGATGCTCCCCTCTTCGCGTCGGAGGAGGAGGCGTTGGCGGCGGCGACGGAGGCGTATGCGGCATTCCAGGCGACCCTCGATTCCGTGCTCATGGACGGAGGAGCTCGGCCTGAGCGAATCGACGATGTAGCGACGGGTAGCGCTCGAGATCAGGCGCTAGAAAGCTTCACCAACTTTCGAGACAACTCGTATCGGACCATCGGCGCGACCAAGGTTGGAGGGATCAAGATGCAAGCAACGGACAACGGGTCTGAAGTAGTCAGCATTTATGTGTGTCTCAACATCGAGAACGTCGACGTTGTAGACGGAGATGGGGTCTCGGTCGTTCTACCGAGCCGGCCGAATGAACAGGCCTTCGAAGTCGGATTCGTCGAGGCGGGCTTGGAGTCGGGCCAGATCGTGGTTGACCGACGCGATGTTTGGGCGGGTTCCGATGTCTGCACTTAGTCGATCAGTAGTCGGTATTGCGATCTTTTGCGCCACGTTCGTCCTCGTCGCGGTGATGCCGACACAATCCTCATGGGCGGCGGCGTGTCTGGAAGATCGATTCCTCATCGGCGGGTGCCCGTCGGCGTCTGTGGGTGG
>JBEANR010000135.1:0-20501 GCA_041165365.1 Actinomycetota bacterium | reverse complement strand
CTCGCCGCGGCGACCGGCGGTGCCTACGTGCTCGTGGAGAAGATCCTCGAGGGCGACGAGCAGCTGCCCACGACCTGGGCGACCGCCGGCACCACCGGATACGACGCCCTCGCCGACATCGATCGGGTGCTCGTCGACCCCGCCGGTCGCGAGGCGCTCGACGCCCTCGACTCCCGTCTGCGCGACACGCCGGAGACGATCTCGTTCGCCGAGATGATCCACGACACCAAGCGCGGGATCGCCGACGGCATCCTGCGATCGGAGGTGCTGAGGATCGAGCGCGAGCTCGGCGCGCGGGCTCCCGAGACGCCGGTGCCCGATTCCGCGATCTCCCCCACCGCCGACGCCACCGTCGACGCCATCGCCGAACTGCTCACCTGCTTCCCCGTGTACCGCTCCTACCTGCCGCTCGGGCGGGAGCACCTCGACGAGGCCGTCGAACTCGCGCTGCGACACCGACCCGACCTCGCCGGCGAGATCGAGGCGCTCGCGCCGGTGCTCGCGACCCCGGGTCATCCGGCCGCCGTGCGGTTCCAGCAGACCTCGGGGATGGTGATGGCCAAGGGCGTGGAAGACACCGCGTTCTACCGCTACAGCCGCCTCGGCTCGCTGACCGAGGTCGGGGCCGACCCCGCGGAGTTCTCGATCGACGTCGCCGAGTTCCATCGTCGGCAGCAGCAGCGGCAGGCCGCCTTCCCCGCGTCGCTCACGACCCTGTCGACCCACGACACCAAGCGCGGTGAGGACGTGCGCGCGCGGATCGACGTGCTCGCCGAGATCCCCGAGGAGTGGGAGCGAACCCTGCTGGCGTTGAGGGAGGCCGCACCACTCGGCGACGGTCCCCTCGAACAACTGCTCTGGGAATCGATCGTCGGAGCCTGGCCGGCATCGCGGGAGCGCCTCCACGCGTACGCCGAGAAGGCGGCGCGCGAGGCGGGCGACTCGACCACGTGGACCGCCCCCTCCGAGGATTTCGAGGCGCGGATGCACGCACTCGTCGACAGCGCATTCGACGACGAGCACGTGGTGGGCCTGATCGAGGGGCTCCTCGAGACGATCACGGCCGCGGGATGGTCGAACTCACTGTCGGCGAAGGCGATCCAGCTCACCGCTCCCGGCGTGCCCGACGTGTACCAGGGCAGCGAGTTGTGGGAGATGTCGCTCGTCGACCCCGACAACCGTCGGCCCGTCGACTTCGACCTGCGTCAGTTGTACCTCGCCGCGATCGACGGCGGCACGCTGCCCGACGTCGACGACTCCGGTGCCGCGAAACTGCTCGTCACCTCTCGCGCGCTCCGCCTGCGCAGGGACCGCCCGGGGTGGTTCACCAGGTACGCGCCGGTGCCCGCCTACGGCGAGCGGGCGGCCCACGTGATCGCGTTCGATCGCGGCGACGTCGTGACCGTGGCCACGAGGCTCCCGATCGGACTCGCGGCCGCCGGCGGCTGGGGCGACACCACGATCGAGCTCGCCGGGCGCCCCGTCGTGGATGCGATCACCGGTCAACTCTTCGACGGCGGGGTCGTGGGCGTCGCGGCGCTCCTCGACAGATACCCCGTCGCGCTGCTGGTGCCGGCCGATACCCCGGTGGATGCGTCCGCCGCGGTCGAGCCCGTGACTCCCACCGAACCGGCGACCGACGACGAGGTGCAGGCATGACCCTGCACGGTGTCACCACGCTGTGGGCTCCGCTCGCGGAGCGCGTCACCCTCGTGGTCGACGGTGCGCGGCATCCGATGTCCCGCTCCGAGACGGGCTGGTTCGAGGTCGAGTCGACGATCGGGGTCGGCTCCGACTACGGGTTCATCATCGACGACGCCGATTCGCCGGTGCCCGATCCACGGTCGCTGCGGCAGCCGGACGGCGTGCACGGACTCTCGCGCGCGTTCGACCCGGCGGCGTTCGAGTGGACGGATGACGCGTGGACCGGCCGACAACTCGCCGGCGGCATGATCTACGAACTGCACCTCGGCACGTTCACTCCGGAGGGAACCCTCGACGCAGCCATCGACAAGCTCGACCACCTTCAGTCGATCGGCGTCGACTTCATCGAGTTGCTGCCGGTCAACGGCGTGAACGGCACGCACAACTGGGGCTACGACGGGGTGCTCTGGTACACCGTCTCGGAAGCCTACGGAGGCCCCGAGGCCTATCAGCGGTTCGTCGACGCCTGCCATGCGCGCGGGATCGCTGTCATCCAAGACGTCGTCTACAACCATCTCGGCCCGAGCGGCAACTACCTGCAGGGGTACGCGCCGATCATGCACGCCGAGAGCAGCAACACCTGGGGCGCTTCGATCGATCTCGACCGCGAGGAGGTGCGCCGCCTCATCCTCGACAACGCCGCATTGTGGATGCGCGACTACCACGTCGACGGTCTCAGGCTCGATGCGGTGCACGCCCTCGTGGACACCTCGGAGAAGCACATCCTCCGGGAGCTCGCCGAGGAGACAGCGGCACTGTCGGCATTCCTCGGGCGGCCCCTGTCACTCATCGCGGAGTCCGATCTCAACGATCCGGTCATGTTCCGTTCCCGCGACACCGGCGGGCACGGTCTGGCCGCGCAGTGGAGCGACGACTTCCATCACGCGGTGCACGTCGCGCTCACCGGGGAGACCACCGGCTACTACGCCGACTTCGAGAGACTCGAGGCGCTCCGAAAGGTGCTCACGCGCGGTTTCTACCACGACGGCACCTACTCCTCGTTCCGCGAGGCCGATCACGGGGCCCCGATCGACACCGCGGGAACCGACACGTGGCGACTGGTCGTCGCGAACCAGAACCACGACCAGATCGGAAACCGGGCGATCGGCGACAGGCTGTCGGCCACGCTCGACACCGGACAGTTGGCGATCGCGGCGGTTCTCACCCTCGCAGGTCCGTTCACCCCGATGCTGTTCATGGGTGAGGAGTGGGGCGCGAGCACTCCTTGGCAGTTCTTCACGTCGCATCCGGAGCCCGAACTCGGAAAGGCGACGGCCGAGGGCCGCATCCGCGAGTTCGAGAAGATGGGGTGGGATCCGGATGTCGTGCCCGACCCCCAGCACCGCTCCACGTTCGAGAACTCGAGGCTCGACTGGTCGGAGGTGACGGTCGGCGACCACGCGAGGCTGCTGGAGGTCTATCGCCGGCTCGCGGTGTTGCGCAGGACCGTGCCCGACCTGACCGACCCTCGCTGGTCTGAGCTCGGCGTCGACTACCGCGACGATGCCGCCGAGCGGTGGATGGTCATCCACCGTGGCAGCACCACGATCGCTGTCAACTTCACGGCGACGCCGGTGACTCTGCCGCTCACCGGGTCGCTGTTGCACGGTGGGTCGCTGCCGCACGGCGGGTCGCTGTTGCTCGGGACGGATGCCGCGGTGAAGGTGACCTCGGACGCCGTCACGTTACCCGGGCACAGCGCCGCAATCCTCGGCTGACCCGTATCGCTGCGCAGGAGTTCTCGCGACACGCCGTGCGAACCGGCCAGCGCCGACGGCGTGTCGCCGAGAACTCCTGCTGAAGCGCACGGCACACCCCCGACCTGCCACCCGCCGACCAGCCACCGAACCCCGAGTTGTGGCCCGATCGAGCGGCACGGAAGGGGCCATAACCCGAGCTTCGGCGCTGGGGCGAGGGCGGGCGAGCCCGCTCGTGGCGCCTCGCACCTCGCGAGCGGAGATGTCCTCCCATCCGAGCGATCTCAATGTGCTGATCCCGGAGACGACCACCGTCATGAGTGCCGACAGCAGCCCGCCGAAGACGAGGGCATTCCACCGCGAAGCCAATCGCCTGATCGGCCTGCCGGCTGTCACAGCGCAGTCCACCCGCCGTCGACCGGGATCTCCGCCCCGAGGAGGTAACTCGAGTCGTCGCTCGCGAGGAACGTGACGACCCGCGCGACCTCATCCGCTCTCCCTGTCCTGCCGAGCGGGGTTCTCGCGAGGGTGCCCTCGATCATGGCGCCGAGCTGCTCGTCGGAGAGCCCCATCTTGCTGTACAACGGAGTGTCGATGGGTCCAGGAGCGACGGCGTTGACGCGGATCCGCCGAGGCATCAGCTCGGCCGACATCGACCTGGCGAGTGACCTGACCCCAGCCTTCGTCGCCGAGTAGACCGTCATCCCGGCGACGCCCGTGGAGGCCACGCAACTCGAGTTCAGGATCACCGACGCGCCGTCCTGAAGCACCTCGAGCAGTCTCTGCACCGTGAAGTACGTGCCGCGCAGGTTGATGGCCATCTCGTCGTCGAAGCGGTCGGGGGTCATGTGCTCCATCGCTCCGAGGTAGGTGACGCCCGCGTTGGCGAAGAGGATGTCGGCTCCGCCGAACTCGGACCGCACCAGCTCGGCGAGACCGTCGAGCGTGGCGAGGTCGCGCACGTCGACCCGGGCACTGACGACACGCCCCACGCCGCCGGCGATGGCGTCGAGTTCGGCCTTCGCCGCGGAGAGACGCGCGGGATCCGACCCCGTGATGAGCACTCGAGCCCCTTCGTCGACGAACTGAGCCGCCGTCGCGAACCCGATCCCGGTGGTCGCGCCCGTGATGATGGCGCGCTTGTCGATCAGTCGTGTCATCGGATGCCTCCTTCTTCGCGTCCCGTGCGATCCGACGCTTTCGGATGCATCTTGGAACGATCGTTACAAGAACGATTGTTCCAAGATAGACTGCCGGCATGTCAGGACGCAAGCAATTCGCTCCGGATGCAGCGCTTGAGAAGGCGATGACCGTCTTCTGGGAGCGTGGCTACGAGGCGACGACGATCGATCAGTTGGTGGTCTCGACCGGGCTCGGTCGGAGCAGCCTCTATTCGACCTTCGGCGACAAGGAGTCACTGTTCCTGCGATGCCTGGCCCGGTACGAGGAGACCGTCGCCGCGCGCTTGCTCGAGGCCCTCCAGCGGCATCCGTCCGATGCGCTCCTCGCGGTCGGAGGCATGTTCGACGCGATCCTCACCAGGCTGCGCACCACGACCAGCCCCTCCGGATGCCTCATCACCCTGACCGCTGCAGAACGATCGACCCTCACGCCCGCGGTGCAGGCCAGGATCGACGACCTTCTGAGCGCCCAGGTGCGCGCGGTGCGGGCGGTGCTCACCGCATCGCGTCAGCGAGGGCGCGCGCCCCATGCCGGTGACGCCGACTCGCTCGCCGAGTACCTCGTCGGCACGGCGCAGAGTCTCGCCCTGCTCCATCGCGCCGGTGTTCCCGTCGCGAAGCTACGCGGAGTCGCCGCGACAGCGCTGCATGTGCTCAAACCGCTCGAGGTACTAAGGCTGTCATGAACGACGCGCCCGGCATGCCACCCACCCGCCGCGCTCACTCGCCGCGATCGAGCCGGCGCTGGCGCGCATCACCGAGGCGGCCCTTCTGCACGAGGTGGTCCGCCGGACCGAGCAGGGATGCCGGGCGCAACGCGGTGCGCCCGAACCGCTCGGCCACGTCGTCCACAGCCCTCTCGGTCTCGCGCCAGGTCTCGTCCTCGTCCCACAGGGAGGCGACCTGCGCCGACGCCGACGACAGCTGCTCCACCCGCACCCCAATGAGCCGCACCTTGTCGTGGGCGCCGAGGGCCTCGTAGATGCCCCTGACCTCCTCGTAGATGCGGCGACCGAGGTCGGTGGGCTCGGCGATCGTTCGCGACCTCGTGATCGTGGTGAAGTCGGAGTAGCGCAGCTTGAGCACGATCGTGCGCCCCACGAACCCGCCCTCCCGCAGGCGCACGGCGACGGCATCCGACTGACGCAGCAGCTCGCGCCGCAGCAGCTCGGCGTCGGTGATGTCGACCTCGAAGGTCACCTCGTGACCCACGCTCTTCTCGTCGACGTCGCGCACGACCCGGCGCGGATCGACTCCGGCGGCGAGGTCGAGCAGCTTGAGCCCGGCGGCGACACCGACCGCCCGCTGCAGGGCGACAAGCGGCGTGCCCGCGATGTCGCCGATCGTGCGGATGCCGCGCGAGACCAGCGCCTGGGCTGTAGTCTCGCCGACGCCCCAGAGCGCCCCGACGGGGAGCGGATGCAGAAACTCCAGCGTCTGCTCGGCGGGCACCACGAGCATGCCGTCCGGCTTGGCGCGCTGCGAGGCCATCTTCGCGACGAACTTGACCGACGCCGCCCCGACGGAGCAGGTGAGCCTGGTCTCGTCCAGCACCCGCTGCCGGATGAGCGCACCCACGTCGGCGGGTGATCCGAGCAACCCGCGCGCACCGGCGACGTCGAGGAAGGCCTCGTCGATGCCGAGCCGCTGCACGAGCGGGGTCACGTCGTCGAAGATGGCCATCACGAGCCTCGAATAGTGCGTGTACTTCTCACGGTGCGGCGGCAGCACGACGGCATGCGGGCAGAGCCGCATCGCCTGGCCCAGCGAGATGGCCGACCGCACACCGTACTTGCGCGCCGGGTAGTTGGCCGCCGTCACGACCGAGCGTGCCGACCTGCCGGCGACCACGACGGGCACGTCCACGAGGTCTGGGCGATCGAGCAGTTCGACCGAGGCGAAGAAGGCATCGAGGTCGACGTGCAGGATGGTCGCGGTCGAACTGTCGACGGATGCCGCGCTGACCTGCCGATCGCTGCCGTCCTGCCTGCTCATGGTCTCACCCTAGATCGCACCGCCGTCACCGCGAGCCGACCGGAATCATCCCCAGCGCCCAGCCCGCCGTGCACTCCCGCGCGTACCCTTCGACCATGCGAGCAGTCCGAGTGCACGGGTTCCGTCAGTCCGCCGTCATCCGTGTCGACGAGGTGGAGCGGCCCGCCGCCCCGACCGGGCAGGATCTGCTGATCGCGGTCTCGGCCTCGAGCGTGAACGGCACCGACCTCATGCTGCGACGAGGTGATGTGGCGCTCGCCCGACTGCAGAGGGCGCCGGTCTCGCTCGGCTTCGACGTTGTCGGCACGGTCATCGACTGCGGGCGGTCCGTGACGGCCTTCGAACGCGGCGACAGGGTGATGGCCCTCCTGGGTCACGCGGGAGGAGGCCAGTCCGAGTTCGCGGTCGTACCCCAGCGCAGTGCAGCCCTCGTGCCGGAGTCGATGACCGACGCCGAGGCGGCCGCCCTGCCGCTGGCCGGGCTCACGGCACTGCAGGCCCTGCGCGGAGTGGCGGCTCTCGGTGCGACGGCGGGGCAGAGGGTGTGCGTCACCGGTGCCGCCGGTGGCATCGGCTCGTTCGCCGTGCAGCTCGCCGCGCTCTCCGGCGCGACGGTGACCGCGGTCGCCGGAGCCGGCCGGGAGGACTACCTGCGCGGACTCGGCGCCGACGCGGTGCTCGATCGCCGCACCACCGATCCCTTCGACGGAAGCGAG
This sequence comes from Actinomycetota bacterium, assembly GCA_041165365.1. Lineage (GTDB taxonomy): Bacteria > Actinomycetota > Actinomycetes > Actinomycetales > Microbacteriaceae > Marisediminicola. The sequence goes on along the minus strand of JBEANR010000135.1, from coordinate 13,208 downwards.
CGATGGGACATCGTGCTCGACGCCCCCGGACGCCTCGCCTTCGACACCGTGCGGCCCGCGCTGAGCCCCCGAGGGGTGCTGGTCTCGACCCGCCCCGTGTCGGTCGACAGTCTGCGGATGCTCGTGCCCCGACTCCCGGGCAGCCGCAACCCCCGGTACGCGATCGTCACCACGAGGCGAGACGGGCGCGATCTCGACTACCTCGCCAGGCTGGTGCGGGAGAAGCGACTCGTCGTGCCGATCGACCGCGCCTTTGCGATGGACGACGTCGCCGCCGCCCACCGGCACGCTGAGAGCGGCGGGGTGCGGGGCAAAGTGGTCGTGACGGTCGACGCATCGACCTGACGGGCACTCCCGCCCTTGGTCACACCACTCGTCAGGCGGTCGTCACGGGAGGCGGGTCGGAGGAGGGCATCTCATCCCCCGCGGGCGCTGCGGCATCCCCGGCGGGCGCTGCGGTCGTTCGCCGCAGCCGCTCGATGCGCGCCCTCGCGGCGTCCTCCGAGGTCGTCGACGCGCCCAACACCCTGCGCACGAGCATGAGCACCACGCCGGTCGCCCAGACGACGGGCAGGCGCGATCGGCGGAGGCCGAGCATCCGTCGGTACTCCTCGGGCAGGGTGGCGACAGCGCCCGCGAACATCACCGCATAGAACGGCAGCATCGATCGCTGCAACGGCGGGTGGCGGATGAACCGCACCGCCTCGAAGACCCGCTCGTCGCTCTTCAGCACACCGGCGTCACGGAAGGCATCGAGCTGACTGCGCAGCTCGGCGTCCGACCGGGGTGGATCGACGACGCCGACGAGTTGCCCCGCCGTCGCCCACTCGCGCACGTAGCGGTCGGCGCCGCCCGGGATCGCCCCACCCCACGTCTCGTGCGACCTGAGGAACGCGTCGGTGAACACCACGTGCACCCACGAGAGCAGCTCGGGGTCGCCGGCGGCGTACGGGCGCTCGAGCCCCGCGGAATCGACGTAGGTGCCGGCCACCCTCGAGTGGAACCTCGCGACGCGCGACGACTCGCGCTCGGCCAGGGCGGTGTCGGCGAAGGTGACGGTGATGAGCCACTGGATGGTGCCCGAGAGGCGCCCCAGGGGGTCCTCCCTGTACCGCGACCAGTCGTGCACCCCCGCCATCGCGCCGGGATGGAGGGTCTGCATGAGGAGGGCGCGGATGCCGGCGACCATCGTCGCCGTGCCACCGTGCACGGCCCATGCTGCCGACCCCGGGCCGAAGAACCCCGCATCGTCGCCCTGCTCCATCGCAGCCACCCAGCGCGGCCGACCGTCGCCGTCGCCCGAGAGCGTCGAGAGGAGGCGCGACCGCCAGCTGTCCGCGAATCGACCCATGGCCTCAGGCTAACCCGGGAAAACCGGGCTCGGCGCCGAACCGACATCCGGATTCGAGTCGACCGGATGCCGCGCGCTCGGAGCGGCGGTCAGCCGAGCTTCGCGGCCAACCACGCCATCGGATCGACAGCGGCGCCGCCGCCGGGGTGGATCTCGAAGTGCAGGTGATTGCCGGTGCAGGAGCCGGTGCATCCCACGGCTCCGAGCGCCTGACCGGCCGTGACCGTGTCGCCCACCGTGAGGGACATCGAACCGGTGACCATGTGCGCGTACACGCTCGTGACGATCTGACCGTCGATCACGTGCTGCAGACGCACGTGCACCCCGAGTGCCGAGTAGCCGGGCGCGTTGGTCTCGATAACGACACCGTCGGCGATCGCCCAGATCGGGGAACCGCCGGGAGCACCCAGGTCTGCGCCCTCGTGATAGCTCGAACAGCCCGAGCAGCTGCGCGGCCCGAAGTCGCTGACCACTTTGGTTCCGGCAGCCACCGGGTATTGAAGAGTGGCCGAGGATGACGACGGGGTGAGCGACGTCGACACCGCCACCCTCGTGGGCGGTGGAGGCGGCGGAGGTGCCGCCGTGGCGCCGAACGCGTCGCGCGTCACGGTCGGTGCGGCCACGGTGCCGGCGACCGCCTCGGAGATCTGCGTCTGGCCCTCGCGTTGCGCGTCGGCGGCCGCGACGTCGGGTTCGTACGCCTGAGCGTTCGGGATGACGTAGGAGACCGACATCGCGAGTGCGAACAGTACGACGACCATGGCGAGCCCGCGCTGGAAGAAGCGGAGCATCGAGAACATACTGCGCTGGGTCTGCGGGCGTGGGGGCGCCGCCACCTGGGCGAGCCGTCGAGCGTCGCGACGCGTGAGGGCGTGGGACGACGAGCGATGGGAGGTCACGAGGGGCGGTTCTCCGATGGTCTTCCGTGGTGGTGGTGCCGAGAGCCCGACGACGCAGAGCCCAGAGACGCTGACACGACAAGTGCAGCGACGAGCCGTGCGGTGACGCCCTGGGCGACGACGTTCGGTTCGACACATCCGGGGGAAGCCGTGGCTGGATACCAGGCCTTCCGGATGCCGGTCCGCGACCGCCCGGGGGCGGCCACCCGGTCAAGGGTAGGCCACGATCGGCGCCCGTCCAAGGCGGAGCCCCGTTCTGGGGACAGTCTCACCCCGCGGCCACCCTGTGGTAGCCCGCACGCACGGAAGGGAGTCTGCGCCGGTGCACGAAGACCTCGCGGGCCTCCCGCGCCCGACGACGGAGACCCCACAGCGTCACGCGCACGAGCGACTCCCTCACGATCGAGCCACTCATCTTCGACTCCCCGAGAACGCGCTCGGTGAAGGTGATGGGGGTCTCGACGACCGACAGCCCGCGTTCGAGCGCCCGCCACAGCAGGTCGACCTGGAAGCAGTAACCCTGGGAGGCCACGGAGCGGATGTCGATGCGCTCGAGCGCCCGCGACCTGAATGCCCTGAAGCCTCCCGTGGCATCCTTCACCGTGATGCCGAGCGCGATCCTCGTGTAGAGATTGCCGCCTCTGCTCAGCAGCTTGCGGCGCAGCGGCCAGTTCTCGACGGCCCCGCCCGGTACCCAGCGGGATCCGAGCGCGAGGTCGTGGGTCTCGAGCAGGGCGAGGAGGGTCGGGAGGTCCTCCGGGTGGTGCGAGCCGTCGGCGTCCATCTCGACCAGGTGCTCGTAGCCGCGCTCGAGGCCGTAGGCGAAGCCCGCGAGGTAGGCGGCGCCGAGACCCTCCTTGCTCGTGCGGTGCAGCACCGCGACGCGGGAATGGCGCGCGGCGAGCCCGTCGGCGATGCGACCGGTGCCGTCGGGTGAGCCGTCGTCGACGACGAGCACGTCGAGGGTGTCGGAGGCGGCGAGGGTGCGATCGACGATCGACTCGACGTTCTGCGCCTCGTTGTAGGTCGGGATGATGACGAGCGACGGGTTGCCGTTCGGGGTGGCGGTCATGGGGTGCCTCTCGGTCGGGTCGGAATGGTCGATCGCGTCGGACTATGGGGTTGGGTCGGATCGCGTGGTAGGTCGGGTCGGAGCGCCAGGTCGGCGCGGTCAGGTCGGCGCGCCCGTCACGCCGCGAGCGATGCGAAGACGATCAGGTTGTCGAGGTAGTGACCGGTGCTGCCATCGAAGACCCCGTCGCAGGTGATGAGTCGCAGCTGCGGCGTGGGGGTCGGGCCGTACACGAGGTCGGTCGGAAACTCGTCCTTCGGCGCCGTGGTGCCGGAGTCCATGCGGAACACCTCGACATCGCCCGACGAGAGGGTGACCCGGATCTCGTCGCCGGGTACGAGCTCGCCGAGCCTCGCGAAGACGGCCGGGGCGGTGACGGAGTCGACGTGTCCGGCGATGACCGCCGGACCGATCTCGCCGGGGAGGGTGCCGTCCTGATACCACCCGGCGGCCATCCACTCGACGGGCGGGGTCAGCTCACCCGTGCGCTGGTCGAGGGGCAACTGCTCGAGGGCGGAGTCAACCCCGATCGCCGGGATCTCCACACGCGTGGCGGTCTGCCCGGCCGTGGATGCCGTGACCTCACGGGCCGCCGGATCCTGGTAGCCGTCGGCCGCCCCGGTCTCCACCGACGAGGTGTCGCTCGTCGTCGCCCCGTCCGTCGTGTTCGCGCTGTCGGCAGTGTCCGCGAGAGCACCGCCGACGGCGATCCCGCCGACCACGACTGCGACGAGCGTGATGGCCGAGGCGCCGATGATCGCGGACCGGGTCGTGAGGCGCGCCCGCACAGCTGAGACGTCCATCACGCCGCCCCGAGAGGTGCGCAGGATCCGAGGGTGTCCGATCCGAGCATGAGAGGGGCGAGGGCCGCCCACGCGGCGCCGTAGTAGGTCGGCGACCGGTCGAGAGTGGCGACGGACTCCCGCAGGTCGGCGCGGGCTCCGTCGGCGTCGCCCGAAGACACCAGCGCGGCGGCCCGAGCTCCGTAGGCGAGAGGATGCTGCGCCTCGGCGAGGGCGCCGCCACCGAGATCGAGTTCCGAACGCAGGGTGGACTCCCGCTCGAGCGTCGAGGTGAGCCTCGCGGCGAGTGCCACGTCGGCGGCGTCGCACGATTCGGCGTAGCGGAGGGGAAGGCGCGCGGCGTCGTAGCTGTACCTCACGTCGATCCCCTCGCCCACCGGACCGGGCATCGGCTCGACGCGGCCATCGGGATGCACCTGGGCCCAGTCGGGGGGGAGCTCGGTCTGGTCGAGGATGGCCGTGGTCACCGCGGCGGACCCCGCAGCCAGTTCCGCCCAGCGCGGATCCCCGGTGCTGGCGCCCAACTGCGCGAACGCCGCGGGCGACGCATACGAGGGGTTGTAGGCGTAGGGCTGCATCGCGGCAGCCCACTGCCCGGGGAGCAGGATGCGGCCGGCGGCCGTCTGCACGGTCATCGTGTCGAGCACGATGCCGGCGAGGGCGTTGCCCCGCTCGGTCAAGTCGGGCCGACCGAACTCGGTGCCCGCGAGCACGAGTGCGCGCGCCACATCCAGGTCGGCGTCCGAAGCCGGCTCGTCGTCGACGATCTCGCCGTCCTTCCACTGCCAGGCCATCAGTCCGTCCGAGCCCACGAGGTTCTCGTCGGTCCAGTCGAGGATCGAGTCGAAGGCGGTCTCGTCCGACACCCCGACGGCGACGAGAAGGCCGTAGGCCTGCCCTTCGCTCACGGTGTCGTCGCCCTGGTCCCGGCGCACCACGCGACCGTCGTCGACCCAGTCGGCGAGGAACTCGTCACCGAGTTCTTCGGCGGTCCTGGTGGGGTCGCCGTCGGGGTCGACGCCGGGTTCGGTGCTCTGGGTGGTCTGGCTGTCGGTGCTGGGGCTCCCGGTGCGACCAGCGCCGGTCAACGACCAGGCGAGACCGCCCGCCACGAGCACGGCGACGACGCCGATGGCACTGATCGCGATGACCCGGGCGCGCGACATCAGCGCTTCTCCAGCGATCCGGCGAATCCCTTCGCGCTCACGACCCGCACATCGGTTCCGACCTCCCGGTCGGCGGAGGCGAGGGCCCCGCCGCCGGTCTGCACTCCGCCGACCGGAGCGGCGCCGACCGCTGCGCTGTCGAGCACGGGCATGACGGTGAGGCCGCCGGTCGAGTTGTCGAGCACGAACAGCGTGTTGACCGACCCGGCAGGCAGCTCGACCCTCGTCATGTCGTCGATGCCCTGGGCGCTGAGCTCGAGATCCCAGGGGCCCGACGGCACCGACGCGTAGGAGGTCGACTCCCCCGCCTTCGCGTCCGCCGCGATGAGGAGACCCGTCGAGGTCTCGACGCTCACCTCGTCGGTGACGGTGGAGGCCTGGATGAGACGGATGTTGGACTGCCCACCGGCCGGCGGCGTGAGGTCGTCCTGGAAGACGCGCGTCTGCAGGTCCTTGTTGTTGCCGAAGGCCGCGACGGTGATCGTCTTGTCTTCGACGATCCGCACGGAGGCCGACACCATCGGCTTCGCGGTGGATGTCGCGTTCGACGGCACCATCGAGACGACGTAGGTGCCCTCCGGCACCAGCACGTAGTCCGACACCATCCCGTAGGCGACGTCCGTGAGCTCGAACACCTCGGCGCCGCCCTTCAGAGCGGAGAGCTTCACGTCGACCGACTTGGTGTCCGGGGAGAGGTGCGCGACGCGGATCCAGCCGTCAGCGCCGGTCGGCGCGGGCAACGCGGGTGCGGCGGCCATAGCGGGCAGAGTCGAGCCGAGCACGAGGCCGACAGCGGCGAGCGCGGCGATCATCAGTCTGCGTGCGGTACGCGGGCGCGGGGATGCACCTGCGGGGATCGGGGTGGAACGGGGCATCATGTCCTCCTGGGGGGATGAAGGTCGGGCTGTTCGGGATGTTCGGGTGATGCGAGGTGATGGCGTGCGTGCGGCCGTGAGGGACGACCGAGGTGACGCATCACAGGTCGTTCGGAGCCCTCGCGCATTCGGACCCCTCGGATGTCCGAACCGGCCGGGGTCCGAACCCGGCGGGTGTGTGGACCGGTCGCTGATCACGACACGAGTCCGTCGGGGGCGATGACCGAGAACGTCAGGAGGAGACCGTCGGCGACGGGGGCCGCCGACTCGGGACCGAACCTGCCGTCGAGCTGCTCGAGCAACTCCCGGGCGGCGGGCGTCGCGCGGCCATCGGCGACGAGCGGATCGCCTCCGACCGATCGGATCACGACCTGGCGGAACGCCAGATCCTCCTCACCCGTCACGATCGGGAAGTCGACCACCGAGACCTGACCGGACTCCACCAGTTGCGCGAGAGAGACGACGATCCGCTCGTCCACCTGGCCGGCGCCGAGCCGCGCGGAGTCCTCCACGTCGATCTCGATACCGGGGTTCTGGATGAGCTCCGAACCGGAGACGAGCCGCAGTTCGGCCACCGCGTCGATGCTCTGCTGCGCGGCATCCACCCCCTCCGGAAGGATACGACGCACCTCGACCTGCTGGTCGCCCTCGCCGAAGGAAGCGACCACGACGGAGTTCTCGATCGCCGACCCGGCGCTCGCCGCGTTCGGCGAGGTCACCATCGAGTCGGTCGTGACGATGAAGTCGGAGTCCGCCCAGCCGTTCGGGGACTGCGCCTGCACGGCGGGGTCGGTGTCGAGCTTGTAGAACCAGATCACGTTGTCGCGGTCGAAACCGGCTTCGACCAGGTCGACCCACATCGCGTCGTCGACGATCAGACGGGAATCGCGCGTCACATTGTCGGCGATCCAGGACTGCGCGTCGCGCGACGGCTTGTCGAGGTCCGAGAGCAGCAGCCCGCGCAACTGGGTTCCCCAGGCGGGAACGATGAGCACCGCGGCGGTCGCGGTCAGTGCGAGCCACGCGACGTTCGGGAGGCGCCGGGCACCGGAGCGTGCCCGCAGCGAGCGGATGGCGGCATCCGTCACTCCGGCGATCACCAGCGCGGCGAGCGGCAGCAGCATGATCACGTAGGGCACCGGCAGGTAGCCGCCCGGGCGGAACATGAACGCGATGAGCGCTGCGAGCGTGATCGCGAACGGTCTCACCCGCTTCACCGCGATGCCGGCCACCGCGGCCACCGGGGCGAGCACGGTGAGCACGGGGTCGAGTTGCAGCCAGACCGCCGTCGTGGCCGCCGAGAGGCTCTGCGGGTCGAGGATGGATCCGCTCGACTCCCGGGCACCGAGCTGGAACAGGATGCCGTCGACCAGGCTCACCCGGTCGGCGCCGGGGGTCAGCTCGCCCTTGACGAGCGCGAGCATGATGTAGCTGCCCCCGATGAGCACGAGCAGCGTCGCGGCGACCGACAGGGTGTACCGCCGGGTCTCCGGCAGAGCGTTCTTCCACATCAGCCATGCCACGAGGGGCAGGGCGAGCAGGTAGGTCTCCTTGCTGAGCACGGCGATGCCGAGGGCGACGGATGACGCCGCGAACCCGGCCAGCTGATGACGGCGGGTCATCGCGAGCAGCATCGAGGCGAGCAGCCACGGGGTCGCCACGTTGTCGAGGTAGACCGAGCGGTGGAACTGCACGGCGAGCGGGGAGATCGCGAAGACGAGGCCCGCGGCGCCGGCGGCACCCCGACCGAGCCCGATGCGGCGCGCGAGGAACCACAGCAGCGCGACGCTCACGACGGTGGCGACCACCATCGCCTCGCGGGCCGCGAGCACGGCGATGTCGTAGCGCTGGAATCCGCCGGTGAGCCCCGTCCAGGCCGCGATCTGCAGCCACCCGACGGGAGGGTGGTCGTACCAGAAGGTGTAGTGCGCCAGTTCGCCGAGGTTGTTGACGGCCCAGGCCTGCGCCGTGTACGTGCCCTCGTCGTCGATGCGCTGCGGCGACCCTCCGAGATTGATCGCCTGCACGACGGCGGAGAGCGCGAGGATCGGGCTCAGCCAAGTGATGCTCGCGCGGTGCCTAGTCGCCCAGGCGCGCATCCGGCCGCCCCGCCTCGGAGCGGGGTTCTGCGGAGTCGGCGCGATCGGCAGGGTCTCCCGCTCGATCGGACGGGTGTCGAGGGCGGTCATCGGGTCTCTCCTGAGGTGGACACGGTCGCTGACGCGGGCAGGATTGCCGAGCTGGACCCGGCGGGGGACGTGAGCGCGGCAACGGACACCAACTCGCTCTCGGCTTCGCCGGGCGCGGTGAGGACCGCGGCGGGGTCACGGTGGGCACCGGTGTGCTCCGTCTTCTCCCACGAGTGGTCGCCCTTGAGGTTGCGGGCCACGGAGCGCACCGATGCCGCCGCGAGGAACACCTGGTAAGGGAAGGTGCCGAGCACCAGCCGGGCATAGTCGCGCAGACGCACCTTCTGCCCGTAGAGCCGACCGAACTCGGCCAACCCGGCGATCTCGACCGCGAGGGTCACGATCGTCGGGGCGATCGGGATGAAGGTGATCAGGGCGATCGCCGTCGGCACCTTGACCGTGAGGATCAACACGAGCGAGATCGGGATGAGCAATCCGGTGGCCGCCTGCAGGAAGGGCATCGCCAAGAGGTAGCGGGCGTACATCCGCTGACGGCGGGTGGGGAGCTTGCGCCATTCACCCTTCGCCAACACCTGCAGGAACCCCTGGTTCCACCGGGTGCGCTGCTTGTACAGCGACTTCAGGGTGCCAGGGGTCTCCTCCCTGGTGACGTACTCGGGGCTGTAGGCGACGGCGACCCTGGCGCCGGCGCTCGAGAGCCTCACGCCGAGCTCGCAGTCCTCGGCGAGGCATCCGTCGTCCCAGCCCTCCGACCAGTTGAGCCACTCCCGGCGCACGAAGACCGTGTTGCCGCCGAGCGGGATGAAGCGGGCCGCCGCGTGGAAGTGGAGGCGCGAGCGGAACCAGAAGTAGTACTCGAGCACATTGCGGAGCGACCACCAGCTGCTCTGGAAGTTCATGAGCTGCACGCCTCCCTGCACGACGTCGGCCCCGCTCTCGGTGAATTTCGAGTCGACGAGGGTCAGCAGCCTCGGGTGCACGTCGTCTTCGGCATCGAACACACCGATGACGTCGCCACGCGCGATCTCGAGCGCCTTGTTGAGCGCCTTGGGCTTGTTCTTCGGAACGCTGTCGTCGACGACGACGGTGATGAGATGCGGATGCCGCGCCGCGGCCTCGCGCACGACCCGCTCGGTGCCGGGATCGTCGTGACCCACGATCGCGATGATCTCGAAATCCGGATGATCCTGCGTGGCGAGCTTGTCGAGGGTCTGACCCATCACCTCCTCCTCGTGCCGTCCGGGCACCAGGAGGGAGAAGGACAGCTCAGACTCGCGAGGATCCGACGAGAACCCGGTGTTCTTGAGGTGTCCGGTGGTGCGCCAGGCATGCAGCATCCACCACAGCGTCGTCACCGCGATGGCGGTGAGCGCGATGGCGAGCAGCACGAGCGAGCCGTACCCGATCCATTCGCCGGGGGTCCAGTCGGCGAGGAACGACAGGGTGTCCGGGGAGGTCTGCTCGGTGATGCCCCCGCGGTTGGGCACCACGTCGGCCGGCGCGGTCGGCTGCGGGGTGACCAGGGGTTCCGGGTCGGTCTGAGTGGAGATGAGAGTGACGGGGGTCGGGGGGAACGGGGTGGAGAGGATCATCGGGTGCCTCCGAGACGGCGGGGGTCAGGAGCGGGCGGGAAGCGGCTGCGAGTCGAGGTGCTGGGGTGCGAGGTGCTGCGGGTCGAGGTGCTGCAGAGCACTGTGCTGGGGCGGCCTGAACACGATGTAGCGGTAGGCCGCGAACCTGAAGACCATGCCGAGCACCAGACCGACGCCGTTGCCCGCGATGTTGTCGGCGAGCTGCGAGGTGAACCCCAACAGATAGTGCGAGACGAAGAGGCACGCGGCGGCGATGAGCAGCCCGATCACGTTCATCACGGCGAAGAGGATCCCCTCGCGCAGCACGGGGCGTGATCGCTCGGCGCGGAAGGTGAGGTGGCGATTGCCCATCCAGGCGACCACCGTGGCGATGGCGACCGAGACCACTTTGGCGCCGATCGGCTTGTCGTCGAGCACCGTCGCACGCAGCAGGTTGTAGATGCCGACGTCGACCACGAACGCGAGACCGCCGACCAGCCCGAAGTTGACGATCTGGGTGAGGCGGGCTCGGAGCGCGGTGGGGAGCACCCCCGAACGAGGGGCGGAGTGTGAGGGCATGTACAGCCGTTCGCGGGCGACCCCGGGATCGGTTTGGTGGCACGAGTGATTCCCAGGTTGGCGTCGTCTGGTGTTCACATTCGCCGGTGGTCACCTCGACGGATGTTCACCGGCTGCGACATCCATCCTCCGTTCATCACCCGCGCGTAGCGTGGACCCATGGAATTCAGATACCTCGGAAACAGCGGTCTCAAGGTCTCGGAGATCACCTACGGCAACTGGCTGACCCACGGCTCGCAGATCGAGAACGACGCCGCTATCGCCTGCGTCAGAGCGGCGCTCGAGGCGGGGATCACGAGCTTCGACACCGCGGACGTGTACGCCAACACCGTGGCCGAGAAGGTTCTCGGCAAGGCGCTCAAGAACGAGCGGCGCGAGTCGATCGAGATCTTCACGAAGGTGTTCGGGCCGACGGGGCCGAAGGGACCGAACGACTCCGGTCTCTCGCGCAAGCACATCATGGAGTCGATCGACGGGTCGCTCCGGCGGCTGAGAACCGACTACGTCGATCTGTACCAGGCGCATCGGTTCGACTACGAGACACCCCTCGAAGAGACGATGCAGGCGTTCGCCGACGTCGTGCGTCACGGCAAGGCGCTCTACATCGGTGTCTCCGAATGGACGGCCGACCAACTGCGCGCCGGTCACGAGCTCGCGACGGGGCTCGGCATCCAACTCATCTCCAATCAGCCGCAGTACTCGATGCTGTGGCGAGTCATCGAGGCCGAGGTCGAGCCGGTGTCGCGCGAGCTCGGTGTCAGTCAGATCGTGTGGTCGCCGATCGCGCAGGGCGTGCTGAGCGGCAAGTATCTGCCGGGTCAGCCGCTGCCCGCGGGCTCCCGCGCGACCGACGAGAAGGGCGGCGCGAGCATGATCAGCCGGTTCATGGATGACGACGTGCTCACCGCCGTGCAGCGGCTGACGCCCATCGCCGCCGACCTCGGGCTCGACATGGCTCAGCTCGCCATCGCCTGGGTGCTCCGCAACTCGAACGTCGCGTCGGCGATCATCGGAGCCTCGAGGCCGGAGCAGGTGACGTCGAACGCCGGTGCGGCAGGGGTGACGCTCGCGCCGGACATCCAGGCTCTCATCGAACAGACCCTCGAGGGCGTGGCCGAGTTCGACCCCGCGCGCACGCTCGAGTCCTCGCCCCGCACGCGCGAGACCTGATCGTGCGCCCACGTCGATCCGGCCGGAGTCGGCGTGTCGGGAATACCCGTCCGATTCATACGCTTGCATGGATCGGGCTGCTATCGGCCTCACCCTCTCGAAAGGAATCACGATGACCACGATCACCGCAGACACCATCGCCGGCTACCAGGCGGGCACCTGGAAGCTCGACCCCATGCACTCCGAAGTCACCTTCTCGGTGCGCCACCTCGCCATCTCGAAGGTGAAAGGCTCGTTCGAGACGTTCGACGTCACCGTCGTCACCACCGACAACCCGCTCGACACCACCGTCACCGCATCGATCGACGTCGCCTCGGTCGACACCAGGCAGAAGGACCGCGACGCCCACCTGCGTACCAACGACTTCTTCGCGATCGACGAGTACCCGACCATCGACTTCACCTCGACCTCGGTCGAGTTCGACGGCGAAGCGGCCACCATCCACGGCGACCTCACGCTGCGCGGCGTGACGAAGCCCGTCACCTTCACCGGCGAATTCGGCGGTGTCGTCGTCAACGGCTACGGCCAGACCGTCGCGGGAGCCTCGTTCACGACCAAGATCGACCGCCTCGACTACGGCGTGAAGTGGAACGCGGCCGTCGAGGCCGGCGGTCTCACCCTCGGCAACGAGGTCACCATCTCCATCGACGGGCAGGTCGCGCTGCAGGCGTAAACCGCCTGCTGCGGCATCCCGCAGACTGTAGCCATGTCTCCAGCCGACCGACCATCGGCAGAGCGGCGCCGGCTCATCCCCGGCGTCGTTCTGCTGTTCGGCTTCGTCTACATCGTGTTCGAGTTCATCGCGGCGTCGGCGTGGGTGGCTCCGCCCTACGACTGGGCCCGCGACTTCATCTCCGACCTCGGCTACTCGGGATGCGGGGCGGCCGACGGCCCGGCACCGTGCTCGCCCCTGCATCCGCTCATGAACGCGGGCCTCATGGTGCAGGGCACGATCTTCACCGTCGGCAGCGTGATGGTCACCCGGCTGGTGGTCGTCGGAGCCGGATGGCGGATCGCCGTAGGGTCGTTCCTGGTCGTCTCGGGCGTCGGCACGTTCTTCGTCGGCGTCTTCCATCTGAGCCCGGAACTGACCGCATCCGGCTTCGGTTGGCTGCACTTCCTCAGCGCGACGCTCGCGATCGGACCGGGCAACGCGGGCATCCTGCTGCTCGGGCTGCGCGCCATCCCCAGGCCCGCCTGGCGGGGCTACGGCATCGCGATCGTCGTGCTGGGGGCGTTCGGGCTGGTCGCCGGGGTCGTGCTGCTCACTCCGTCGGCAGACGCCCTGGGCCTCGGGCTGGTGGAACGCCTGTCGGTGTACCCGCTCAACGTCTGGACGATCGGCACGGGCGTCGGGCTCCTGGTCGCGAGTGCCCGATGGTCGATTCGAGCGCGGCGGTCGATGCGAGCGCGGATGTCGGCTACCGCCGGCTGAACGAGGTGCGACTCACTCGATCCGCTGCTTCGAGCCCGCCTCGTACCGCCTGTCGGTGAGCTCGGACCTGAGGAAGTCGTCGGCCAGGGCCTTCGGGATGAGGTAGCGGGATTGCGGTGACGGCTCGAACACGAGGT
>JBEANR010000134.1:0-13090 GCA_041165365.1 Actinomycetota bacterium | reverse complement strand
GGGGGATGGGCATGGTGTTCCAGAGGCCGCTGCTCTTCCCGCACCTCAGCGTGCTCGACAACGTGGCCTTCGCCGACAGGGTGTCGGGGGTGCCGCGCGCGACGGCCCGCGCCAACGCGGAGCGGTACCTCGAGATGGTGCAGCTCGGCGGCTACGGGCGACGGTCGATCCAGGCATTGTCAGGAGGGCAGGAGCAGCGGGTCGCCATCGCCCGCGCCCTCGCCGCGAAACCCAGCGTGCTGCTGCTGGATGAACCGTTCAGCGCACTCGACCCCGCCTTGCGCGCCGACATGCACCAGCTCATCGACGACATCCGCACAGCCCTCGACCCCACCATCGTGCTCGTCACCCACGACCGCGACGAAGCGTCGGCCGTCGCGGACCGCATCGCGGTGCTGCACCTCGGAGAGCTGCTGCAGCACGACACCGTCGATCGCGTCTACAACCGGCCCGCATCATTGCGGGTGGCGCGGCTCATGGGCGGAGTGAATGAGGTCGCAGGCGCGGTGCTGGGCGGCTCGCACCTCTCGGCCCTCGGCGCCGTCGAGCTCGCCGACCAGACCCCCGACGGCGACGGCGTGCTGGTGGTGCGCCAGGAGGCGGTCGGCGTGCGGTTGCTGGATGACGCGGGGCCCGGCTCGGGGCCCGCGCCAGCGTCATCCGCCCCGCCCGTCGGGCCGCCCGCAGGGTCGGCGCCGGCCGCAGGGTCGGGCGTGCCCGCAGGGTTGGGCGCGCCCGCCGGCTCAGGCTCGACCGCAGGAGCGGCCCGCCCCGGCGAGTCGGTCGGCACGGTGACCGGCATCCGCCAGCTCGGTCCTCGTCGCACCCTGACCATCGGCTTCGATCGCGACGGGCATCGCACTGAGCTTCAGGCGGAACTGCCTCCCGGCCAGGGCGTCGCCCTCGGCTCGACCGTCGCGGTGCACCTGCCGCGGGCATCCGTCTCCGTGGTCCGCGCCTGATCCGCGACCGATTCATCGCGAGTTGGCCGATACGTCACCACAGTGGTGGATCGGCCAACTCGCGATGGATCGGTCGCGGTCTCCACAGCCGCGTCAGACCACGACGCATTCCACGCCGGGGAGGTCGTCGAAACGAGCGCGTCTGTCTGTGGTCAGGATGATCCGCCCGGTGGCGATCGCCGTGGCCGCGACGATGAGGTCGTGCGCTCCGCGATGGCGGCCCGACCTCTGCACGTGAGCCAGCAGGCGTGCATGGGCGAGCGCGGCTCGCGATCCGTACGGCTCCACCGGAAGAGAGGTCACGATGTTCAGGACGAAGGCCTCGCGGGCCTGTCGGTGCTCGTCGCTCGCGAATTCGACGCCGGCCTGCAGTTCGGCGACCGTGATTGACGACAGGACGACGTCGTCGTCGGCGCTCACATGGCGGGCGAGGAGCAGGCGTTCCCGCTCGGCCGCTATCAGCACGCCCGTGTCGAGGATCAGGCGTCTGGCCACGAAGAATCCCGCGTTTCGGTGGCCTCCCGCACCGCGAGCACATCCGACTGGAAGGTGTCGTCGGCCTGCTGCCCGAGGATATCGAGCAGATGATGCCCGTTGGCCGCGACGGCGGGCGTGATCGTCGCGACCCTCCGCCCGCCTCTGGTGACGACGACGGTCTCTCCGCCTTCGACACTGTCGAGCAAGGCGGCGAAAGATCTGCTCGCTTCGGTTGCCGTTACGTTCCTCATGCGCATCAGACTATCTGATTCACGCCGGATCGGGCGAGATGCGCCCGATCGAGGCGCCGAGCCGTTCGGGCAGGCCCGGAGGCGTCAGTGACGGGCTCCTCCGCCGCTGTCAAGGTGGGCGCCGACATCCACCTCCGATCCGAACGTCGGGTTACCGTGGAGAGGAGAGCGGAATCGCCGCCCGGGGAGGTTCGATCGCCGTGCACCAGGTGTTCTACGCGGGAACCTCGCTCGTCACCGGGGACGAGATCGCCTTCGCCGTGATGGATCTCGTCTCGCGACTCTCCGGTCGTCCGGAGGTCATCGAGATCCCGTGCCGCCCGAGCGAGGTGAGCGGGCACGACATCGAAGTGGTCCGGGTGCTCGTGAGCCCCTCAGCGCCCATGGTCGCGCGCCGAGTGAACGACTCCCGCCCCGAGATCGAGGATCGCGCCGTCGTCGACAGATTGCGCGGCCGCACCGACGAGGTCGAGTCGGAGTCGTCATCCGGACAATTCGTCAGCGAGTCCGCATCCACCTATG
Organism: Actinomycetota bacterium; assembly: GCA_041165365.1. GTDB lineage: Bacteria > Actinomycetota > Actinomycetes > Actinomycetales > Microbacteriaceae > Marisediminicola. Next base: position 10,878 of record JBEANR010000134.1, on the reverse strand, counting down.
ATTTCAACGAGTGGTTCTGACCGCTCTTCTGCGGTCGCACAACACGTGTTGTCACCGCCTCGGGCTGGCATATCGAAAAGGTGTGATCTCGTGGGAAGCATGACGTATGGCTGGGAGACCGAGCGGTTCGAGTTCGATGATCGGGTGCTCGCCCACTTGAGGGTCGTGATCGTGACCAAACTGCGCCGCCGCGAGTCGTTCACGTTCACCTGGAACCTCCCCGCGATGTCGGGCAGCGGCAGGGTCTCGCTGTGGATGGATCCGGCGATCCCCCTGCAGTTCAGGTTCAGCGGCGGTCGCGAACCCTCGCTCAATCGGGCGTGGATCGAAGCTCTGGCCTCGGTCGCGGCGAGCACCACGGGCCTCATCCCCCTGCCCGAGCCGGATGCCGGGGCGCTCCCGGTCGACCTCCAGGCCGCCACCGCCGCGTCGGGTCCGAAAGGTACGACTCCCCAATAGGTCGGGTCGTGGCCGGTCGGCGTGCCTGAGGTCAGGCGACCTCGACGGCGTTGCGCCCGGACTGCTTGGCTCGATACAGCGCCTTGTCCGAGATGCTCAAGAGTGCGCTCGCGGTGCCGTGGGCCTCGTCGCCCGCAAGCGTCGCCCCGATACTCACGGTGACCGCCGGGGCGCCCTCCGCGTGCTCCACCGCCCGTCGTAGTCGCTCGCCCATGGTGCGCAACTCGCCGTGATCACGCACGAGCGCGAACACGGCGAACTCCTCACCGCCGAGACGCACGATGAGATCGCCCGACCGGATCGCGTCGGCCAGGGTCTGAGCGGTCGACCGCAGCACCCGATCGCCGACATCGTGCCCGAACCTGTCGTTGACCGATTTGAAGTGGTCGATGTCGATCACCAGGCACCCGAGTCGTTGATCGCCGCGGTCGGCGAGGGAGGCGAGGATCGCCAACCCGACCTCCATCTGACGTCTGTTGCCGAGGCCGGTGAGCGGATCGGTCAACGAGGCGCGGACGGCGAGGTCCCGTCCACTGAGGATGATCGAGCGGAACCTCATCACGACGTACACCGAGAGCAGGGTGATGGTCGCGAAGATGGAGGCGGCCACAGGCGGCACCGTCGACCGCAGCAGGATGGCGGTCAGGCCCAGGATGAGCGCGGCGGCCACCACGATCACGGCGATCCGCGGTCGCTCCGACGCCGCCACGAACACGGCGATGCCGAGGAACACGAACCCCGTCAGCGTGCCGATCGGCGGGGGTTGGATGGTCACGGCGATGAGCAGCATCACCGACATCAGCGCGGCCAGGAACACCAGTCTCGTCGTGGTGCTCGTGCCTCGCGACGGCACCGTCACGATGAAGGTCACCGCTCCGCCGACGGCCGCGATCACCAGCACGATCGGCACGAGAGGCTGATCGAAGGTGCCCGTGGCGGCGGCGACCGAGAACACCACCGTGGCGGCGATGGCGAGGGTGCGCACGAGGATGACGCGGAGCGAGTCCAGACCGTCGTCACCCACCATCGTCGCGGACGCCCAGGCGGACTGAGCCGGCTCGGACCCGGTCACGACGCCGCCTCGACTGAGGGGATCAGCGAGTCGAGCGCCGCCGCGTCGAGTCCGGGCGAGAAGAGGAAACCCTGGGCGAGACGGCAGCCGTGACCGGCGAGCCACTCCGCCTCGGCGAGCGTCTCGACGCCCTCGGCGATCACCTCGATGCCCTCCTCGAGCGCGCAGTGCAGGATGCGGGCGAGGTGCAGCGCCGCGTCATCCGATTCCAGGGAGGAGGCGACGAGGGTCCGGTCGATCTTGATGGCGGTGGCACCCGTGGCGGCCAGCCGTTCGCGATCGGAGAAGCCGGTGCCGAAGTCGTCGACCAACAGGGCGACGCCGTGCGATCTGAGCACGACGAGGTTCGCCACGACGACGGCGTCGGCGAGGTCGAGGAAGCTCTCGATCAACTCGAGCCGGAGGGCGTCGACCGGGAAGGCGAGCCTGGCGCACACGGCGAAGACCGATTCCGCGTATCCCGGCCTCGTGAGCTCGACGCCGGAGACGTTGACGGTGAGGTAGGGCTGCGGCGAACCGGGTTCGCGCACCCACCGTGAGGCGATCCCGATCGCGTGCTCGAGAACCCACTGGCCGATCGACTCGACGGCGCCGGTGCGTTCGGCTTCGGGGATGAAGTCGGCGGGGGACACCTGACCGTGGATCGGGTGGGTCCAGCGCAGGAGGGCCTCGGCGCCGACGACTCTCGCCCCGGGCAGTTGCACGATGGGCTGGAAGACGAGCGAGAACTCACCCCCGGCCAACGATTCGACCACCGAGCCGGTCTCGGCGAGCAGCGGGGGGAGTGGCACAGCACCCAGACTACCGGCGAGTGCGGGCCGGGCGTCCGAGCATCCGCCTCGGCACGTCCGTCGCTCCGCCGCCGCTCCGAAGGTGGGGTCACCCCCCGAAGGCCGACACCGTGCGGGGCACGGTGTTGCCGGCCGGGTTCGGCACTGCTCCGCCGACGTCGTTGACGACATTGCCGATCGTGCCGACGTCGCCGAGGGAGACGGTGAGGATGCCGCGCAGCTGCACACCCGGTCGCCGAGGCACCTCGAACCCACGGTCGACCCGCACGGAAGGATCAGCGTTGAAGAAGCAGTACACACCGCCTCCCCACAGGCGATGCTCGGTGACGGAATCGGCCACCTTGTAGGCGGCGTAGCCCTGACCCGTCGGCGACCGCCAGGACGCCTGATCCGGCACGTCGTAGGGTTTCTCGTTCTGGAAGAAGATCGTCCTCCCGCGTTCGCCGTTCCAGATCACCTCGTCCTTCTGGTAGTGCTCGACGAACAGCCCTGTGGCGAGGACGTCGTCGCCGTTGACGATCACCCCGGTGTCTCCCTTGTTCACGTTCCACCCCGTCGGAGCGCCGCCATGGTCGGCGCGCCAGGCCCAGATGTGGTCGATGATCGTGTCATCCGCGTGCACGACGAGGGTATTCGTCGCGTTGCCCTGGATGCTCGACCCGATCCGGAAGAAGACGTCCTGCAGGCTGATCGGATTGCCGCCCAGGTCGGTGTGCACTCCGGGAGAGCCCACGCTCATGATCGTCGGGCTGTTGACGGCGCCGGCGTCGAAGGTCAGCGACGAGACCTTCACGCCCTGCGCGTTCGCGATGTTCATCGCCTCGATCCCGTTCTGCGGCACCAGGGTGGGGAAGCCGATGCCCGTGACGACGGTGTCAGGTCGGGTGACACGGATGGTCTCCGTCAGCGGATACGTGCCCGGGGTGAAGAACAGATTCAGACCCTGCGACAGCGCCTGATTGATCCTGGCGGCGCTGTCGCCGGGCTTCGCGACGTAGAACTCGCGCATCGGAAGGGAGGTGCCCGCCGTGTTCGGCCACGTGGCGCCGGATGACTCGCGCCGCAGTGAGGGTACGAACACGCGATACCGCCCACCGCCGTCGACATACAGGTACGGCTTCTCCCTGGTCACCGGCGTCGTCGGGAGAGTCGTGTACGGGGGCGCGGGGAACGATTGCGCCGGTGCCCCCTGCACACCGGAGTAGGTCATGTTCCACACTCCGCCCTCCCAGCGCCCGATCGTCGAGTCCCGGGTGTACCACTGCTGCTGCGAACCCGAGGTGACGAAGCCGTCGACGCGACTGTCGGCGAGATATCCACCGCTCGAGTAGCCCTGCCCGAAGTCCTGATTGGAGGGCGCGAGGGTCAGGTTGCCTCTGATGTGGATGCGCCGCATCGGCGCCGCCTGCGAGACCGCCCAGCGGTTGATCCCGCCCTCCGGTTCGATGGCGAGGTTCTCCATGCTGCGCCAGAAGTTCTGCGTCGCGTTGCGCTCGTCGCCGAAGTTCCATCCGGCATCGACGTTGACGCCGCCGCGGAGGGTGACGTCGTCGGGGTTGAGCCCGAGTCCGGCGACCGTGGTGTAGAAACCGACGTTCGCGAACACGCGCCCGTAGGTGCCCGGCTTGAAGAGGAACACGTTGCGCTGCTCGCCGAACTGCGCGGTCGGGCTCAGCAGTTGCGCGGTGAACGCCTGGTCGATCTGCCCCTGGATGGTCGCGATGGGCGTCGAGGGGTCGTAGATGCGCACCGCCGGCCCGAAGTCCGGGGTGTCCGAGGTGGGCAGGGTCGCGCCACCCGACCCCGACAGCGGCGCCGTCAGCGTCCACGAGGCGTCCAGGCGGCCGCCGGCATCGGTGCCTGGGCGCTCGACCCAGACCTCGGCGCCCCGATGCCGGATGTAGTGACCCGGCAGGTTGCGGGAGACCAGGGAGACGCCACTGCCGCCGAGCGCCTGCTGAGCGCAGAAGGTCGCGTCCTGCCGGTAGAGGGAGGAGTTCTCCGCGCGTGCCGTGCGCAACCGGAAGCCGGAGTGCCGCAGATACTCCCCGGGGAAGTTCACCGACTCGAACGAGTAGCACCCGGCGCCATCCAACCCGGCGCGGATGACGAAACTCGCATCCCGCCGCGCGCTCTCGCCGCTCGTCGACGACAACACGTCGGTGCGAACGAGCGAGTTCAGATGCCGCAGATACCGGTCGGTCAGGCCGGGATTGGTGACCTGGAACGACACCGTCTGCCCGACCTGAAGCATCACGGCGTCGCCCGGCGCGGCGCTCGCTGCGAGGCCCGGCCCGGCGATCATCCCGACCCCCATGGCGATCGAGAGGATGCCGGCCGCCGCCGTTCTCCGAATACGTGATCCGAACCGTGCCATGAGCTGCTCCTCGTCGTCGAGAGTGCGGGAAAGCGGGATTGCTGGGTGCTGCGGTGCTGGGTGCTGGGTGCTGGGTGCTGCGGTGGGATGTCGCGGCTCCTCAGCCTCGACGCCACTTCTGGTTGGCGTTGCCGGAGCATTCCCAGAGCTGCAGCACGGCGTCGTTGTCGGGATTCCACCCGGCGATGTCCACGCACTTGTCCGCCTGCGGGTTCACCAGATCGCCGGCGGCCGTGAGTACGAACTGCTGAGCCGCACTGCCGCTGCAGGTGGCGAGCTGGATGGCGGCACCGTTGTCGGTGGAGCCCCACGCGACATCCATGCACAGTCCGTTGCGACTGCGGAGCGCGCCGCCCGCGAACTCGAAGCGCTGGTTGGTGTTGCCCGTGCAGTTCCAGACGATCAGTCGCTTGCCGTCGACGAAATCGAAGTTCGGCACGTCGATGCATTTTCCGTGCCACGCGCTCACGACGGTGCTCCCGACGGGAGCGGGGGAGGGCGGCTGCGGAGTCGTCGATCCTCCTCCCGCACCGAACGGCGTGAGCACGATGCCCGCGCTGCGCGGATCACCGCTCGCGACGAGGGATTCCTGCGCCTGCACGTCATCGAAGGCGAAGCCGTAGGCGCGACCATCGACCATGTTCTGGTGGATGAGCCTGGAGTAGTGGTTGGTGATCGACCCCTGGTAGAAGTCGCCGGGCCCTCCTCCTGGCTGCACGTCGATCCTGCCGAGGGTCGAGCGATGCAACGCAGCGCACAGGGTGCGGGCGATCGGGCCGACGACGAGGTCGTTCGGTGCCGACAAGGCCCCGTCGCATCCCCAGACATTCGAGGTGCTCGGCTTCTGGAAGGCCGCGACCTGACGTCCGGAGGTGTCGGTGAAGGTCAGGGTCGACCCCGACGTCCGCCCGAAGAATCGGGTGTCCGGCCGGTCGGCGAAGGGGACGACGGTGAGGGTCTTCGAGGCGTAGGCGTTCCACGCCTGGTCGATGTACGGCGCGAGGTAGTCGCGGGCGAACGCTCCAGCCTCGGCGGCCTTCCCCGGCGCGAGTACCCGCAGAACCGTGCCGTCCGCCCGGGTGTACACGCTGCCGCCCCAGCCGGGCTGGTTGCGGATGCCGTCGATGACTCGGTTGCGTCCGTCCGCGACCAACCGCCCCGTGGTGCGCGTGGCTCCTGTCCCGTCGGTCACCGAGACGGAGTGCGGCACCGCGAACATGTCGACCTGCGAGCTGTTGAGGAACAGCCCGCCGTCCGCATAGGTGAACTCGCTCCAATCGAACAGGATGTCGCGGTTCGGGTCACCGGGAGACCACGGCGCCGGTTGCACGAGGCCGCCGGGGGTGAGCCTGAAATCGAGCTTCTGCCCGAAGGCCATGTACAGCCTCCCCGAGAATCCCTTCGGCACGTTGATCACCGTGCTCGCTCCCGAACCACCCATCCGGATCGACGCGTCCGGGGCGGGTGAGGCCGGATTCGAGCCTCCCGGCCAGGGCACGAAGGCGCCGGACTGCGTGACGTATCCGAGTCGCCCGGAGGCGAGATCGACTCCGACCGTGTAGAGGTACACCTCCTCGCCGCGTCCGCTGTCGTTCGTGATCGTGAACGGCAGCACGGCGGGCCCCGCAGCGTCGGCCGCGGTCGGCGCCGACACGAGCGAGAGCGGAACCGCCACCGCGGCGGCGAGGAGGAGAGCGGTCAGCCGCGATCGGATCCGGCCGGTCGGGGTTCGACGCTGGCTCACGGCGCTCATGCTCGCGCCCACGGTCCCCACTCGGAGCTGCCGGGGGCATCCCCCTGGGTCCACCATCGGGCGACGAAGATCGATCCTCCGTACGCGACCTGTGCCCCGGCGACGTAGGCCGTGCCCGCCGACCACGCGGCGACGGTGGGCGGGGTGGTGGTCGGTGGTTGGCCGGTGCCGCACGACCCGGCGGCCTCCCAGACCGCCGAGGTCGCGGGCTGCTCGCCCTTGGTCCACCACTTCGCGGTGTAGCGGATGCCGCCGGCTGAGGCGACGTCGCCCTTCAGGTAGATCGCGGCCTGGTCCCATGGCGGGGCGCTGCACGTGCCCGGTTCGACGGGTGGCTCCTCGGGATCCACGGGCGGTTCCTCCGGATCGACCGGCGGTTCTTCCGGATCGACGGGTACCGTCACCGGCCCGGTCGGCGCGGTGCGGAGGACTCCGGTGACCGAGTCCATGAGCGAACCGTCGCGATTGCCGGAGAGATCCCACCACATCGCGCCGCCGAGGCCGGTGGAGACGATCCACTTCGCTTTCTGGTCGACACTCCGCGGACTGTCGTAGCTCCACCACTGCGACCCGTCGTGACGCCATGCCGCGCCGACGGAGGCGTCGAAGTAGTCGGTGCCGAGGCTGCGGATGTCGTCGTAGTTGTTGTTGCCCGCCTCGTACTTGCCGGGCGCGGTGCCCGATGCTGCTCCCCAGGCTGCACTCGACGACGCTCCCTGCCAGCCTCGGCCGTACATGGCCAGCCCGAGTCCGAGCTGGGCGGGTGCGATGCCGGCATCCGTGTACTGCTCCACCGCCGCCTGCACACTGAAGCGCTGGCCGGCCGGCCTGGTGTCGCGAGGGTCGTCGAACAGGTTGCCCTGATGACCGGTCAGGCTCGGCGCCCATCCACCCCAGAAGTCGTAGCCCTGCACGTTTCCGAAGTCGAGGTAGCGGAAGATCTCCGGGTCGTTCCATCCCCCTGAGCGGATGTCGACGGGGTTCGCCGGAAGGAACGCGCTCAGGGTGTACTCCTTGCCCGTGGTCGCTCCGTAGGCGTCGAGCTGTGTGCGGAACTCCTTGAGGAGCAGCTTGAAGTTGTTCCTGTCGTTGGCGGCGTCGACGACGTTGCCCACGTTGCCGTTGGGCGAGCCCGGCCACTCCCAGTCGATGTCGATGCCCTCGAACACGCCGGCCGCCGCGCCGGGTCCGCCACGACCGTCGATGGTCGGCAGGTTGCCTTTGATGTAGAGGTCGATGCATGACGAGACGAGCTTCTTGCGCGAAGCATCCGTCGCCGCCGCGCTGGAGAAGTTCTTCGACCAGGTCCAGCCTCCCAGTGAGATCATCGGCGTGAGATCCGGATGCAGTTGCTTCAACTGCTTGAGTTGGTTGAACGACCCGGCGAGCGGTTGATCCCAGGTGTCCGCCGTGCCGCTGACCGAGTTCGCGGCGGTGTAGCCCATGCCGAAGTCGGCGTAGGCGTCGCCCGCGCCATCCGACCCGGAGGGGCCCTCACCCTGCGCCTTGTTCGCGATGAAGCATTCGAGACTCTGATTGTCGATGTTGCCGAAGGCGTAGTTGATGTGGGTGAGGTCGGCCGCCGAGCCCGAATCCTGCAGTTGCTTCAGCCTGAAGTCGCGGGCGTAGACACCCCACTGGGCGAAGTAGCCCACGTTGCGGTATCCGTTGAGCGAGCTCGGCGGGTCCGCGGCGGCCGGAACGGCCGCGAGGACGCCGCCGCCCACCATCGCGGCGATGGCCAGCGCAGACACGATCAGCCGCCTGCCGGACCTTACACGCACGGCGCGGAACATGCCCGGCCGAGACTGCGGTGTTCGACCTGAGCGAGTGGGTGGGGGAGTGGGTGCGGTGATCATCACTGTTCGCTTCCTCGCGATTGTGCCTCGAACGGGGGGTCGTGCGACTCCGCCCACGCTAGCCATCACCCGCCCCGGGCCGGGTCAGCAGAATCCACATGATCGGGCCGTGGCCCGTGGCGCGTCTACGTAGAACTACGCAGGATTCTCGAGGTCGGAGGTCAGGTGCGCGAGATGTGCCAGTTGCGTCCTGGAATGCACGTCGAGCTTGGCGAAGACGCGACCGAGATGGGTCTCCACCGTGCGGACCGAGAGATGCAGGGCTCTGGCCACGTCGCGGTTGGAGCGCCCCTCCACCACCCCGAGGGCCACGTCCACCTCCCGAGAGGTGAGCTGCGTCATCCACGGGGCCGCCTCCCTGTGCGACCCGACATTACTGTCACGATGGAGCGCCAGGGGCCCAGACAGCCCGAGGGCTGCACCGGCCTCCCCACCGGGTGGCGCAGCGCCCGCGCGGGCGAACAGATGGCGGGCCGCGGCAAGGTGCAGCCGTGAGCGGTCGTCGCCCGCCCGGTCGAGGGCGACGGACAGCTCGAGTTCTGTCCGTGCCCTTTCATAGAGGGAATCCATCGTGGATGTCAGCGGGGCGACCTCGGCCGACAGTGCTTCGATCTCACCGCTCGCGGCCAACGCGAGTCGGCCTCGCCAGATCGCGGGAGTCGTCGACACCGCTCGATCCGAGCGCGCTGACTGCAGGCAGCGCGTCGCGGACTCCTGCTCTCCGGCAGCCAGCCAGAGTTGCGCCTCGTCGGGAGTGGGGAGGTCGAACGAGCGGGCAGCGGCCCCTTCGAGGTGATCGTTCACCACGCGCATGAGCACCGCGGCGCGCTCGTGGTCTCCGTCGAGGCTGGCCATCAGGGCGTCGTCGACCAGTGATTCGCGCCGCACGATCTCGTCAGTGGCCACTCCACCGACCATCACCAGCGACGGATACAGCGGGCTCGACGTGTGGCGGACGATGATGCTGAGACGGTTGAGGGCTGCCAGGCCGAGTCCGGCGAACGGGATGCCGACCGGCAGCGTCATGGCGGCGCGCTCCAGGTCGGCCGCTGCTTTGGCCAACCTCCCGACCGCGATGTCGACCAGAGCCCGGACGACTCTGAGGTGCGCTTCCGCCAGAGGGGTCGTCGTCGGTTCTTCGGATGCGAAGGGCACAGCGCTGCCTCCAGGAGACCGGGCGAGGAGCACCTCGTCGATCAGTTCCGTCGCCCGCGACCACTCGCGCCGTCTGGCGAGGTCGATGGCGCGGGCGACGACCGTGTACGGGCCTGACGCGGTGAGCACCCCGACCTCGCCCGAGGGCGCTGCGGGCGACCCTCCGAATCCCGAGCACCATGCTTTCGCCTCATCGAGCGCACGGAGCATGCGGGGATCCCGCCCTGCGGCGGCGCGCGCGGCCGTCATCAGCTCGTCCACTGCCTCGCCCTGACCTCGCTCGGCGTGCAATGCGGCGGCGACGGCGGCAGCGCGGAGCGCACCGTCGGTGACGGCGCGGCCCAGACGGGTTCGCTCCTCGCGGTCTGCGAGGAGGCGCCGGACGTCGACATCGGGAACCTCGCCCCGGGAGAAGGTGGCGGCCGCGATGAAGGCCGCCGACGCTCGGGCTGCTTCGGACGGACGGCCCGACCGGAGACAGCGGCCGAGCCAGTCGAGCGCGTCGGTCGTGAAACCGGATTCGAGCGCGGTCAGCCCTGCGAGGTACTCCGCTGTGCGCCGCGGCCGTCCTTCCGCCTGCGCTGCAGCCTGGCGCGCGACGGAGTACGCCCAGACGCTGTCGCCGCGATGGAGGGAGCGCCGAGCGAGGGCGATCAGCCGTGCTGTCGCCTGCGGCCGGCCCGCCTGGTGGGCGAGCGAGGAATGCCATTCGGCGATGTCGCGATCGCCGACGGAGTCGTGTGCCCGGGCGAGGCGGGCGTGGGCATCCGTCCGTTCCCCCATCGACGCGACCTGGTGCACATACGACCGCACCCGCTCGTCGATGACCTCGAATCGCCCCGCGACGAGCTCGATGTATCGAGCGAGTGCCCCGCGGATCATCTCCTCGAGTCCGATCTCCGCGGCGGTGCAGAGCAGCTCGACCCGATCGACCACGGCCACGGAGGCGATGAGCAGGGCTCGGCGCTCGAGCTCGGTGAGGGTGGCGACGTCGTCAGCGAGCAACTCGGCCATGAGCGGCGTCGCCGGAAGCGGATCGGGAAGAGCGGAGCGCCCGAGAAGCTGCTCTCGGCTGAGCATGCGCGCCACTTCGATGATCGTGCCCGGATTGCCCTGCAGCGCCGTGGAGAAGGACGACGCGACGACCGGTGCGATCACCATGTCGTGAACGTCGGAGAGATATCGCAGCACAGCCACGGCGGAGAGGCCGCGCATCGCCCGCTCGGCGATCGCCCGCGCGCCCTGCGGCGACTGGGGGGCGACGCGGGAGGAGGCGAGCAGGACGATGCGATTCGCAGGGTGTGTTGCCCGTTCGATCACCCGATCGCGTTCGGCCCCGTCGAGACTGTCCAGATCGCCCACCGCGATCAGGCCTGGAAGCGCCGACGTCCCCACGTCGCGCGCAGCGCCGC
>JBEANR010000133.1:0-2842 GCA_041165365.1 Actinomycetota bacterium | reverse complement strand
GTCGTCCTGCAGTTCACGGAACCGCACGAGCTGATCCCGCGCTGGCTGCCAGAGCCCGCCCCCGAGGCGCAGGCCTCTCGTGGAGAGCTCCAGGTACAGGGCGGCACCCGACGGGCGCGAGATCGCGAGGCTCGCGTTCTCCTTGTACGGCCGCTTGTCCGGGGTGAACCGAACGTCGCGGTTCGGCCTGAAGACTTTACCCTCGCCGAATGTCGGGGCGAGCAGCTCGGCGAGCGCATGCATCGGATCAGCGACGTCAGCGACGTAGCTCTCCTTGTGCGCGTGCCAGTAGTCGCGGGAATTGTCTTTCGCCAGACCTCGGTAGAGCGCGAGCGCGCCGCGGCCGAATCCGTCGAAGTGCGCTTCGGAATCGCGGATGTCGCCACCTCCCTCATCGCCGTCAGTCTCGCATGACGGGGCCGACGCCGCCGGACTCGCTCCACTCCGCCGGAGCATACGATGACGACACGATGTACATGAGCCACACCGCCGCCGAGCACCGCGCCCACATGGACCTCCCCGACGACTACACGGTCGCCGGGGTGCTCGCCTACGGCACCTGGGACCTCCACGCCGAATCAGAGCAGGTGCCGCAGCTGGTCGCAGCTCTCGAGCGCCGCGGGATCGAACCACGCCTCAAGCGGGTGGACCGCCCCATCATCGGCCACGCCTGGGAGCTCGACGTCGGCGACGAGAGGTTCTGGTTCGCCCCCGTCATGGGCACCGCGGTGATGGCGACGTACCTCCACCTCGCGTCGCTCTTCGGCTCCCGCCGCAACATCCTGCTCGGTGTCGTCGGCGGCCTCGCTCCCGGCATGCGCAACGGCGACCTCATCGTGCCGACCGCCGTGGTGGGAAACGACAGCGCTCGCATGTACGACCGCGCGAACTCGTCCGACATCCACTTTCCGGATGCCGCACTCACCGAACGCTTGATCGCCTTGCTCGCCGACGACGAACGGTCCTGGACCGGCACGACGACGACCTGCGAGATGATGCTGGCCGAGACGCGGCAGGATGTGGACGACTGGTCCGCCGCCGGGATGCTCGGGGTCGAGATGGAGGGGGCGATGACGTTCGCCCTCTCGCGTCACTTCCAGGTGCCGTCGACGGCCTTGTTCTACGTGACCGACAACCTCGTCGAGAACGAGACGCTGCTGAGCGCGGCCCATAAGGCGCAGCACGCGGCGAGGGCGCGAAGCCGATCTCGGCAGTACGACCTCGGTCTCGAACTTCTGCTCGAAGACGCGACGGCCCGGTAGACGGGCAGGCCGGGATCTCTCCCGACCTGCCCGCCTCACGCGATGGACTCGCTCGGATGCCGGGGTCAGCCCAGCCGCAGGATCAGCCCTGCTGATCGGTCAGTTCGTCGCACCCTCGAGCACGTCGGCGCAGGAGATCTCCTGACCCTGGAACTCGACGAAACCTGTCGGGTCGCTCTGGCACTGCTCGAAGATCTCGAGCGCGCTGCCGCCGAAGCTCGCCGCGATGGTGACGAGCACCACGACCGCGATGATGTTCGCGATGAGGGCGACGATCGACACGATGATGCCCGCTACCGCGAGACCGTTCTTGTGGCCCGCCTTCTTCGATTTGTTGAGTCCGAGGATGCTCACGATGAGCCCGGCGATCGGTGCAAGGAACGCGACGAAGAATCCGACGATGCCGAGCACGAGGCCGACGATGCCGAGAGTGCGTCCCGGGTTGACCGCCGGGGCGCCGGGAGTCGGCGAGGCGGACGGGACGGGCTGGGCGGGGTATTCACTCATGGTGTGACTCCTAGGCTTCAAGAGACGGGACTGCGCGGAGACTCGAGCCTACCGGCGTAGAGTCGCGCCATGAATCACGCCGTCATCGTCGACGCCGTCCGCACCCCCTCCGGCCGCGGCAAGCCTGGTGGGCAGCTTGCCGCGTGGCATCCGGTCGACCTCCTCGCTACGACCCTCCGTCACCTCGTCGACAGGGTCGGGCTCGATCCGGCGGAGATCGACGACGTGATCGGGGGATGCCTGTCGCAGGTCGGTCTGCAATCGGTGAACATCACGCGCAACGCCGTACTCGCGGCAGGTTTCCCCGAGGCGGTTCCCGGCACGACCGTGGATCGGCAGTGCGGCTCGAGCCAGCAGGCGATCGCCTTCGCCGCCCAGGGCGTGATCGCCGGCGCTTACGAGGTGGTCATAGCGTGCGGTGTGGAACTGATGAGCAGCAACCCGATCGGAGCCGCGACCCTCGGCGAGGACCCGTTCGGACCCATGGTGGCGTCTCGCTACCCCGGCGGGCTCGTCGGGCAGGGTGTCTCCGCTGAGCTCATCGCCGCTCGGTGGGGCCTGTCGAGGCGCGCGCTCGACGAATACGCCGCCCGCTCTCACCGGCTCGCCGCGGCATCCGACTTCTCCGCGGAGATCGTCGACATCGGCACGACGCTCGATGAGACGATCCGACCGCTGACGACCGTCGAGGCGCTCGGCGGCCTCCCCGCCGCGTTCTTCGACGAAGCCATGGCCGACCGCTTCCCGGAGATCGGATGGCGGATCACCGCGGGCAACTCGTCGCCACTGACCGACGGGGCCGCTGCGGTGTTGATCATGAGCGACGAGAAGGCTGAGCTCCTCGGCCTGACCCCGCGGGCTCGCTTCCTGGCCTCGACGGTGGTCGGGTCCGATCCCGTGGAGATGCTGACCGGGGTGATCCCCGCGACCCGGCGCGTGCTGCAGCGCGCCGGCATGGGCATCGACGACATCGACACCTTCGAGGTGAACGAAGCGTTCGCCTCCGTGCCGCTCGCCTGGCAGGCGGAGACGGGAGCTGATCTGCGCCGGATGAACCCCCGAGGCGGGGCGAT
>JBEANR010000132.1:0-24454 GCA_041165365.1 Actinomycetota bacterium | reverse complement strand
GGATGCCGCGGCGTCCTAGCCTGCCCGGATGACCCCGTCCGACGATCCGACAGTATCGTCGGCCGTCGTGATCGCGGGGCGGCCGCGGTGGAGGGTGGGGCTCGGCGCCGCCGTCGTGGTGGTGCTCGCGGCGACGGCGATCGCCGTGCTCGTCTCGATGCTCGGCGCGCCGGGCTCGAGCCAGGTGGTGCCCGCGGCTTCCGCCGAGGCGGGCCCCGCGGCATCCGACCCGCTCGCTCCCCAGCAGGCGACGGCGGTGGTGCACGTGCTCGGGGCGGTGGTGCGACCCGGCGTTTTCGAACTGCGTGCCGGTGACCGCCTGCTCGACGCCGTCGCGGCAGCCGGCGGGTTCTCCGAGAGCGCGGATCGCAGCCGGCTCAACCTGGCGAGGCCGATCGTCGACGGCGAGCAGGTACTCGTGCCGGCGGTCGGTGAGGTGATCGCGCTGCCGCCGGCCACGTCTCCGGGAGCGGGTGACTCAGGGGGTCGGGTGAACCTCAACTCCGCCGATGAAGCGGCGCTCGACACCCTCCCCGGGGTCGGACCGGCCACGGCGAAGAGCATCATCGACTGGCGCACGCAGAACGGCCGCTTCGCCTCCGTCGAGGATCTGCTCGGCGTTCCCGGCATCGGCGACAAGACGCTCGACACGCTGCGCGATCTCGTGACCGTCTGATGCCCGCCATCCGGCCGCGAGCCAGAGGAGTGGGCCGGGTGGATCTGAGGCTGGCGATCCCCGCCGCCTCCGCGTGGATCGCGATCGCCATCACGATCGGGGTTCCGTCCGCGCTCCCGATCCTCGCCGTCGCGGGCTGGATCGTGGCGGCCGTCACCATCGGCATCGCCGTGCGGAGTCGAGCATTCAGGGCCGCGGTCGTGATCGCAGTGATCGCCTCTGCGATAGCGCTCGTCGCGACGTCGGCGGCCATGCAGGGGCCCGCGCGACACTCCGACCTGATCGACGCCGCTGCGGAGAGCGGGCGGCGGGTCGACGTGCTCGCCACCACGACCGAGAGCGTGCACGCGTCGACGACCTCCTTCGCCGCCAGGATGGTGCGGGCCACGGTCTCGGGCACGACCGCGACGCTCGACGTCCCGATCCGGGTGTTCTCCCGCGAGGGGGCCGATCAGGTCCCGCTCGGGTCGACGCTGCGCACCACCGGCACGGTCGTGGCGACCGACAGCGGCGATACGACCGCGTACCTGGTGTTCGCCGACGATCCCATCGAGGTCGTCGCGCCGCCCCCGTGGATCCTCCAGACGGGCGATGCGCTTCGCGAGGGGCTCCGAACGTTGAGCGCCGAACTGCCCGGAGACGGCGCAGCTCTGCTTCCCGGCCTCGCCGTCGGAGACACGAGCGCTGTCGGCGATGTGCTCGACCAGGCGATGAAGGCGAGCTCTCTGAGCCACCTCACCGCCGTCTCGGGCGCCAACTGTGCCGTCGTGGTGGGTCTGGTCATGCTCATCGGTGGCCTGATCGGCCTCGGTCGTGGCTGGCGGGTGCTCCTGTCGATCGTCACCCTCATCGGCTTCGTGATCCTCGTCACCCCCGAACCGTCGGTGCTGCGCGCGGCCGTGATGGCGGCGATCGTGCTGCTCGGGATCGCGGCCGGGCGCCAATCGGCCGGACTTCCGGTGCTCGCGGTCGCGGTGATCGCGCTGCTGACCATCGATCCATGGCTCGCGCGCGACTACGGATTCGTGCTCTCGGTGCTCGCCACGGCAGGGCTGCTCCTGCTCGCCGGCCCTCTGTCGACGGCGATCGGCCGCGTGCTCCCCGCTCCGCTCGCCGTCCTCGTCGCCATCCCCCTCGCGGCGCAGTTCGCCTGTCAGCCCGTGCTGGTGCTGCTCGCGCCCACGCTGCCGACCTACGGTGTCGTCGCAAACATCCTCGCCGGCCCTGCCGCACCGGTGGCGACGGTATTGGGGCTTCTCGCCTGCGTCGTGGCACCGGCGGCGCCGTGGCTCGCCGGGCTCCTCGTGCACCTCGCCTGGCTGCCCGCCTCGTGGATCGCCGGGGTCGCGGCGTTCTTCGCCGCAGCCCCCGGATCCCGCCTGCCCTGGTTCGGCGACGCCGGGGGAGTCACAGTCACCGCCCTCGTCACGATCGCGATCGTGGTGCTCCTGCTGGCCCCGTCCGGTCTGCCGCGTCCCCTGTGGATGATCGCCGCGGTCACCGTGTCCGTCATCGTGGCCGGGTATGCCGGCATCGCCGTCGGCGGTGCGGTGAGAACGGCGATCACCCGCCCGTCGGACTGGGTGTACGGCGCCTGCGACATCGGGCAGGGGGACGCCTCCCTCGTGCGCAGCGACGACCGGATCGCCGTCATCGACGTCGGACCGGAGCCGGAACGGATGACGGCGTGCCTCGACGCCCTCGGCATCGCCCGAGTCGACCTCCTCGTGCTCACCCACTTCGATCTCGATCACGTCGGGGGAGCGCAGGCCCTCGTCGGCCGGGTCGACACGGTGCTCACCGGGCCCGTCGACAGGCCGGAGGCGCAGCGCGTCGTCGATCTGTTGAGCGCAGGTGGCGCGCGCATCGAGAACGTCTCCCGCGGCCACACGGGCAGCCTCGGGAGATTCCGCTGGACGGTCCTCTGGCCGACCGACCCCCTCCGCGGTGTGGAGCCGGGCAACGATGCGAGCGTGACGATGTACTTCGACGCAGCTGCCGACTGCACCGCGTGTCCGTCCGGACTGTTCCTCGGCGACCTCGGGGAGAGCGCGCAGGCACGGATGATCGCGCCGACGAGTCTCGGCCGGGTCGACGTCGTCAAGGTCGCCCATCACGGATCGGCCGACCAGAGCGCCGCTCTGTACGAGAGGGTCCGCGCCTCCGTCGCGCTGATCGGTGTTGGGGCCGACAACGACTACGGTCACCCGACCGATCGGTTACTCGACATCCTCACCTCCACCGGCACCGAGGTCACCCGCACGGATCTCGACGGACTCGTGCTGCTTGCTCCGGCACCCGACGGGGGGCTGAAGATCTGGCGAGAGAGAGGAGGCTGATAGCTCGTTCCCGCGCCGTGCGCGTCGCGACGTCGTACCCGGCGAATAGGCTCTGACCGGGCCACGTCGGCCCGGATCGTCTGCGAGGAGATACCCACGATGCCGACCAGACCAGGTCAGAGGAAGACCGCCGGGCCGTCGGCGAAGGTCGCGATCCCACAGCTCGAATGGCACCGCATCCGTCCAGCCCCGGTCATCCTGGTGTCGGGCACCGAGCACTACCTCGCCGACCGGGCCATCCGTACCCTCAGAGACACCCTGAAGGCCGAGGATCCGAGCCTCGAGATCCACGACATCGACGCGTCGGCCTATGCGCCGGGAGAGCTGCTGACTCTCGCGAGCCCGTCGCTGTTCGGCGAACCACGACTCCTGCGGGCGGTCGCGGTCGAGAAGTGCACGGACGACTTCATCGCCGAGGTCGTCGCCTACCTGGCGGCGCCCGCGACGGACACCTACCTCGTGCTGCGGCACGCCGGGGGTGTGCGGGGCAAGAAGCTGCTCGATGCCGTGCGCGGCGGGCAGGGGAGCGGGCTCGAGATCGTCTGTACCGAACTCAAGCGCGATGCCGACCGCGCCTCGTTCGCCGCCGCGGAGTTCGCAGCCGAGAACCGGCGCATCACCGCAGGCGCCTTGCGTGCGCTCGTGTCGGCATTCGTCGACGACCTCGCCGAGCTCGCCGCGGCGTGTCAACAGCTCATCGCCGATGCGACGGACGAGATCTCGGAGGCGACCGTCGAGAAGTACTACTCGGGCCGCATCGAGACGAACGCGTTCAAGGTCGCGGATGCCGCGATAGCCGGTCGCTACGGGGAGTCGCTCGTGCTCCTGCGCCACGCGCTCGCCTCCGGAGCCGACCCCGTGCCGATCGTCGCGGCCTTCGCGAGCAAGATCCGCACCATGGCGAAGGTCGCCGGAGTACACGGTGGATCGGGTCAGCTGGCATCGTCACTGGGTATGGCTCCGTGGCAGATCGACAACGCTCGGCGCGACCTGCAGGGCTGGGACGACGCCGGACTCGGTCGCTGCATCGAACTGCTCGCCGCCACGGATGCCGCGGTGAAGGGTGCGGGCCGCGACCCGGTGTATTCGCTCGAGCGGATGCTGTCGATCGTCAGTGCCCGGGGCGACCTCTCGCGGGTCTGAGCCGGCGGCCGGCTTCGCCGATGCGGTGCCCAGACAGACCAGACAGCCCAGACAGACCAGACAGCCCAGACAAACCAGAGGGGCCCCGCCGGTGTCGGCGAGGCCCCTCTGGTACCGCTGAACGTCGATCAGAGCGCGGCGACCTGCTTCGCGATGGCCGACTTGCGGTTCGCGGCCTGGTTCTGATGCAGCACACCCTTGCTCGCGGCCTTGTCGAGCTTCTTCGTCGCCACCTTGAGCGCGGCGGCGGCCTTGACCGCGTCGCCGCTCGCGATCGCGTCACGGGTCAGACGCACGGCGGTCTTGACCTCGCTCTTGACCGCCTTGTTGCGGTCCTGGGACTTCTTGTTCGTGCCGATGCGCTTGATCTGCGACTTGATGTTTGCCACGTGGCTACTCTCTCGATGATGGGATGCGGACCGAAGGGCTAGGCGGCCGTGGGAACGGGTGGCCTGGGAATCCCCGGGATCCGACTGTGAACGGCGAAACGATCTTCGCAGACGCTTCGTAAGCCAACCATGAACACTACCAGCCCGCGGCGGCATCCGGCAATCGGCGCGGTGAGGCGTAGCTGTTCCGATCAGGGCTCGTCGGTCGACGAACCGGCTGACCCGGCAGACGCGCGGTATCCCCCGAGAAGTGCCTCGTCGAAGACCGCGGCGCGGGTCACGCTCACCATATGGGTCGCGCCGGCGATCGTCACGCTCCGCCCGTGACGGGTCGCCTCGAGGTAGCGCGAGGCATGCCATCGCAGGTGGTCCCAGCGACCGTTCACGAACAGCACCGGCTCGTCGATCCGTTGCAGCGATTCGAGGGGGCGGAGGGCGGGGAGCGCGCGCAGCACGTCGTCCATGACCTCGAGGGCCACTCCTCCCGCGATGACGTCGGTCGCCCCGGGCTCCGACACGAACAGGCGCACCATCGCGTCGTTGAGCCCGAGACCCCGGTCGGGCAGACGATGGATGCCGCGGGCGAGTACCTGCCACCCCAGGAGCACCCGCGCTGAGGGCACGGTGCCGCAGCTCGCGGCGAGGAGCCCGCACACCGACCGGGGGTGCGCGGCGACCCAGTCCACTGCGAGATACCCGCCGAGCGAGAACCCCACGAGGTAGGGGCGCCTTCCGTGTCGCTGCTCGAGCCGGGTGACCGCGTCGGTGATCGTGGAGGCCGCGGCGGCGAGGGTGAAGCGCTCCGACATCCGATGTCCGTGACCGGGCAGATCGACCGCCTCCGCGGGGATGCCGTTCGCCTCGGCCATCGCGAGCTGTCGCCGCCACATCGAGCGCGAGGTGCGCAGCCCGTGCACGAACAGGATCGGGGTCGTCACCGCCGGAACCGGGCAGCGATCTCGTCGGCCACGGCCGCGTCGATCCGCTCGGTGACGTGCCCGGCCATCGGCGGGAGTGCGTCGCGATCGAACCAGCGCGCCTCGAGGTTCTCGCCGTCTGCCGGATGCGGTTCGCCCGAGCGCCACCGGCAGAGGAAGGTGATGTCGAGATACCTCGCCTCGTCGCCGTTCGAATAGACGACAGGGTCGGTGACCCCCACGGAGGCCAAGCGGTCGACGAGCACATCGAGTCCTGCCTCCTCGAGCACCTCCCGCCGCGCCGCCACGGCGGGATGCTCACCGGGATCGACGATGCCGGTCACCGGACTCCACTCGCCGGTGTCCGCGCGACGCACGAGCAGCATCTCGCTCCCGCGGAGCACCACCGCCGTGACGCCGGCGAGCCACAGGGGCCGGTGTCCGATGTCGCGGCGCAGGTCGACGATGAAATCGGGGATCGGCATGGCTCAACGCTAGCCGTGCGCCCCGGTGGCACCGCCCCGCCGATACTGTGAAACGATGCCGTCCCTCGCGCCCCACCTCGCCGCCGTCCCGCCGTCCGGGATCCGCCGCATCTTCGAACTCGCGGCGCAGCTCGACGGGGTCATCGCGCTCGGGGTGGGGGAACCCGATCTCGCGGT
Source organism: Actinomycetota bacterium (assembly GCA_041165365.1). Classification (GTDB taxonomy): domain Bacteria; phylum Actinomycetota; class Actinomycetes; order Actinomycetales; family Microbacteriaceae; genus Marisediminicola. Next base: position 18,328 of record JBEANR010000132.1, on the reverse strand, counting down.
CGCGCCGCACATCCTCGCGGCGGGCGCATCCGCCTGGATCGACGACGTCACGAACTACACCCCGAACGCGGGCATCCTCCCCCTCCGCGAGGCCATCGTGGCGAAGCTCGCGAGGGAGAACGGCCTGGCGGTCGATCTCGAGCAGGTGTGGGTCACCATCGGCGCGACGCAGGGCCTGTACCAGGCCATGACACTGCTGCTCGCTCCGGGCGACGAGATCCTCGTGCCGGACCCTGGCTACACGACCTTCACCATGGGGGCCCGGATGCTCGGCGCCGTACCCGTTCCGTATCCCCTCCGAGCCGAACAGGGATTCGTGCCGGAGGTCGCCGCCCTCGAGCGTCTCGTTACGGACCGCACCCGCGTGCTCCTGGTCAACTCGCCCTCCAACCCTCTCGGCACCGTGCTCGAGAGGTCCGATCTCGAGACCCTGCTCGATTTCGCCCGCCGCCACGACCTGTGGGTGCTGAGCGACGAGGTCTACGAGTACTTCACCTTCGGGGTCGAGCACACGAGCATCGCCGCCCTCGATCGCGACGACAGGGTGTTCTCCGTCTTCTCGCTGTCGAAGACCTACGCGATGACCGGAGCGCGCGTCGGCTACCTCGTGACCCCGCCCGGGCTCGCCGCGACGATGCGCTCGGCGCAGGAGGCGACGATCAGTTGTGTGGATGCCCCGGCTCAGGTCGCGGCCGTCGCGGCGATCACCGGTGACCACCGGAACGTCGCCGAGGCGCGGGAGCACTATCGCGCCAATCTCGAGGCCGCCTGCGCGTTGCTGACGGAGCGCGGCATCCGGTTCCTGACTCCGAGGGGTGCGTTCTACCTGTGGGTGGATGTCGCGCACGCGAGCCGCGGCGACGTCGACGCCTGGGCGGAACGATTCCTGCTCGCCGAACGCGTCGCCGTCGCCCCGGGGAGTGCGTTCGGGCGATCCGGGGAGGGGTGGATCAGGATCTGTCTCGCGGCGGACCGCGCCGACATCCTCGAGGGCCTGCGGCGACTGCCCGCCCCCGTCGCCGGGTGACCGCCTGCGCGCGCATCGACCGAGGGTAGACCGCCCGCGGTTCGGGGGTTATCCGGATGGGGTGCCCGTCCACGGCCGCCTACCGTGGAAGGGTCGCCGGGGCCGCTCGTCGGCGCGGCGCCACCCCAGTACCGCACCATTCCCACACCGCACCATTCCCACACCGCACACCACCCGAGGAAGGCATCATGACCAGCCCGACAGCCCAGTCCACCACCCCGATCGACGAGCACGCGCCCGAGTCCGCCGGGCCGTCGACCGCCTCGACCTCCGCGACGTCGATCCCGACCACCCCGACGGCGTCAGCTTCTTCGACACCGGCCTCCTCGACACCGGCGCAGACCGTCGAGCCGAGGGGGTTCAGCGTCGCGAGTCTCGTGCTCGGCATCGCGTCGTTCGCGTTCGGATACACGGTCGTCGTGCCCATCGTGGGTCTCGTGCTCGGAATCCTGTCGCTGAAGCGCGAACCGGCGTCGAGGGCGATGAGCTGGTGGGGGATCGCGCTCAACGGTCTGACCCTCCTGGGCGGCGCGCTCGTCGTCGTCTTCGGGCTGTCGGCCCTCGCCGTCTTCGGCATCGCGGACGCGACGAGCTGGGTCTTCCCGCCCGTCGGCTGACACCGGGGCCCCCTCCGGTCGCACCGGGCGGATGCCGACGAACCCGTCGGTGTCGGCTCGGCGCCTCGGCTCGGTGCATCGGCTCGGCGCACCGGCTCGGCGCGTCAGCTCCTCAGGCGCATGGGAGAATCGACACGCCAGTACGTTCGATGCACGAAGGACAGCGTGAGCCCCCAAGCCCCGAAGGCCCTCCAGCCTGCCGCGACCGATCCGTCGTCGATCCGCAATTTCTGCATCATCGCGCACATCGATCACGGCAAATCGACCCTCGCCGACCGCATGCTGTCGATCACGGGCGTCGTCAGCGATCGCGATATGCGTGCGCAATACCTCGACCGCATGGACATCGAGCGCGAACGCGGCATCACGATCAAGAGTCAGGCCGTGCGGATGCCGTGGTCGCTCGACGGCGAGACCTTCGCCCTCAACATGATCGACACCCCGGGACACGTGGACTTCACCTACGAGGTCTCCCGCAGCCTCGCCGCCTGCGAGGGCGCGATCCTGCTCGTCGACGCGGCGCAGGGCATCGAGGCCCAGACCCTCGCGAACCTCTACCTCGCGCTCGACAACGACCTCACGATCATCCCCGTGCTCAACAAGATCGACCTTCCCGCCGCCGAGCCCGAGAAGTACGCCGGCGAACTCGCCAGCCTCATCGGCGGTTCGCCCGACGACGTGCTCCGCGTGAGCGGCAAGACCGGCATGGGGGTCGAGGCGCTGCTCGACAGGGTCACCCAGCTCATCCCCGCCCCCGTCGGAGACGCGGATGCCGCGGCTCGCGCCATGATCTTCGACTCCGTCTACGACGCCTACCGCGGGGTCATCACCTACGTGCGCATGATCGACGGACACCTCGCGCCGCGCGAGCGCATCCAGATGATGTCCACGCGGGCGACCCACGAGATCCTCGAGATCGGCGTCAGCTCGCCGGAGCCCACGCCCAGCAGAGGACTCGGTGTCGGCGAGGTCGGTTACCTCATCACCGGCGTGAAAGACGTGCGCCAGTCGAAGGTCGGCGACACGGTGACGACCGCCCTCCGCCCGGCCACGCAGGCGCTCCCGGGCTACACCGAGCCCCTGCCGATGGTGTTCTCCGGGCTGTATCCGATCGACGGGTCCGACTATCCGGTGCTGCGCGAGGCGCTCGACAAGCTCAAACTCTCCGACGCCGCCCTGGTCTACGAGCCGGAGACCTCCGTCGCGCTCGGCTTCGGCTTCCGGTGCGGCTTCCTCGGGCTCCTGCACCTCGAGATCGTCACCGAGCGCCTCGAGCGCGAGTTCGATCTCGACCTCATCGCGACGGCGCCCTCGGTGATCTACGAGGTCACCACCGAAGACAAGAAGACCGTCACGGTCACGAACCCGAGCGAGTTCCCCGGGGGCAAGATCAGCTCGGTGAGCGAGCCGATGGTCAAGGCCGCGATCCTCGCGCCGAAGGACTACGTCGGGGTGATCATGGAGCTCTGCCAGAGTCGGCGCGGCTCTCTGCTCGGCATGGAGTACCTCGGCGAGGACAGGGTCGAGATCCGTTACACGATCCCGCTCGCCGAGATCGTGTTCGACTTCTTCGACAACCTGAAGTCGAAGACGGCGGGCTACGCGTCCCTCGACTACGAGCCCGTCGGCGACCAGGACGCCGACCTCGTGAAGGTCGACATCCTGCTGCAGGGCGAACAGGTCGACGCGTTCAGCGCCATCGTGCACCGCGACAAGGCCTACGCCTACGGCACCCTCATGACGGGGCGACTGCGCGAGCTCATCCCGAGGCAGCAGTTCGAGGTGCCGATCCAGGCGGCGATCGGGGCGCGCATCATCGCGCGGGAGAGCATCCGCGCGATGCGTAAAGACGTGCTCGCGAAATGCTACGGCGGTGACATCACCCGCAAGCGCAAACTGCTCGAGAAGCAGAAGGAGGGCAAGAAGCGCATGAAGATGGTGGGTCGCGTCGAGGTGCCCCAGGAGGCGTTCATCGCCGCCCTCAGCGGCGACGTCGAGAAGAAGGACAAGAAGTGACGGAGCCTCGAGCGGGCCGGGTGGCCGCGTGACCGATGTCATCGAACCCGTGCCGCTCTGGAAACAGCCTGTCAGCTACGGAGCCATCGGGGGCACGCAGGCCTCCGATCTGCTCAATCATCCACCCGCCGGATACCGCCCGATCCGCCGGCGCACCCGCATCGGACACGGCGACAACAGATTCACCTGGGCGAGCACCCAGGTGATGTCGTGGGGCGTGCAGAGACTCAGCGGCATCGTCGTCGACGTGACCGACGCCCCGCCGCAGGTCACCGAGGCCACCTACGTGCCGGTGTCGTTCGACGACGCCGGGGTTCCGGTCACCGCCGCCGGCGTCGGCATCGACGGCGTCGGGGCGGCGGGCGAAGACACCTTCGGCGCGGACGGCACCTCCTTCCTCGTGCCCGGCGACACGGCGGTGCTCACCATCCGCTTCCTCGGCATCGCGGTCACCGCCCCGGTGCGGGTCGTGTACGTCGTCGACGAGCCCACCCGCCGCGGCTTCGCCTACGGAACGCTCGACGGGCACCCGGAGAGCGGCGAGGAGTCCTTCGTCGTCGACCGCACCGACGACGGCTCGGTCTGGATCACGATCACCGCGTTCTCACGCCCGAGTGCGTGGTACTGGTGGGCGCTGTACCTGCCGCTGAGGGTCGCGCAGGAGATGTACACGAGGCGCTACCTGCGCGTGCTCTCCGGCCCCACGGACTGATGCCGGGGGCGTTGCCGATCGCGGCGCCGGCGCCTCTCGACGGGTCGCTGCCGCTCTCCGTGGCCGAGGGAGCGGTCGACCGTGACTTCGGGGTGTACCTGCACGTGCCGTTCTGCAGGGTGCGGTGCGGGTACTGCGATTTCAACACGTACACGTCCGAAGAACTGCGCGGTGCCAGACGGTCGGACTACGCGGGCCAGGCGGTGCGCGAGATCGCGTTCGGTGCGCGGATGCTCGAGAAAGCCGGGGTGCCTCGGCGCGAGGCATCCACGGTCTTCTTCGGCGGAGGTACCCCCACGATGCTCCCCGCGCGCGATCTCGCGGCGATGCTCGACGCGGTGCGCATGACCTGGGGGCTGTCTGCGGGGGCCGAGATCACGACCGAGGCGAACCCCGACTCGGTCGACTCCCGCTATCTCGAGGAACTCGCCGGCGCCGGCTTCACCCGGGTCTCGTTCGGCATGCAGTCGGCGGTACCCCGCGTGCTGGCGATACTCGAGCGCACACACGACCCCGAGCGGGTGCCGCAGGTCGTCGCCTGGGCTCGCGCGGCCGGTCTCGGGGTGAGTCTCGACCTGATCTACGGCACTCCCGGCGAGACGGCGGAGGACTGGCGGATGTCCCTCACGCACGCCATCGCGCAGGGGCCCGACCACCTCTCCGCCTACGCCCTCATCGTCGAGGACGGCACGAAGCTCGCCAGGCAGATCCGCCGAGGCGAGGTCGCGATGCCCGACGATGATCTGCAGGCCGACTTCTACGAGATCGCCGACGGGCTCCTCGGTGCCGCGGGGTTCGATTGGTACGAGGTCAGCAACTGGGCGGTATCGGACGAGCACCGATCGCGGCACAACCTCGCCTACTGGACCGGCCAGGACTGGTGGGGGGTCGGCCCCGGCGCGCACAGCCACGTGGGCGGCACGCGCTGGTGGAACGTCAAGCATCCCTCGGCCTACGCCGCACGCATCGGCGCCGGCCAGTCTCCCGCGGCGGGCCGGGAGGTGCTCGACGTCGCCACGAGAACGGTCGAGGAGGTGTTGTTGCGAGCGCGGATCCGTGAGGGGCTGTCGATCGATCGGCTCGCGGCATCCGCTCGCACCGCCGTCGCCGGCCTCATCGCCGACGGCCTCGTCGACGGGCTCGCCGCGGTGCGCGGCACCCTGTCACTCACTCTGCGCGGCCGACTGCTCGCCGACGCCGTGGTGCGACGACTGCTCGAGTGACCGCTACTGCACGAAGCGGATCGTCAGCGGGTAGAAGTACACCTCGCCCCGGTTCGCGGCGACGGCGGCGATGATGCCGAACACGAGCCCCAAGACGGGCGCGACCATGAGCAGCAGGATCGGGAAGATCAGCCAAGACAGCACGGTGCCCGCGATGTACAGGATCAGCAAGGTGAGGTGGAAGTTGAGCGCCGTGGTGGCGTGACCTCGCACGAACGGTCCGCGATCCTTCAGGGCGAGGTAGCCGATCAGGGCGGGCACGAAGGAGAAGAAGATGCCGCCGATATGGATGAGTGTCGCCCACAGTTTCTCGTCGGCGGGGCTCATCGGCTGCGGCGGCTGCTGGTAGGGACTCTGCGGTGGCATCTCGGACATGCGCCCATTAAAGCAAGAAGGCCGGGCGGACCCGGCCCCCGTGCGAGAATCCGTGCCCTACTTGATCAACCGCAAGGCGAACGGGTAGCGGTAGTTCAGCCCGTCCTTCGCCTTCAGGAAGGCGATGATCGAGAAGATGATGCGCACGACGTAGACCGCCGGGATGATCAGCAGGCCGATGAACAGCGCCGCGGTGATGTATCCGATGATCTCGGCGAAGACCAGAGTGATCTGGAAGTTCAGCGCCTCCTTGCCCTCGGTGTTCGTGAACGCGCCGCGGTCCTTGAAGACCAGCCAGATGATCAGCGAGGGCAGGATGCCGAGGATCCCGAGGATGTGCGCGAGCGACCCCCATTGCTTGTCCTCGGCGGCGGTGAGCGGAACGCTGGGCTGCGGGGCGGACGGCTGAGCAGCGGGATCTGTCATGGTGAGGCCTTTCGAGGGGATGCGCTGTCGTCGGGTTCCTGGATTCAGGGCGACCAGCGCAGTCACCGGATAAGGTACTGCGCCGCGACCGGCCGGTGCAATGCTCCAGCGCTGGTGTGTCGCGGTACGATTGGCAGTCATGTCGGGTGAGTGCCAGTCATCCGCGGATTCGAGCGAGGGGCAGGTGGCCTGTGGTCTCCGAACGCAGCCTCGACGTGCTCCGGGTCATCGTGCAGGACTACGTGGCCTCGCGGGAGCCCGTCGGCTCGAAGTCGATCGTCGAGCGGCATGCCTTCGGGGTGTCGGCCGCGACGATCCGCAACGACATGGCCGTACTCGAGGAGGAGGAGTTGATCACCGCTCCGCACACCTCGTCGGGGCGCATCCCCACCGACAAGGGCTACCGCGTCTTCGTCGACCAGCTCGCCGACCTGCGCCCGCTCTCGGCACCCCAGCGGCAGGCTATCGAGACCTTCCTGGGTCGCTCCGCCGACCTCGACGAGGTGCTCGGTCGCACCGTGCGGCTGCTGTCCCAGCTCACCCATCAGGTGGCGCTCGTGCAGTACCCGACGCTCGGGCCGTCGAGGGTGCGTCACGTCGAGCTCGTGCCCATGTCATCCACCAGGGTCATGTCGGTGCTGATCACCGATTCCGGGCGCGTCGACCAGCGGATGATCGACCTCGGAGTGCCCCTCGAGACCGAGTTCCTCGGTGACCTGCGCGCACGCCTCAATGCGAGCATCGACGGACTCGGACTCGCGGATGCCGCAGCCAGGCTGTCGACGTTCGGCGACCAGTTCAGCGCCTCGCGTGCGCCCGTGGCGGGTCAGGTCGCCGCGATCCTGTCGGAGCAGGTGCTCGCCGGACGACAGGACAGACTCGTGATGGCCGGCGCCGCCAACCTCGCGCGCACCGAGGACGACTTCACGGGGAGCATCTTCCCGGTGCTCGAAGCGATCGAGGAGCAGGTGACCCTGCTGAGGCTCTTCGGCGAGATGGCTCCGGACGAATCCGGGTTCTCGGCCAGCATCGGCCGGGAGAACGCCTCCTTCGGACTCGGCGAGACCTCGGTGCTCACCAGCGGATACACCGCGAGCGGCGGGGATCCGGCGAGGCTCGGTGTTCTCGGGCCCATCCGCATGGACTACGTCGGCAACATGGCGGCCGTCAGAGCCGTCGCCCACTACCTGTCGCGCCTGCTCGGCGACGACGAACGCAGCGACCGCTGACCTGATCCGGTGTGCCCGCTCGAGCGGGACATCCGTCAGGTCGGCGTCCGAACACGACACAGAGGAATCCCGTGGCAGACCACTATGAGACGCTCGGCGTCACCCGCGAGGCGACACCCGAGGAGATCAAGAAGGCGTATCGCCGCCTCGCCAGAGAGCTGCATCCCGACGTCAATCCGACGGCGGACGCGTCGGAGAGATTCAAGTCGGTGACCCACGCGTACGACGTGTTGTCCGATGCCAAGCAGCGTCAGCAGTACGACCTCGGTCCCCAGGCCGGGTTCGGTGGAGGGCAGAACTTCGGCGGGTTCGGCGACATCTTCGAGACGTTCTTCGGCGGTGGTGGGGGAGGGCGCTCCGGTCCGCGCAGCCGGCGTGAGCGCGGCCAGGACGCCCTCGTCCGCGTCGAGGTCGAGCTCGAGGAGGTCGTCTTCGGAGTGCGCAGAGATCTCGAGGTCGACACCGCGGTGCTCTGCGAGACCTGCCAGGGTTCCTGTGCCGCCCCCGGAACCCATGCGGTCACCTGCGACATCTGCAGCGGGACCGGGCAGATACAGCGTGCCGTACGCAGTCTCCTCGGCAACGTGATGACCTCGAGCCCGTGCGGCACGTGCCGTGGGTACGGCACGATCATCCCGAATCCGTGCCCGACCTGCTCGGGGCAGGGGCGCGTGCGTGCCCGTCGATCCATTCCCGTCGACATCCCGGCCGGAGTCGACACGGGGCTGCGTCTGCAGATGCCGTCGCAGGGCGAGGTCGGTCCGGCGGGCGGCCCGAACGGCGACCTCTACCTCGAGATCAAGGTCAAGCACCACGACGTGTACAGCCGCAACGGCGACGACCTGCTCGCGACGCTCGAGGTGCAGATGACCGACGCCATCCTGGGCACGACCACGACCATCAACGCGCTCGACGGCGAGGTGGAGGTCGAGATCAGGCCGGGTGCGCAGAGCGCCGAGGTGATCACCATCAGGGAACGCGGCATCACCCGACTGCGCGGGGCGGGCAGGGGCGACCTCAAGATCGGGGTGCAGGTCGTCACCCCGACGAAGCTCAGCCGCAAGGAGGAGGACCTGATCGCCCAATTCGCGCGCTCGCGCAAACCGCGCTCGCCCGAGCTGACCCACTTCCAGCAGGGGCTCTTCACCAAGCTGCGCGACCGCTTCCTGAACCTCTAGCGCCCGCCGCCCGCACCCGGCACCCGCACCCGCCCTCCTGTGTATCGAAAATTCAGGAAAACCGTCGCGGGCGCGCGAGCGCTGCCCGCCATAGCGGCGCCCCACCCGCGCTCGCCGGCGGTTCTCCTGAGTTTCCGCTGAGGGGAGCGGGGCGTCTGCGAAGCTGAGGGCATGGCGAACCTGTACCTGGTCGAGTCACTGCGCCACGCGGCCCTCGGTGACATCGTGGTCGTCTCGGGGCAGGAGGCGCGACATGCCGCCACCGTGAGTCGCACGAGGGTCGGCGACGCGATCGCCGTGGGCAACGGTGCCGGGCTCGTCGTCGACGGTGTGGTGCGCACCGCGGATGCCTCCCAACTCACCCTCGAGGTCGAGAGCGTCACGACGACCGAGGCTCGCACTCCCGCCCTCTGGCTCGCCCAAGCCCTGGCGAAGGGGGGACGCGACGAGGCGGCCATCCAGACGGCGACGGAACTCGGGGTGGACGGGGTCATCCCGTGGGCCGCCTCCCGCTCGATCGTGCGATGGGACGGCGCCAAGGTGGCCAAGGGCGACGAGAGGTGGAGGGCGATCGTGCGCGAGGCGGCCAAGCAGTCGATGCGCGCCTGGCTACCCGAGGTCGCCCCGCTCGTCACGACGACGCGCCTCGCGACACTCGGCCGGTCGTCGCGGCTGCTGGTGCTCGATCCGATGGGCGACCTGCCGCTCACCGCCCTCGACCCTGCCGACGACGAACGAGAAGGCGCCGAATCCGAAGACTCCGTGGTGATCGTCGGGCCCGAGGGCGGCATCTCGCCGCAGGAACTGGATTCGCTCGGCGCCGCCGGTGCCCGCCGCGTCAGGCTGGGGGACACGATCCTGCGCACCAGCTCGGCGGGGCCGGCCGCGCTCGCCGTCCTCAACGCCCAGCTGGGCCGTTGGTAGCGGGTCCGCCCCCGCACCGAGCGGCTACTCTTGACCCATGTCCGAGCCGAGCATCTTCACGCGCATCGTCTCCCGTGAGGTGCCGGCCGACATCGTGTTCGAGGACGACTCGATCATCGCCTTCCGCGACATCGCACCGCAGGCGCCCGTGCACCTGTTGGTGGTGCCGAAGACGGAGCGCTACAGGGATGTCGGGGCTCTCGCCGAGCACGACCCCGCGCTGCTGGCCCGGATGGTGCACACCGCACGCACGCTCGCCCAGGAATTCTGCGATGGCGAGTTCCGTTTGATCTTCAACACGGGAGCCTCCAGCGGGCAGACCGTTTTCCATGTGCACGCCCACGTTCTGGGCGGCACCCTCGAGGAAGGCACCCTTGGCCGGTAGCGACATCACTCCAGCGAAAGACGCGGGCGACGCGATCGAGAGCGTGCGGATGGAGGTGGACGGCGTGGCGATGGTGCGGCTCCTCGGGCCACAGGACCGCCTGCTCACCACCATCGAGCGGGAGCATCCCGCCGTACAGGTGCACGTCAGGGGCAACGAGATCACCATCACCGGCACGCACGACGAGGTGGCTGCAGCGAGACGTCTCGTCGAGGAACTCGTGCAGATGGTGCGCGGCGGCCACGACTTCGGCGACGTCGAGGTGACCTCCTCCGCACGGATGCTGCGCGCCGACTCGTCCGTGAGCCCCGCCGAGCTGCTCAGCCAGGCGATCCTCACCAGTCGCGGCAAGAGCATCCGTCCGAAGACGCTGGGTCAGAAGAACTACGTCGACGCGATCGACGAGAACACCATCGTCTTCGGTATCGGTCCGGCTGGCACGGGCAAGACCTACCTCGCGATGGCGAAGGCCGTGCAGGCCCTCCAGCGCAAAGAGGTCGAACGCATCATCCTGACCCGCCCCGCCGTCGAAGCCGGCGAGCGGCTCGGATTCCTACCCGGCACGCTCACCGACAAGATCGATCCGTACCTGCGCCCGCTCTATGACGCGCTCAACGAGATGATGGACCCCGAGGTCGTGCCGAAGCTGCTGGCGGCGGGCACCGTCGAGGTCGCTCCGCTCGCCTACATGCGCGGCCGCACCCTCAACAACTCCTTCATCGTGCTCGACGAGGCGCAGAACACCACGCCCGAACAGATGAAGATGTTCCTCACGAGGCTCGGGCACGGGTCTCGCATCGTGGTGACCGGCGACATCACCCAGGTCGACCTGCCGGTGGGCGCGAGCGGGTTGCAGCTCGTCACGCGCGTGCTGTCGGAGGTCGACGACATCCACTTCGCCCGTCTGACGAGCGACGACGTGGTGCGGCACACCCTGGTCGGACGGATCGTCGACGCGTACACGAAGTACGACGCCGAGAAACAGGCGGCCCAGTTCGAACGCGAGCAGGCGGCGGGCATGGCGGGTCGCGCGGAGCGTCGAGGCGGCAGACCGGAGAACCGCGGCGGCCCCCAGGACCCCCGATCCGACCGACGTCAGAACGGCTGGCGCCGCTGATGCCCATCGAGATCAACAACGAGTCCGCGATCCGCGTCGACGAGCCCGCCCTGCAGCGGCTCGCCGTCTTCGCGCTCGACAGGTTGCACGTGCACGCCGACGCCGAACTCGCGATCCTGCTGGTCGACGAGGCGGCGATGGAGCAATTGCACGTGCAGTGGATGGATGAGCCCGGCCCCACCGATGTGCTGAGTTTTCCGATGGACGAACTGCGCCCCGGCACCGACGACCTCCAGACACCGGCGGGTCTACTCGGAGACATCGTGCTCTGCCCGCAGGTGGCCGTCGCCCAAGCGGAGTCCGCCGGTCACGGCACCATGGACGAATTGCTGATGCTGACCGCCCACGGCCTGCTGCATCTTCTCGGCTTCGATCACGCCGAGCCCGACGACGAGAAGGAGATGTTCGGCCTGCAGCGCGACATCCTCTCGGAGTTCGCCGCCGCAGACCGACGATCGGGATAGCGACGGATGATCGCCCTCTTCATCAGCGTCGCCGTGATCCTCGTGGTGTTCGGCGGTCTGATGGCCGCCGCGGATGCCGCGCTCGGCGTCACCTCCCGCGCCGACCTGCTCGATCTCGCGACGACCTCGCGCACCCGGCGGAGCCTCGTCGCCATCTCGTCGGACATCAGCGCGCACGTCAACGCGGTCAACTTCACGCGCATCGTGGCGGAGACCACCGCCGCGGTGCTGGTGACCCTCGTCTTCGCCTCCGCCATCGACCAGATCTGGCTCGCCCTGCTCGTCTCGGCCTTCACGATGACCGTCGCCTCGTTCGTGCTCGTCGGCTCGAGCCCGCGAAGCGTGGGGCGGGAGCACTCGGCGGGCATCCTGCGGTTCTCCGCCGGCATCGTGCACACCATCCGGTTGGTGCTCGGCCCGATCGCCGCGGCGCTCGTGACCCTCGGCAACCGCGTCACCCCCGGCAGGCCCCGCGCGGCTACCTTCTCGTCGGAGGAACAGCTGCTGAGCATGGTCGACGAGGCGACGGAGCTCGAGGTGCTCGAGGAGGAGGACCGCGAGCTCATCCACTCCATCTTCGAGTTCAGCGACACCGTCGTGCGCGAGGTGATGGTGCCGCGCACCGACATGGTGACGATCGACGAGGACGCGAGCGTCGGCGCGGCGATGAGCCTGTTCCTCAGCAAGGGCAACTCGCGCATGCCCGTCATCGGCGACGACGTCGACGAGGTGCGGGGCGTGCTGTACCTGAGGGATGTCGCGCGGCTCGCCCACGAGCGACCTCGGGAAGCGGATGACGTGGCGGTGCGCGCCCTCGCCCGCCCCGCGGTGTTCGTGCCCGAATCGAAGAAGGCCGACGCGATGCTGCGGCAGATGCAGTCGGAATCCAACCACCTCGCCATGGTCGTCGACGAATACGGCGGCATCGCCGGGCTCGTCACCATGGAGGATCTCATCGAAGAGCTCGTCGGTGACATCTCCGACGAGTACGACCGCGAGGTGGCCCAGGTCGAGGCCCTCGCCGACGGTCGCTACAGGGTGAGCGCCCGTCTGCCCGTCGACGAGCTCGGCGAGCTGTTCGAGCTCGACCTCGACGACGACGACGTGGACTCGGTCGGTGGGCTGCTCACGAAGGCCCTCGGTCGACTCCCGCTGCCCGGGTCGACCGTCACGGTCTCCGGCCTCGTGTTGACGGCCGACCGCATCGAGGGTCGTCGTCGCCGACTCAGCACGGTGCTGGTCGAACCCGATCAGGCCCTGCTCGACGCCCGGGCGGCGTTCGGGCATGCGGGACCCCAGAACCACGCGGACACCGGACCTATCGAGTACGGCACCCCCACGCCATCAGGAGAACGATCGTGACCGAGGACCAGCAGGCCGCCGACGACTTCCGAGCGGGATTCGTCACCTTCGTCGGGCGCCCGAACGTGGGCAAGTCGACGCTCACGAACGCGCTGGTCGGCGAGAAGGTCGCGATCACGAGTTCGAAACCACAGACCACCCGCCGCGCCATCCGCGGGATCGCGCACAGGAAGGCGGGGCAGCTGATCCTCGTCGACACGCCGGGGATGCACAGACCGCGCACACTGCTGGGCGAGCGGCTGAACTCCATCGTGCAGGACACCCTGGGCGACGTCGACGTCATCGGCTTCTGCCTCCCCGCCGACGAGAGACTGGGCCCCGGCGACAAATTCATCAATGAGCAGCTCGAATCGTTCCCCCGCGCGAAGAAGGTCGCGATCGTCACCAAGATCGACGCCGCCTCCCGCACCGCGGTCGCAGAGCAGCTGCTCGCGGTGTCCGCCCTGCGCGAGTGGGATTCCATCGTGCCGGTCTCCGCGGTGTCCGAGAGCGCCAACGGCAGGGTTCAGCTCGACACCCTCGCCGCCGAGCTCATCCGCCTCCTCCCGGTGTCGCCCGCTCTGTACCCGGCAGACACCGTCACCGAGGAGGGACTCATCGACCGCATCGGCGAGCTCATCCGCGAATCGGTGCTCGAGGGCGTCGAAGACGAATTGCCCCACTCCATCGCGATCACGGTCGACGACGTCATCCACCGCGAAGACAAGGATCTCGTGGAGATCTACGCCAACCTGTTCGTCGAGCGCGACAGCCAGAAGGGCATCATCATCGGCCATCAGGGCAGAAGACTCGCGGATGTCGGCGCGCGCGCGCGGGCGCAGATCGAGCCTCTCATCGGCTCGCAGGTGTTCCTCTCGCTCCGGGTCAAGGTCGCGAAGGATTGGCAGCGAGACGCCAAGCAGCTCGGTCGCCTCGGGTTCTGAGGTCGTCGTGGCATTCGGGCGTTCCGCCCGTACATCGCGGGGATGACCCTGTGCGCCATCCGGGCTAGATGCCGCGCCGTCAGGGGCCCCGGCCTTCCCGACGCCCTACCGTAGAGGCATGTTCCGCACGCTCCGGCCGCACCAGATCGTGGTCGACGTGTCGGTGCCGCTGGTCTGCGTGCTGCTGGCATTCCTGGTGTACGCCGAGAGTGCGGGAATCGGATCCGAGCTCGTCGTGCTGGGGATGGGCGCCGCGCTCGCCCTGCGCCGCGTGTCTCCCGCGCTCGCCCTCGGGGCGGCGTGGCTCGTCGCTGTGCCCCAGGTGGCCGCCGGTCTGTCGCCCAATCCGTCGAACCTCGCCATCATCCCGGTGCTGTTCGCCACGAGCGCCTACGGCGGACCCGTGGTCAAGTGGCTCGGGTTCTCCTCGACGTTCGTCGGCGCCGCGATCATCGCGCTCTACGTCGTGGCCCTCCCCGCCTCGCGAAGCGGCGTCGCCTACGAGATCGACGGCACCTTCGACCCCGTGTTCTGGGAGACCGCCGCCAACACCCTCGCCCTGTTCGCCGCCACCCTCGCCGTGTTCCTGCTCAGTTGGGTTCTCGGTCAGTCGTATGCCATCTACGGGGCCGCGCGGGCGAGCAGACAGGCGCAGGTGCAGGCGGAGCAGCAGCGTCAGAGGGCCAGGTACGACGTCGTCGTCGAGCAGGAACGGGTGCGGATCGCCCGCGACATGCACGACGTCGTGGCCCACTCCCTCGCGGTGGTGATCGCCCAGGCCGACGGCGCGCGCTACGCCAGGGCGATGGACCCCGCGGTGGTCGACTCCGCCCTCACGACCATCTCGAGCACGGCCCGCGAAGCCCTCGGCGACGTGCGGATCCTTCTCGGGCAACTGCGTCACGACCAGGTGGAAGGACCCCAGAGGGCGCTCGACGACGTCGATCCCCTCATCGAGCAGTTCCGTTCGTCGGGGCTCACCGTGGAGGTGGTGACCGAGGGGGTCATCGGTCCCCTCGGGACCGGCCAGCAGCTCGCGCTGTACCGGCTGGTGCAGGAGGCTCTCACGAACGCCCTCAGACACGGGGATACCGGGAGCACCGTCCTGGTGCGCTTCCGCTGGACCGACGACGCTGTCTCCCTCGACGTCACCAGTGCGCTCCTGTTCGAGTCGTCCGATGCCTCCGAGCCTTCGACCGTTTCGCCCACGGGCGCCGGCCACGGCATCGCGGGCATGCGCGAGCGCGCCCTCCTCGTCGGCGGGGGCTTCTCGGCCGGAGTGATCGGGCAGAGCTTCGTCGTCTCGGCGGTCGTTCCTCGGGTTCCCCTGCCCACAGCATCCGTCCCCGTGCAGTCCTCGACCCCACCGATCGGAACCCCAGCGTGACTTCTCCCATCCGCGTCGCCCTCGTCGACGATCAGGCCCTGTTCCGTGCCGGCATCCGGATGCTGGTCGGGAGTCAACCCGACCTCGAGTTCGTCGGCGAGGCCGGAAACGGGCGGGACGGCGTGCAGATGGTGGCGCAGACCGCGCCCGATGTCGTGCTGATGGACATCAGGATGCCCGTGATGGACGGCATCGAGGCCACCGAACGGGTGCTCGCCGACGCCGACGCCCGGGCCACCCGACGCCCGCGCATCATCGTGCTCACGACCTTCGATCTCGACGAGGCGGCGACCAAGGCCATCCGGGGCGGGGCGAGCGGGTTCGTGCTCAAGGACGCGGACCCCGAGTTCCTGCTCGCTGCGATCCGCACCGTGCACGCCGGCAACGCGGTCATCGCGGCCTCGGCCACCCGGGAACTGTTCGAGCACTTCGACGGACGGCAGGGCAGGCGCGCGGAGCCGGAGGCGTTCCAGTCGTTGACCACGCGGGAGAGGGAGATCTTCGTCCATGCCTCGCGAGGGCTCAGCAACTCCGAGATCGCGTCGACGGAGTTCCTCAGCGAAGCGACCGTGAAGACCCACATCAGCCGTATCCTCGGCAAGCTCGCGCTGCGCGACAGGGTGCAACTCGTCGTCTTCGCGTTCGAGCACCGGCTCACGGACTGAGGCCGCCCCCGGTCGACCTCGATGCTGAGGCACGGTCATCCGCAGGGCTGACCGGCCCGGGACCTGCGGCTGACGATGCTCCGGCGCGGGGAAACTTAGCGTGAGCACATGACCTACAACAGAACCTCCGACGGCTTCGTCGCCCGCGTCGAGAACCTCTCCAAGACCTACGGGTCCCCCGGCAACCGCGTCGTCGCCCTCGACGACGTGAGCATCGGCATCCGCGCCGCCGAGTTCACGGCGGTGATGGGACCGAGCGGATCAGGCAAATCGACCCTCATGCACATCATGGCCGGGCTGGACTCGGCCACCGCTGGGGCGGCCTGGATCGGCGACACCGAGATCACCGCCCTCGGCGACAGCGAGCTCACCGTGCTGCGTCGGCGCAGGGTGGGTTTCGTCTTCCAGTCGTTCAATCTCGTGCCGACCCTCGACGTGCTGGGCAACATCCAGCTGCCCTTCGAACTCGACGGCCGACGCCCGAGCGCCGACGAGGAGTCCTTCGTCGACGGACTGATCGCCTCGCTCGGTCTGACCGATCGGCTCAGCCATCGGCCCCACGAGCTCTCGGGCGGTCAGCAACAGCGCGTCGCCATCGCCAGGGCACTCGGCACCCGCCCCGATCTGGTGTTCGCCGACGAACCGACCGGCAACCTGGACTCCCGCACGAGCAGGGAGGTGCTCGCTCTCCTGCGCGCCGCGAGTACGTCCTACGGCCAGAGCATCGCCATGGTCACCCACGATCCGATCGCGGCCAGCTACGCCGACCGCATCCTCTTCCTCGCCGACGGGCGGGTCGTCGACGAGCGGGAGAGGTCGAGCGCCGAGGACATCAGCAGGCTGATGCTCGGCATGGAGGCGGCAGCGTGAACCGCGCAGGTCTGCGCGACCACGTTCCGAGCGTGATCGTCGCCGCACTCGCCAGCGCCTTCGGAGTGGCTCTGCTGCAGACGACCGGCCTCCTCGCCCGCATCATCGCCGCGGACGACGTCACCGGTGACAGCGCCACCGTCGCGGTCATGCTGCAGGTGCTGGCGACGGTGTTCATCGCGATCGCGGTGTACGTCGGGGCCGTCGTCACGGCCAACACGGTGGCCACGATCATCGCGGGCCGCATCCGCACCATCGCCCTGCTCCGGGTCATCGGATCGAGCGCCTCGGCGCAGCGTCGCGCCATCGCCCGTGAAGGCCTGGTCGCCGGAATCGTCGGGGGAGCGCTGGGCGCTGTCGCCGGATGGCTCCTCGTCATCGTCGTCGTCGCGGTCGGTTCATCCGTCGGATTCCTCGACGACGTCGACGCCACCGCGGTGCAATCGACCGTGCTGCTCCCGGTGGTCGCCGTCGTGCTCACGACCTGGTCGGCGACGTGGTCCGGATCGCGCCGCGTGCTGACGGTGTCGCCCATCCAGGCCGCGGGCGCCGCCGTCGAGTCGACGCGCGAGCAGGCGGCCGGCCACCGTGGCAGGAATGCGGTCGCATTGATCCTCGCGGTAGCCGGCACCCTGCTTCTCGGCGCCGGGGTCTTCGTCGGGCTCGTCGATCCGCTGGGGGTGCTCGTGGGCCTCGTGGGTGGCATGCTCTCGTTCACCGGCCTCGTCCTCGGCGCTGATCGGATCATGCCGCCGATGCTCAGAATCGTCGGTCGGATGTTCGGGCGCAGCGCCCCGGCGCGGCTCGCCGCCGAGAACGCCGTGCGATACCCGGAGCGCAGTTCCCGCACGACCATCGGACTGGTGATCGGCGTCACCCTCGTCACGATGTTCGCCGTCGCGCTGGCGAGCTACGGTCTGATCATCAGGGAGGCTCAGCGTGCGCAGCCCGAGGTCTATCAGGGCGTCGACGAGGTGCTCGTGATCACGCTGGTCGTCTTCTCCGTGCTCCTCGGGTTCAGCGCGCTGATCGCCGCGGTCGGCATGATCAACAACCTGTCGCTCAGCGTGCTGCAGCGGCGTCGCGAACTCGGGCTGCTGCGGGCGCTGGGGTTCACGGCCGCGCAGGTGCGGCTGATGATCCTGGCCGAAAGCGCTCAACTCAGTCTGGCCTCAGTGCTGCTCGGGCTCGTGCTCGGCACCGCATACGGCTGGGTGGGCGCGCAGTCCCTCCTGGGGTCGATCACGGGTGGCCCGGGACTGGTGGTGCCGGTGGTTCCGGTCGAGCTCGTGATCGTGATGCTCGTCGGAGGCGCGGTGCTCAGCGGGGTGGCATCGGTGGTCCCCGTGCGCCGCGCGACCGGCATCGCGCCCGTCGCTGCGCTCGCCGTGGACTGACGCGGCGGCGCCGGGGCTCCGCCGCCGACCC
>JBEANR010000131.1:0-9308 GCA_041165365.1 Actinomycetota bacterium | reverse complement strand
TGGCTGAGGGCCACCGTGTCGCGCGGCGGCGGCTCGTTCGCGATGAGCTCGTACGCGGCATCCATCCTGAACTTGGGCTTCGATGTGCGTGCCGGCGCACCCCGACGCAGCCAGGCGAGCTCTTTGCGGGCCAGATTCTGGCGCTTGGACTCCATCGTCGCCGCCAGCTTGTCGCGCTCGACGCGCTGCAGGATGTACGCGGCGTACCCGCCCTCGAACGGCTCGATGACGCGATCGTGCACCTCCCAGGTGTCGGTCGACACCTCGTCGAGAAACCACCGGTCGTGGGTGACGACGACGAGTCCCCCCTGATTCGCCGGCCAGCGCGCCCTGAGATGCCCGGCGAGCCAAGCGATTCCCTCGACGTCGAGGTGGTTCGTGGGCTCGTCGAGGAACACGACGTCCCACTCGCCGACCAGCAGTTTGGCGAGTGCCACGCGGCGGCGCTGACCGCCCGACAGCTCACCGAGGGTGGCGGTCCACGGCAGATCGGAGAGCAGGCCGTCGATGACGTCGCGGATGCGGGCGACCCCGGCCCACTCGTGCTCGTCCATGTCGCCCACGATGGCCGTCGACACCACGAGGTCGTCGGCGAGCACATCGGCCTGGTCGAGCATGCCGATGGTCGTGCCCCTCCGCACCGTCACCCTGCCGGCATCCGGTTCGATCCTGCCGGCGAGGAGGCTGAGCAGGGTCGATTTGCCGTCGCCGTTGCGGCCCACGACGCCGATCCTGTCGCCTTCGTCGAGGCCGATGGTGACGCTGTCGAAGATGACTCGCGTCGGATATTCGAGGTGCAGGGATTCCGCCCCGAGGAGATGTGCCACCCGACGAGGATACGGGCGTGCACTGTGCGTGCGCGCGCGCGCGGGGAGAGTCGCACACGTGCGGAACGAATGCGAGGTAGCGGCCCGGATCGACCGCGATCAGGGCCGGAACGTCGCACCGAGTCGCAGTGCCCGCTGAAGGGCCACGGGGTGAAGGCGGATGCCGAGCCTCCCCGCGATCCGCTCCAGCAGTTCTCGCTGCCGCGCGAAGAGGTCGTCGCCGGTGAACCTGGTCAGTCGCCAGTCATGATCCTCCACCTGCTCTCGACGGCGGATGTCACGACGGAACTGTCTCCTATCGGTGCGGTGATGATCGCCCTCGTACTCGGCGACCTGCCGCTGCTTCCGCCACACGAGGTCTCCCATGGCCAGGAAGGCGCCGCTCTCAGTCCTCACGATCCCGTTGCACTCCGGCTCGGGGAGCCCGGCCGCGACGAACAGCAACCGCGAGAGGGACTCGGGTCGCGACAGAGGTCCGACCCGCACGTGAGGAACCGCGGTGCGCAGCATCTCGGCGCCGGGACGACCTGCCCACGCACTCGCCGCGGCGGACAGCTCGTCGAGAGTCACCGGTGGTTCGGCGCTCGTGACCACGAAATCCCCCGCCGCGACGAGGCTGCCGAGGTCGAGCTCGGCTCCCAATTGGCACCACGTCGCCAGAGGCGAGCTGACAGGCATCCCTCGCAGCAGGACGACGCCTCCGGGGAGAGGCCTGAGACGGTGGCCGACGATGCCCGATCTCACGGGCGCGGTATCGGGCAGGATCGACGAGACGTGGATCGACGGCGACGGCGAGGAAGGCACCGGTACCTCCAGCACGAACGCCGCGGTCGAATGGCTGAAGAACTGGCCAGGTTGAAGGCACTCGCAGGCCGCTTCGACGCGATCTGCCGTCGAGTCGACCCGGCCGACAGTTCGTACGCCACGGAACGGCCGTGCCAGGTCGGAACCCCGCATCCGCTTCGCCGACAGGCCCGCGGATCGACCCGCCGCGACAGTGAACGGGCCGGTCGCGAGATGGACGGGGAGCGGGATCCTGGCCGACATGGAAGCATCGTCACCTCAACGCAGGGCCGCAGCGCGCTCTCCACAGAAGTCGTCGGCCCGAAGGTGCTGGGGAGGACCAGTCACACCCACGCGAATGCGGGCTTGCGGCCCCTCACCACTGGGCGCAGGGCCAGAACCTCGCAATCGACCCGTAGCGCGACGGTGGGGCGGCTCCATGCGGTGTCAGACGACCGGCGGATGCGTCGATGCGCTCGGGAAGCGCCCGGGGTCAGGCGGCGTTCGAGGTGCGGACCACGGCCCCGTCGGCGATGCGGATGTCGCTGTCGACCCGGGCTCCGGACTCGACCTTGGCGCGCGCGCCGACGTTGGAGTGGCTGCCGATCCGGGTGTTGAACCCGACCTGGGCGGCCCGACCGACGTGCACGTCGGCGCCGATGAACGCGCCGGCGCCCACGAACGCGTCAGCCTCGATCCAGCTGCCGGCACCGATCCAGGCGTGGTGCCCGATCTCAGCACCCGGTTCCACGTAGACCCTCTCGTCGAGGAATGCCGTGCGGTCGACCGTGGCTCCGTGCGCGACGAATCCCTTGCCCTGGGTGTGGCGACGGTACTTGACCACCGTTCCGTCTGAGCTCTCGATCTCCTGCCAGGTGGTGCCCATGGATCCCTCCGATTGGTGCTGTGGTGGACGACGCTTTAGTTCGTCAACTACTCGAACACGATGATCTGTCGTGCCATTCCGCAAGTCCACCCCACTCGGCGTTTTCTCAGCAACTCGAGTTGCACAGGTTTCGTCAGCCGATCGAGGCGACCCACTCCGAGGTGCCGTCGGTGAACTCCTGCTCCTTCCAGATGGGAACACCCTCCTTGACCGCGTCCACGAGGGCCGAGCAGGCGGCGAAGGCGTCGGACCGATGAGCGGATGCCACGGCGCACGCCAGCGCGACGTCGCCGACCATGAGACCGCCGACCCTGTGCGCCACGGCCAGCACGACCTCCGGGAACTGCGCGGCGACGGTGTCCGCGACCCGCTGGATGGCGTCTCCCGCGCTCGAATGCGACGAGTACCGCAGGGCCACCACTCCCCTGCCCTCGTCGTGGTCGCGCACGACCCCCGCGAACGTGACCACCGCGCCGGCGGACGCGGCCGAGACCGCGGAGACGCACACGTCGACCGAGACGGCCTCCTCGGAGACGAGCGCGAAGCGCACGCGCGACGTCATGAGGTGCCAGGTCCGGCGGAGGCCGCGTCGTGCTCCGTCGGCTCGTCGTGGGCACCGCCCGCCCGCTGGTCGAGCACGTGTTCGAGCACCTGGTCGAGCAGTGTGAGACCGTCGCGCACACCCCCGGTCGACCCGGGGAGGGTGACGAGCAGCGACTCCCCCGCGATGCCGGCGACACCCCGACTCATCAGAGCGAAGGGGGTCGTGAGCGACCCCCGGCGTCTCAGCTCCTCGTGGAATCCGGGCAGCGGCACCGTGATCAGCCGGGCGGCGACGTCGGCCGCCATGTCGCCCGGTCCGATGCCGGTGCCTCCCGTGCTGATCACGACCGCGTGCCCCGTGCCGACGGCCCGCTCGAGTGCCGCGGTGACCAGCGGTCCGTCGGGCACCACGGTCGCGTCATCCGTCTCGAACCCCCGAGCGCGGAGCCAGTCGACGATCACGGGGCCGGTGCGGTCGGTGTAGACACCGGCGGCGGCACGAGTCGAGCACACGATGACGGCGGCGGACCGCGCGGTCACGGCCGCACCCAGTCGCCGGACTTTCCGCCCTGCTTCTCGATCACGTGGATGTCGGTGATGGCCGCGGTCTTGTCGATCGCCTTGATCATGTCGAACAGGGTGAGCGCCGCGACACTCGCCGCCGTCAGCGCCTCCATCTCGACCCCGGTCACGGCCGTGGTCGCCACCGTCGCGACGACGGTCAGGCGATCGGTGCCGCCGGTGATGTCGACCTCGATCGACGTGAGCGGAAGCGGATGGCACAGCGGGATCAGCGACGACGTCTGCTTGGCCGCCATGATTCCGGCGATGCGCGCCGTTCCGATCGCCTCGCCCTTCGGCAGGTCGCCGGTGAGGACCGCTGCGACGACATCCTGTCTGGTCACCACCACGGCCTGCGCCACCGCTCGCCGGCGGGAGACCGGCTTGGCGGAGACGTCGACCATGTGAGCTGAGCCGTCGTCGCGCAGATGGCTGAGTCCGTCAGTCATCGATCCTCCAGATCTCGACCTCGTCGCCGGCCTCGAGACTGTCGATGGCGGCGGGGAGGTGCACGAGCACGGTACTGGACGCGTAACCGTGCAGCAGATGCGAACCGGCCCCGCCGACGAGGTGCACCATGCCCGCGGCATCCATGACGCCTCTGCGCACGCGGAGTTTGACCGGCGAGGAGTCGACGGCTTCGGCGAGGGGCGCACGCTCGATGGGCCTGTGCGGCGGCAGCCCATGGAGCCCACGGATGACGGGGCGCACGAACATCTCGAACGAGACCAGAGCGCTCACCGGGTTGCCGGGGAGCGCGATCACGGGCACCCGCTCCTGCCCGAGAGCGGCGAGCCCGAGGCCCTGCGGTCCGCCGGGCTGCAGCGCGACGGACACGAAGTCGACGCCGGCGGGCGCGAGCACGTCGCGCACGACCTCGTAGGCGCCCTTGCTCACGCCTCCCGTGGTGATCACGAGGTCGACGTCGGCCGAGTGACGGGTGAGCAGACGCCTGAGGGTCGCCGCGTCATCCGTCACCGTCTCGACTCCGACGAGGTCGACACCGCAGTCGGCCAGCGCGACGGCGAGCGAGGTGCTGTTGGCGCCGTAGATGCGGCCGGGCTCGAGCGGCGACCCGGACTCCTGCAACTCGTCACCGGTCGAGACCAGCAGCACGCGCAGCGGCGCCAGCACCGACACCTCGGTGACCCCGGCGGCGGCGAGCACCCCCCACTGGGCGGGGCCGAGCACCGTTCCGGCCGGCAGCAGTTCGGCACCGGCCGCCACATCACTGCCCCTCCGGCGCACGAAGTCGCCCGGCTCGGGTGCGGTGGAGAAGGCGACGGTCGCCCAGGCTCCGGCCGGCGGGAACACCGGCGGCACGGATGCCTCGATCCGAACGATCGCGTCGGCCCCGGCGGGCACTCCGGCACCCGTCATGATCGGTCGGGCCTCACCCACCTCCAGAGCGCCGGCCTCGGCCCCGGCCGGGATCGGCTCACCGACGGGCAGCGCGACCCCGGGAGTCACGTCGGCGACCCGCACGGCGAATCCGTCCATCTGCGAGTTGTCGAACGGGGGCAGGTCGATCGGACTCGTCACCGTGTCGGCGAGCACGCGTCTGCCGAGCCTCGCGAGGCTCATCGGCGCGAGGTCGGTGAGCACCTCCGGCGCGCGGTCGGTGAGAGAGGCGAGCAGCGACTCGACCGCGAGCTGATGATCGGCGACGGAACGCATGGGTCCATCTTGCTGCACGGCGTCGGCGCCTCAGGCGAGACCGCGTGCCCGTCCTGCCACCGACGCGGTGACAGGGACGCGATGACAGGATGGAGCCATGCCTGAGCCAGAGACTCCCGTCCGCCTCGCGATCATCGGGGGGTCGGGTCTCTACAGCCTGCTCGGCGAGGGGGCGGAGACCCGCGACATCCGCACCCCGTATGGCACTGCGAGAGTGACCCTCGGGCAGTTCGGCGGGCGGCGGGTCGCGTTCCTCACCCGCCATGGGGTCGACCACTCGGTCGCACCGCATCTCATCGGGTACCGCGCGAACATCTGGGCACTGGCCTCGCTCGGGGTGACGGCGATCCTGTCGAGCGCCGCAGTCGGCGGCCTCACCCCCGACTACCCACCGGGCACCCTCGTGCTGACCGATCAGTACATCGACCGCACCCACGGGCGGGCCGACACGTTCTTCGACCGGGGCTCGGTGCAGCACCTCGGCTCGGCCGACCCGTTCAGCCCCGCGCTGCGCGCAGTCGCCCTCGGGGCCATCGCCGCTGTCGGCGAGACCGTCATCCCCACGGGCAGGGTCGTCGTCATCCAGGGTCCGCGATTCTCGACCAGGGCGGAATCGCGCTGGTTCGCCGCGGCGGGCGGGCATACCGTCAACATGACCCTGTACCCGGAGGTGCCTCTCGCCTCGGAACTCGGCATCGACACCGTCAACCTGTCGTTCGTGACCGACGGCGACGCCGGTGATGAGGCGGACCCCGTCGAGGATGTCAGCGCCGAACTCGTCTTCCGCAGGCTCGCCGAGGCGCAGCCGCGCATCGTCGCCGTGCTCGAGGCGGTCGCGCGGGCGCTCCCTGACGACTTCGAGCCTCGGCAGCTCATCGACCCGGCCGAGGTGGCGGCGGTACTCGCCAGGGAGCCGCTCGCGTGAGGATCCTCGTCACCGGCGGCGCCGGCTTCATCGGCGGGGCGATCGTCGAGTCGGCTCTCGCCGAGGGGCATGAGGTGCGCGTGCTCGACTCCTTCCGCGGCGATGTGCACGCGGCAGAAGCGGGTGCGGCACCCGGGGCCCGTTCCGACGTCGAGCTCGTGCGCGGAGACATCCGCGATGCCGACCTCGTCGACGGCGCTCTCGACACCGTCGACCTCGTCTGCCACCAGGCCGCGAAGGTCGGCCTCGGCAAGGACTTCTCCGACGCCCCGGACTATGTGTCGAGCAACGACCTCGGCACCGCCGTGCTGCTCGCGAGGATGGCGGCGGCGGGTGTGTCGCGGCTCGTGATGGCGAGCAGCATGGTCGTCTACGGCGAGGGCGCCTACCGCGGCCCGCTCGGCACGACGCGGCCGGCCCCCCGGCTGGTGAGTGACCTCGACGCCGGGCTCTTCGACCCGCGCGACGAGTCCGGCGTGATCCTGACGCCCGACATCATCACCGAGGACGCCCCACTCGACCCGCGCAACGTCTACGCCCTGACCAAACTCGCTCAGGAGCACCTCGCGAGCTCGTGGGCCCGCAGCACGGGAGGCGTCGCGGCGGCACTCCGCTATCACAACGTCTACGGACCGGGGATGCCGCAGAACACGCCCTACGCGGGTGTCGCGTCGCTCTTCCGCTCGGCCCTCGAGCGCGGCGAGGCGCCCCGCGTGTTCGAGGACGGCGCTCAGCGCCGCGACTTCGTGCACGTGCGCGACATCGCGTCGGCGAACCTCGCGGCTATGCACTGGACGGCTGAGCAGTCGATTGGCGCGTTCCGCCCGTTCAACGTCGGCAGTGGCGTCGTGCACACGATCGGGGAGCTCGCGGCGGCCCTCAGCCGTCACGCGGGCGGGTCGGAACCCGTCGTGACGGGCGAATACAGACTCGGCGACGTGAGGCACATCACCGCGTCATCCGATCGCCTGCGCACCGAACTGGGGTGGAAGCCGTCCGTCGGCTTCGACGAGGGCATGCGCGAGTTCGCGACGGCTCCCCTGCGGGCCGCGGTCGACTGAGATCTCGACAGGCTCGATCAACGGAAACGGCCGAGCAGCGCACCTCGCCTGCTGGTCGAGCAGGCCGCGAGCGGAGCGAGCAGCCGTCGCCGAGACCTCGACAGGCTCGGTCAACGCAAACGGCCTGGGTCAGTCCACCCGCACCGTGATCGTGTGGTGACCCGTGGAGCCGTCCGGAGCCGGGGGCGCGAGGTCGGCCGTCTGCACGAGTCCGTCGGCATCCGTCGCGCGCACCTCGATCGTGTGGGATCCGGATGCCGCGTCCCAGTCGAACCACCATTGCAGCCACGCATCGACACTCACCTCGTCGGCGAGGGACGCCTGCTGCCAGCGCCCATCGTCGATCCTCACCTCGACGGCCGAGACACCCGTGTGCTGGGCCCACGCGACCCCGGCGATCTTCGTCGGCCCAGGCTCGATGCGGCGGCGATCGGGCGGGGTGTCGATGCGCGACGAGAGCTTGACCGGTCCGCGCTCGGTCCAGCCCCGCGTCGACCAGTACGCGAGGTCGTCGGCGAAGGTGGTGACGCGCAACTCGGTCACCCACTTCGTCGCGGACACGTAGCCGTACAGGCCGGGCACGACCATCCGCACCGGGAATCCGTGGTCGAGCGGAAGCGGCTCACCGTTCATGCCCACGGCGAGGAGCGAGTCGGTCGCCGGGTCTTGGAGCACCTCGAGCGGAGTCGAGGCGGTGAAGCCGTCGACGCTGCGCGACAGCACCATGTCGGCATCGGCGGTGGGCCTCGCGCGGGCGAGCAGCTCGCGGATCGGAAAGCCGAGCCAGCGGGCGTTGCCGATGAGCCCGCCTCCGACCTCCTGCGAGACGCAGGCGAGGGTGATGTACCTCTCCACCAACGGAAGAGCGAGTAGCTCGTCGAAGCCGATCTCGACCTCCTCCTCGACCATCCCGACGATGCGCAGGGTCCAGCTCGCGGCATCCACGGCGGGTACCTGCAGGGCCGTGTCGATGCGGTAGAACTCGTCGTTGGGCGTCACGAAGGTCGACAATCCGTCGAGCGCGACATCCTGAGCCTCGGTCAACGCGGCCGTCGCCTCCCCGGGCGGCGGCAGGGTGAGCATCTCGCGCACGTCGCTCGCGGCAGCGCGCGCGGCGCTCAGCACGCGAGCACCGACACCGACGACGGCACTCGTCACGCCGACGGCCACGACCAGCCGGAGGAAGCCGCGACGCTCGTACTCGGTACCGCGCGAGGTGGGCGCGATGCGCGAGGTGAGCGAGACGCCCGGCGGCGTCCACGCCGTCGCGGGGCCCGTCGTGCGGGGCCGGGCGTCACGCCACGCCCTGAGCCGTCGCAGGAGCACCCGGAGCATCAGGATGCCGCCGGCCGCGCCGCCGACGGTCGGGAGGGCCGCGAGAACGCCGGCGTCCGCCCTGGTCACCGCCGCGACGACGGCGACCGCGGCCACGAGACCGATCGCGACCCGCCCGAGCGGCGGGCGGCGCAGTTCGAGGATGCCCGCGCCGACGGCGAGCACCGACACGAGCACACCGAGGCACAGAAAGAGCACCAGCTTGTTCGCGGTGTCGAACAGACTGATGACGAGGTCTTTGAGCCCGGGGGGAGCGAGGTCGACGATGAGCGATCCGACGGCCAGCAGCGGATTCCCTCCGCCGATGAGCAGCGCGAGCACCTCGGCGACGGCGAGCGTGACGACAGCCGACACGAACCCGGCGACCGCGGCCCAGCCGGTGAGACGAGCGGGGGAACCTGTCGTCTCGCTCTCCACAGCACGAGTCGTCGGGGTCTGCGGGGCGCTCACGAGCCCAGAGTATGCCGCGAGGCTGAGTCCTGGTATGCCGCGAGGCTGAGTCCCGGTATGCCGCGAGGCTGAGTCCCGGCGTGGGACAGTGCACCGGACGGTGTCGGGCGGCCGCGCCGCACGGTACCGCATCCCGCGCCGCTGTGCACCCTCTCCCCGCACCCAGGCGATTACTCATAGAGTCGTCGGATGCCTTCCGCCGCGATCGTCGACGTGGTGTTCCCCTGTCTGAACGAGGAGGGTGCTCTGCCGGGCATCCT
>JBEANR010000130.1:0-13073 GCA_041165365.1 Actinomycetota bacterium | reverse complement strand
ATCGGGCTGGGCACGAGGATGTGCCCGATCTCCCCCGCGTTGCCGGTGGAGCCGCGGATGACCTCGTGGTCGAGCGCTATCCCGGAACCGACACCCGTACCGTAATAGAAGAAGAGGAAGTCGTCGCGGTCCTCACCCTCGCTCGTCCACAGCTCCGCCACCGTGGCCGCGGCGACATCCTTCTCGAGCAGCACGGGATGACCTGTCTCCTCGGCGAGCGCACCGCGCAGGGCGACCCGGTGCCACCCTTCGAGGAGAGGTGGTTCGAGCACGAGCCCGCTGTTCGAATCGAGCGGGCCGGGGGCTGCGATGCCGACGCCGAGGATGCGGTCGACATCCACTCCTGAGGAGGCGGCGAGGGAGCCGATCGCCTGCGCCATGCTGCTCACCACCTGATCGGCTGCGGTCGCCGATGACGAATGGATCGAGGTCTGCGCCACCATGCCGCCTGTGAGGTCGAGGATGACGTAGGTGATGACGGCGGGATCGATGTGCACGCCGACGGCGTAGCCCGCCGTCGGTTCGAGCTCGAGCATCACCCTGGGCTTCCCGACTCCGGAGTTCTGTTGGCCCGCCTCGCGGACCGTGCCGGCGTCGATGAGCCGTCGACTCACGTTGGTGACCGTCTGTGCACTCAAACCGGTGAGCTGGGCGAGCTCGACGCGGCTCACCCCGCTCCGCGATCGGCGGATGGCGTCGAGGATCACGGTCTGATTGAAGCCGCCAAGCGCGCGCAGATTGGTGCCCCGTCGCATCCGCACTCCTGCCGGTCGAGTGGATCATCGGCTCGATGATCAGGTGCCAGTATGCCTGTTGAGCTCGCAGACATCTTCGATGTCAGTCGGCCAGCGCCTTCACGATGCGCTGGTACGAGACAGGCTCGGCCGTGCGGAGCTGTTGCGCGAACAGACTGACCCGCAGTTCCTCGAGCAGCCAGCGCACGCGCACGAGGGTCTCCGGGCTGCCCTCGGGAAGCGGCATCCGCCCTCCCGCCGCGATGAAGCGATCCCTCGCGCGGTGCACTTCGGTCTGCGCGACGCGGTCCTGGGCGACGCTCGTCGGCAGCTTCTCCAGCCGGGCGACCACGCCGCGCAGATAGCGGGGCAGGTGCTGCAGCTGCTCGATCCCGGTGCGCGAGATGAACCCGGGGTGGATGAGCGCGGCGATCTGTTCGCGCACGTCGGCGAGGGCAGGGAGCAGCGTCATGCTCGTAACTGCCGAGATGGCCCGCTCGGCGTCGCGGCCGGCGGCGCGGGTCTGTGTCACCGTCGTGACCGTGGCGTCCAGGGTGTCGATGAGGCTGGCGGAGATGGTGGTGCGGGCTTTCTCGAAGTCGTCCCTGGTCCAGAGGATGCCGCCGGCCGCGACCGTCTCGAGTGCCCCGTCGACCACGGCGACGAGACAGTCGTCGAACAGCGCCTGGGTGTTCTGGTACGGGCTCGAGGCGAGGGTGAGCTTCTCGTTCTGGCTCAGGTGGTCGCGCACCCAGGGCAACGGCGAGGGGATCGTGAGCAGCAGCAGTCGACGGATGCCACCGCGCAGCGCTGCGAGCTGATCCTCGGGTGTCGCCACAAGACGGAGCGAGACGGTGGCGGCCTCGTCGGCGAGAGTCGGATACCCGCGGATGACCGCGCCGCCCCGCCTGGTGTCCACATGCCTCGGCAGCTCGTCGAAATCCCACGTGGTGAGGCCGGTGCGTTCGAGAGCATGCGGTGAGGCCTGGGTGACCTTCGCGACGGAGTCGCGCGCCCGGGATCTCAGCTTGTCCTGGAGGGCTCTGAGGCTCTTCGAGCTCGCGAGCTGACGTCCGTTGTCGTCGACGACGGAGAACGTCACGCGCAGGTGAGGGGCGACCCTCTCGACGTCGAAGTCGTCGGGGTCGACGGGTGTGTGCGTCTTCCGCTGGATCATGTCGGCGAGGTACCGGGTGAGCGCGGTGCCCTCGAGTTCTTCGAGGGGCAGGTCGGTGGCATACTCGAGCAGCCGCCTCGCCCAGTCCGCGGCGGGCACGACGTTGCGGCGGATGGCCTTCGGCAGGCTCTTGATGAGAGCCGTGACGAGTTCCTCGCGAAGACCGGGCACCTGCCAGTCGAAGCCGGCGGGGGAGAGGCGGGCGAGTAGCGCGATCGGAACGGAGACGGTCACGCCGTCGTCATCCGTTCCCGGCTCGAATCGGTACGACAGCTTCAGTCTCTGGTCGCCCTGACGCCAGGAACTCGGGTATCTCGACAGGCTCGATAACCGGTTCTCATCCAGAGCCGTCTCCGGCTCGTCCAACAGGTTCTCGGCCGTCATCGTGAGCAGGCCGGGTGTGTCACGGATGGCCGCTTTCCACCAGGTCTCGAACGACCGGGTGCTCGCGACATCCGTGGGGAGGCGACGATGGTAGAAGTCGACGATCGTCTCGTCGTCGACGAGGATGTCGCGGCGACGGGTGCGCTCCTCGAGCTCTGCGAGTTCCTTCCTGAGGGCGCGGTTCGCGCGGTCGAAGGCGGTGAGGCGCTTGTCGGTGCGCGACATGTCCCAGTCGCCCTCGACGAGGGCGTGGCGGATGAACAGGTCCCGCGCGTAGCTCGGATCGACCCTCGAGAACTGCACCCGCCGCCGCTGCACGATCGCCACGCCGTAGAGGGTGACCCGCTCGTAGGCGACGACGGCGCCCTGCTTGCGCTCCCAGTGCGGCTCGCCATAGGTGCGTTTGACGAGATCCGCGGCGAGCGGCTCGGCCCAGGCGGGGTCGATCGCGGCGTTGACCCGGGCGAACAGCCGGCTCGTCTCGACGAGCTCGGCGGACATCACGGCCTCCGGTTGTTTCCTGGCCAGCGCTGAGCCGGGAAAGATCAGAAACCTCACCTGGCGGGCTCCGGCGTAGTCCTTCTTCTGCGCGTCTTTGAGCCCGATCTGGCTGAGCAGTCCTGCGAGCAGGGACTGGTGGATGCCGACGGGGTTGACGCTCGGCGCCCCGATCCGCAGGTCGAGGGGCTTCGCCATGCGCTCGAGCTGGCGCACGACGTCGCCCCACTCCCGAATTCGAAGGAAGTTGAGGTACTCGGCCTTGCAGAGACGCCGGAAGGCGCTCGACGAGAGCTCGTCCTCCTTCGTTTTCAGGTGGTTCCAGAGGTTCAGCAGGGTGAGGAAATCGCTGGTCGGATCGGTGAATCGCGCGTGCAGCTGGTCGGCGTGGGCGCGGCGTTCGAGGGGTCGCTCGCGCGGATCCTGAATGCTCAGGGCAGCGACGATCGCGATCACCTCCCGAGTGGTGCCGTGCTTTCGCGACTCGATCACCATCCGCGCGAGCCGCGGGTCGATCGGCAGCTGGGTCAACTGGCGGCCCACCTTGGTGATCTCGACCCCGGTGGTCGAGTTGGCCGAGACCCTGACCGCACCGAGCTCGCGCAGCAGATCGAGGCCGTCTTTGATGCCGCGGGAGTCCGGTGGCTGAAGAAAGGGGAACGCGGCGATGTCGCCAAGCCCGAGGGAGATCATCTGCAGGATGACCGCGGCGAGATTCGTGCGCAGGATCTCGGGGTCGGTGAACTCGGGGCGCTTCTGGAAGTCCTCCTCCGAGTACAGCCGGATCGCGATGCCGTCGCTCGTGCGACCCGACCGACCGGAGCGTTGGTTGGCTGAGGCCTGCGAGATCGCCTCGATCGGCAGCCGCTGCACCTTCGCCCGCACGCTGTACCGCGAGATGCGGGCGGTGCCGGCGTCGATGACGTAGCGGATGCCCGGCACGGTCAGGCTGGTCTCGGCGACGTTGGTGGCGAGGATGATGCGGCGACGCGTCCCCGGCGTGGACGAGGGCCTGAACACCTTATGCTGATCGGCGGCGCTCAAGCGGCCGTAGAGCGGGAGCACCTCGGTGCCCGTCAGCCCCCTGCCTCTGATGGCCTCCTCGGCGTCGCGGATCTCGTTCTCCCCGCTGAGGAAGACGAGCACGTCACCGTTCGACTCTCGGGCGAGCTCGTCGAGGGCGGCGTTGATGCCCTCAAGCGGGTCGAGGTCGACGGTGCGCGCTTCGACAGGCTCAGCGACCTCGTCATCGCGGCTCCCTGAGCCATTTCGGGTCCCTGAGCTTGTCGAAGGGCCTGCCCCATGGCGGGTCCCTGAGCTATTTCGGGTCCCTGAGCTTGTCGAAGGGCCTGCCCCATCGCGGGTCCCTGAGCTTGTCGAAGGGCCCACCCCATCGCGGGTCCCTGAGCCATCGCGGGTCCCTGAGCTTGTCGAAGGGCCCACCTCCCTCACCAGCGGCCGATAGCGGATCTCGACGGGGAACGTGCGCCCGGACACCTCGACGATCGGGGCCGGTGTGCCCGCGGCATCCGCGAAGTGCGCGGCGAAACTTTCGGGGTCGATGGTGGCCGAAGTGATGACGACCTTGAGCTCGGGGCGTCGTGGTAGCAGTTGCTTGAGGTAGCCGAGCAGGAAGTCGATGGTGAGACTGCGCTCGTGGGCTTCGTCGATGACGATCGCGTCGTACTTCTTCAGGAGGCGGTCGCGGTGGATCTCGTTGAGCAGGATGCCGTCGGTCATCAACTTGATGCGCGTGTTCCCCCCCACGCGATCGGTGAACCGCACCTGGTAGCCGACGAGTTCGCCGAGTTCCTGGCCGAGTTCCTCGGAGATGCGCTCGGCGATCGTGCGTGCGGCGATGCGTCGGGGTTGCGTGTGGCCGATGCTGACGCATCCGAGTTCCAACAGGATCTTCGGCAGCTGTGTCGTCTTCCCCGATCCCGTCGCGCCGGCCACGATCACGACCTGGTGGTCGCGGATGGCGGCGGCGATGTCGTCGCGGCGCTGGCTGACGGGCAGTTCCGGAGGGTACGTGATGCTGTACGGCTTCGGATGCTCGGCGGGGTCCCGCGCCGGGTCCGGTGCAGGGCGGTCGATAGACGGGGAGACCGGGGTGGAGGACATCAGCCCTCCATCGTACCGGCGTGCCAGCCTGGCCCACTGAGACTGCCGTGCTCTCGGAACTCTCAGTGCGCGGTGCGGGAGGGTCGCTCTGACTGCTCCTACCCAGGTCTGCGAACCGCGGAGGATCCCACGGATGCGCGCGGAATCCGACGTCGAGATCCCGACGCGGTCCGGTTCTGCGGCGGGAGGGGTGGGTCGACGTGCGCCCGTACCCGCCGGAGAGGTTCTATCGGCTGCGGAGCAGGGTCATCCCCGCGCTAGAGAGTTCTGTCGAAGCCCTCCGCATCACATGGGATCGTCGGATCGACTCACTCGACCGCATCGATCCGCTGAGTCCGAACCACGGGTTCCCGACGCCGACCCTCACCCGACGGGGCTGGCGCGGACACGGTCGCGACCCGGACACCCAATGGCGAGGACGACAGGCCAGCCATGCCCGCCGATCGCGCCCATAGCAGTCGGGAATGCGGCCTCCGGCGCACGGGGGAGGCTTCTCTCCCCGAGCGGCGGATGCGTTCATCTGCCCCACGCCGCTACCGTGTCCCCCCGTGACCTCCCGACAGCATCCCGACGACACCCCCGAAAATTCCGACGACACCGCCGACGACACCTCCGACCCTTCGCGCACCTCGGCGTCAACGCCGACCGCGCAGGCCGACCGCGTCCCCGCCCCCGACATCGCACGCGGCCTGCTCCTGCTCGGTATCGCCCTCGCGAACGTGCCCTACTGGCTCACGTCGTCCGATCGGGGCCTGCTGTTCAAACCGCTCGGCGACGGCATCGATTCGACCGCGAACGCGATCGTGGCGATGGTCGCTGACGGCCGCAGCTTCCCCCTCTTCGCCCTGCTCTACGGCTATGGGATGACCCAGATCCTGCTCCGCGAGCGGGCACGTGACGTGCCGTGGCCGGCCGCCCGCGGTCTCCTCGTGCGCCGTAACCTGTGGATCATCGTCTTCGGTGCCGTGCACGCGCTGCTCCTGTTCGCCGGCGACATCATGGGCACCTACGGCCTGCTCGGCCTGCTACTCGTGCTGCTGATCCGCGCGTCGGGGCGCGTGCTCGCGATCGTCGGAGGGGTGGCTTTCGGCTTTCTCGTCGTCGCCGGCTCCGCACAGGGCCTCGCCGGCATCCTGACGCAGCTCACCGGCCCGCTCGACTCCGGCGTCATGGCCAGTCCCGGGGCGACGACCTATCTGCAGTCGATGGGGCTCCGGGCTCTCGAGTGGGGCGCGACCCTCCTCGCGGTGCCCTTCGTGTCGCTCGGCTTCCTCGCCCCGATGACGCTCGGCATCTGGGCGGCGCGCTACCGCGTTCTCGAGAACCCGCAGCCTCATCGTCGCGCGCTTGCGGTGGTCGCGGGCGCCGGCATCCCGATCTCGCTCGTGGGCGCTCTCCCTGTCGCGCTGGTACTGGTCGGCGCCCTCGGATCCACGATCTGGCTCGATCCATTGCTCGCCATGCTCCACGGCGGAACGGGAGCGGTCGGCGCCGTCGGCTACCTCGCCCTGATCGCCCTCGTGGCAGCACGGCGCACACCGGGATGGCTCGGCCGTCGCCTCGCCGCCCTCGGTCGTATCTCTCTCACCGGCTACCTCCTGCAGTCGCTGGTCTTCCTTCTCGTGTTCCCGTCGTTCACCCTCGGGCTCGGGACCACCACGGGCGCGGCGACGGCCACTCTCATCGCTGTGGGCACATGGATGCTCAGCCTCGCCGTGGCCGCCACCCTCGAGTGGCTCCACAGGTCGGGACCGGCCGAATGGATGCTGCGCCGCCTCCTCTACCGCGGAACACGGCGACCGAAGACGCAGGTCGAGGTCGGCTCGGGCGCCTAGAATTCGCTGCACCGAGTCAACGCCGACGGAGGACCACGGATGACCAGCACGCCCAGCCCCACCGGAGCCGCAACGATGTCGGTCGCGGCCATCCTCGCCGAGAGCGCCCAGCGCTACCCCGACAACGTCGCCGTCGTCGTCGGACCGCAGGAGATCACCTACTCCGACCTCTGGGTGCAGGCCCGTCGCTATGCGGGAGCGTTGCAGGCCCGCGGCATCGGCCCGGGCGACCCGGTCGCGGTTCTCATCCCGAACGTCGCCGACTTCCCGAGGGTCTACTACGCGGTGCTCTCGCTCGGCGGCATCGTGGTGCCGATCCACGCCCTCCTCAAAGCCGAGGAGATCGCGTACGTCTTGCGCGACAGCGGTGCGAAACTCCTCGTCTGTGCGGCGCCGCTGCTCGGCGAGGGGGCGAAGGGTGCGGAGCTCGCCGGCGTCGAGGTGCTCTCGGTCCTCGTTCCGCAGGATGCCGGATCGCCGTTCGGCAGGCTCGAGGAGGAGGCCGAGGGCGCAGCACCGATCGAGACCTACGTGCCGCGGCATCCGTTCGACACCGCCACGATCCTCTACACCAGTGGAACGACCGGCCAGCCCAAGGGGGCGGAGGGCTGCCACCTCGCCCTCGTCGAGCAGGTGAACGTGCTGCTGCTCAACACCTTCGATCTGCGCCCGGGCGACAGGGTGCTCGGGTGTCTGCCGCTCTTCCACACCTTCGGTCAGACCTGCGCGATGAACGCGTCCTTCCGCGCGGGGTCCACCGTCGTGATGGTGCCGAAGTTCGACGGCGACACCGCCCTCTCGGTGATGAACGACCAGCGGTGCACGGTGTTCATGGGGGTGCCGACGATGTACTTCGCGCTGCTGGATGCCGCGACCCGCAACCCGGACCGCCCACCGCTGCGGTATGGCGCATCGGGCGGTGCCGCGATCCCCGTCGCGGCGATCGAGCGGTTCAAGGAGGTCTTCGGAGCCGACATCTACGAGGGCTACGGGCTCACCGAGACCTCGCCTGTCGCCACCTTCAACCACGTCGGCCGGACGCCCCGCCCGGGCACGGTCGGTCAGCCGCTCTGGGGTGTCGACATCGGCATCGCGAACCCGGAGGTGCAGGATGCGATCGAGCTCCTGCCGACCGGCGAACTCGGGGAGGTCGTCATCCGCGGCCACCTGCTCATGAAGGGCTACCTGAACCGGCCGGAGGACACCGAGAGGGCGATCGTGGACGACTGGTTCCGCTCCGGTGATCTCGGCACCCTCGACGCCGACCGCTACCTCACCATCGTCGACCGCACGAAGGACATGATCCTGCGCAACGGTTACAACGTGTACCCGCGCGAGGTCGAGGAGGTGCTCGCGAAGCATCCGGATGTCGCGATGTGCGCCGTCTTCGGTGTCGCTCACGAGACGCATGGGCAGGAGGTCATGGCGGCCGTGGTGCTGGTGGCCGGTGCCGCGGTGACCCCGGTGGAGCTCATCGGTTTCACGAAGGAGCATGTCGCGCCCTACAAATACCCGCGCACTGTCGAAGTGCTCGAGTCGCTTCCACTCGGACCGAGCGGCAAGGTGCTCAAGCGCGAGCTCGTCGCGCGGTTCGGCTGATCAGGCGGGCTCGGCCGGCGACTGCGCGGCGAGGAACGCCTCGGGGCCCTGCTCGGCGGCCTGCGGGTCCATCCACAGGGCGCTGAACAGGTTGCCGTCCGGGTCTTCGAAATCCCGCGCGTACATGAACCCGTAGTCCTGGGTCTCGCGGTGCTCGGTGCCTCCGGCGGCGATGACCTTCTCGAGCATCGCATCGACCTCCTCGCGGGACTCGCGGCTGAAGGCGGTCTGCACCTGCACGGCGGTCTGCGGGTCGACGATCGCCTTGTCGGTGAAGGTCGCGAAGAAGTCGCGTGTGAGCACCATGAGGAAGAGGTTGTCGTCGATCACGACGCACGCCGCGTTCTCGTCGGTGAACAGCGGGTTGATGGTCCAGCCCAATCCGGTGAAGAAGGCCTTGGAGCGGTCGAGGTCGTGCGTAGGCAGATTGACGAAAACGCTGGTGGCCATAAGTTTCTCCGCATGCGTGACGGGGGTGGCGAGCCTGTCGGATGGCGGGCACGCCGACATGGTGTCGCAATGCATCCTGTCGCGTCAAGAACCTGTCGCGTCAAGATCTCGCCGAGCGTCGTGCGCCCAGGGCGCCCGCCTACGACGTCGTCGAAAAACTTGACATCAAGTGAGGTTGAGGTTTTACAGTCACAGCATGAGCCTTATGACGACCGAGATCATCCGCTGTGTCCGCTGCTTTTTCGAGTCCGTCGCCCGACTGATCGGCGCGGGTACCCGACCCGAGTTGCATCTCCGGGCCGAGTGGCGTCCGACTGCCCTGTGCGCCGACTTCCCGCCGTGACCTCCGCTGCGGTCGACCCCCACAGGGCCACCGGTCACGGTGACGGCAGCCTGCGAGCACCCGATCCGTCCGCTCCGAGCTCATCGCCCGGGTTCAGGAGTCCGCACCGATCGATCGACAGGCAGCCGCACCCGATGCACGACGCGAGGTCGTCGCGGAGAGCTTGCAATGCGGCGATGCGTCGGGTGAGTGCGTCATGCCATCGTGCGGAGAGGCCCGCCCACTCCTCCCGGGACGGCGGTCGGTCCGTCGGCAGCGACGCGAGCGCCGAGCGGATGTCGCCGAGCGAGACCCCGACCCGCTGGGAGGCCCGGATGAAGGCGACCCGACGCAGCACATGTCGGGCGTATCGACGCTGATTGCCCGAGGTGCGCTCGCTCGACATCAAACCCTCGCGCTCGTAGAAGTGGAGGGCGGAGACCGAGACTCCGCTGCGGGCACTCACCTGCCCGACCGTCAGGCGCCTGACCGAGGGATCGAGAGCTGCCATGGCGCCAGGGTATCAACACCTCGACCGAGGTTCAGGTCCTTCGGTGGAGGCCCACGACAAGGCTGCCTTCGTTCATCCACGATCGCCCAAACATGTTGAGTCGACAGAGTAGTTTGTGATACAAACTACTCATGTCTGACAACGAAGCCCTCGAGGACGCCCCCCTCGACCCCGCCGGAATGCTCGCTCTCGTCGAGGCTCAGCAGAGGACCGTCGACCGCACGATGCTCGCGCCCGTTCCCTGGCTCTACGGCATCTGGGGCACCGCATGGCTCGTCGGATTCCTGCTGCTGTGGTCAGCGTGGGACGGCGGCAATCCGTGGTTCCGGGTGCCCGGCGTCGCCGCGGGGATCGCCTTCGCGGCGCTCATCGCCCTGTCGATCGTCGCGTCAGCCGTCTTGGGCTCGCGCATCAATCGCGGAGTGCGTGGGGGATCCGACTTCCCAGGCCTCGTCTACGGCGTGTCGTGGAGCGTCTGCAGCGTCGCCTTCTTCGGTGTCGGCGCCGGTCTCGCGGTCAACGGGGCCGATCCCGCACTCCTCTCGGTGTACTTCCCTTCTGCCTACGGACTGATGGCGGGTACCCTCTACCTCGCGGGCGCGGCGCTATTCTCGAGCCGATCGCAACTCGTCATCGGCATCATCGTGCTCGGTGTCTCGGCGGGCGCGCCGTTCGCCGGGCAACCCGGGAACAACCTCGTGATGGCGGTCGCCGGCGGCGGCACCTTCCTCGTGGCCGCCGTCGTCGCCGCGATACGGCTGCGGAGTACCCGGTGACGGACGGCCTCGATCCCGTGATCCATGCTGCCGCGCGACTGCGCATCACGGCGACCCTCGCGACCATCCCCGTGGGAGACCGGATCTCCTTCCCGCGACTCCAGGAACTGTTGGAGATGACCGCGGGAAACCTGTCGACGCATCTCCGCAAGCTCGAGGACGCCGAGTACGTCGGCGTCACGAAGACCCATCACGGACGCACCCCGATCACCTACCTCGAGCTCAGCACGGCGGGTCGCCGCGCGTTCGAGGACTACACCGACACCCTTCGATCCCTTCTAGGAGGCACCTCATGACCATCCTCGCGAGCCTCGACCACGTGACGCGCCGCTACGGTGATCTGGTCGCTGTCGACGATGTCAGTCTCGACATCCATTCGGGCACGATCCTCGGACTGCTCGGTCCGAACGGTGCGGGCAAGTCGACGATCATCGCGTTGCTTCAGGGACTCCGCCGCGCCTCGAGCGGCACGGTGACGCTCTTCGGCGGACGCCCCGGCGACGCCTCCAGCAGGCGACTGCTCGGGTCGACGCCGCAGGAGACCGCGCTCCCGCCGACCCTGAGGGTGGGCGAGGTGATCGACTTCGTCGGCGCGCACTTCGCCGACCGGATCGCCACGGCGCGACTGGCCGAGGAGTTCGGACTGACCGACCACCTGCGCCGTCAGACGGGCTCGCTCTCGGGCGGCCAGAAGCGTCGACTCAGTGTCGCGCTCGCCTTCGTCGGCACGCCGAAGCTCGTGCTGCTCGACGAGCCGACCACGGGGCTCGACGTCGACGCCCGCCGCACGCTCTGGGAGGTGTTGCGACGCCAGCAGGAGAACGGTGCGACCGTCGTGGTCACGAGCCACTATCTCGAGGAGATCGAGGCTCTCGCCGAGCGGGTCGTGGTGATGGGCGAGGGGCGGGTGCTCGCCGACGATTCGCTCTCTGGAGTGCTCGGTCGCGTCTCTCTGCGTCGGGTGCAACTGGATGTCGCTGATGCCGACGTCGACGCGATGGCAGCCCTCGGCGGGGTGTCCGACGTGCAGCGCGGGGACGGATCATCCGTCACCTGCCTCGTGCAGGACTCCGACGCGTTCGTCACGAGACTCGTCACCTCCGGTCTGGGGTTCGCGAATCTCTCCGTGCGCGGGGCGACCCTCGAGGAGGCGTTCCTCGCGCTCACCGACAGCACCGGCCCTCACACCATCAGCACCGACGCGAAGGAGCTCACCTGATGTCCGTCATCCGTCTCACCGGAGTCCACGCGAAATACCTGCTCATCGAAACGGCGAGGGTGCCCATCGCGGTCATCGGCGGTCTCGTGTTCCCTGCGCTGTCCCTGCTGTTCTTCGTCGTGCCGCAGCGGGCCGTCGCCGACGATCCGGTGTTCGCGACCCAGGCCGTCATCGGCCTGAGCGTGTTCGCCGTGCTGTCGAACTCCCTCTTCAGCTTCGGCTTGAACATCTCCGAGGCGCGGGAGAAGCCCTGGGATCCCTATCTGCGCACCTTGCCCGTGCCGGGTGTCGCGCGTGTGCTGGGTCAGATCCTCTCCACAGGACTTCTGGGGCTCGCGTCGATCGTGCCCGTCATCGTCGTGGGCGGGCTCTTCACCGCGGCGGAGGTGTCGCCGGCAGGGCTCGTCGCCGGTGTCGTCGCCCTCGGGGTCTCCGCCCTGCCGTTCGCCTTCATCGGCATGTGCATCGGCTACGCGATGCCGTCGAAGGCGGCGATCGCCATCGTGCAGGTCGTCATGTTCGGGCTCGCATTCGGTGGCGGGCTGTTCCTTCCCCCGTTCCTGTTCGCGGATTGGCTCGACACCCTCTCGACGTTCCTGCCCTCACGTCACGCGCGCGAGTTCGTCATCTGGGCGGTGCAGGGGGGCGACCTCGCGCCCTGGGTGTGGCTCGGCATTCTGGGGTGGGCGTGCGTCTTCCTCGTCGTGACGCTCGTTCTCGTACGGCGGGACGAAGGGCGCCGCTATCGCTGATCGACGCGACCCCGGATGCCCCGCACGCAGGGTTCTAGGCTGGGGCAGTGAGATCACACGAGGTCAGAGTCCACCCCAGTTCCGCCGGCCTCGGTCGCACCGACCAGCTCGCCTGGAAGATCGCGGAGGTCGCCGCCGACGCCGTCGAGGTCACCCCGGAGGTCACCGAGATGATCGTCAACAGGATCATCGACAACGCAGCAGTGGCCGCGGCATCCCTCATCCGCGATCCGGTGGTGTCGGCGCGAGCGCAGGCTGAGGCGCACGAGCTGCGAGTTCCTGAGCCTGTCGAAGGGCGCCGCGGCTCGACCGAGCTGCGGGTTCCTGAGCCTGTCGAAGGGCGCCGCGGATCGCACGAGCTGCGGGTTCCTGAGCCTGTCGAAGGGCGCCGCGGCTCGACCGTCTTCGGCATCCCCGGCCGATACTCCGCGGAGTGGGCCGCCTGGGCCAATGGAGTGGCTGTGCGCGAACTCGACTTCCACGACACCTTCCTCGCGGCGGAATACTCGCATCCCGGCGACAACATCGCACCGATCGTCGCCGTCGCCCAGCACATCGGGTCGAGCGGGCACGACCTCATCCGCGGCATCGCGACGGGCTACGAGATCCAGGTCGACCTGGTGAAGGCGATCAGCCTCCACCGACACAAGATCGATCACGTCGCCCACCTCGGGCCGAGCGCCGCCGCCGGC
>JBEANR010000129.1:0-12579 GCA_041165365.1 Actinomycetota bacterium | reverse complement strand
CTCGTCAGCCCCTCTCGTCAGCCCCTGTGCACCCGAAGCACACGGAAGCCCTTGCCCGTCGCGGCGCGGGCGATGGAGAAGTCGCCGGGGAGGCTGGTGTCCAACCACCGGTGCAACG
This sequence comes from Actinomycetota bacterium, assembly GCA_041165365.1. Lineage (GTDB taxonomy): Bacteria > Actinomycetota > Actinomycetes > Actinomycetales > Microbacteriaceae > Marisediminicola. The sequence goes on along the minus strand of JBEANR010000129.1, from coordinate 12,461 downwards.
AATCCGATCCGAGGTTGCGCTGCACGACGAGCCACGCGACGGTGTGAGCCCGCATCCTCGGCAGCCACCGTAGGAGCATGGCATGCAGCTCCGGTTTGCCCACCCGGATCGGCGGATTCGACCAGATGGTCCCGAACGCGATGTCGTCGGGAACATCCTCGGGGCGACAGGCGTTCACATTGGTGACGCCCAGTTTTTCGGCGTTGAGGCGCACCAGATCCAGCGCACGCTCGTTGACGTCGACGGCCCACACCGTCGCCGCCGGAGAGCGGATCGCGAGGCTGAGGGCGACCGGTCCCCACCCGCAGCCCAGGTCGAGCAACTGACCGTCGGGCGGTGGAGGCGGCACCGCACCCAGCAGCACCTGGGTGCCGAGGTCGATCCTGTCGGGGCTGAAGACACCGCCGGCCGTGGTGATCTCGACAGGCCGATCGGCGAGCGTCACGCGGATCAGACGGGGCACGAGCCCGCTACCCGGGTTCGCCGAGAAGTAGTGCTCGTCTGCCATCCGCACAACCTACCGAAATCCCAGAAGCTAGGCTCGACACGATGACTGATTCCACTGTTCCGCGGAACGACGAGACCGACGACGCCGACGTCGTCGCGCGAGTGCTCGCCCGAGCCGGATCGGACCGCGGTCCCTCCACGCTGTTCGGGGGCGGTTCCGCCCAGGCGCTCCAGGCTCGAGGGCTCTCACGCCCCATGGATGACAGCGACGGCGACCAGTTCGATCGAGACGACCGGCAGGCGCTCCGCCGTGTCGCCGGCCTGTCGACGGAACTCGACGACGTCACGGAGGTCGAGTACCGGCAGCTGCGCATCGAGCGGGTCGTGTTGATCGGCATCCATCAGCAGGGTGCCCTCGCGGAGGCGGAGAATTCGCTCCGTGAGCTGTTCGCGCTCGCCGAGACCGCTGGGGCGGTGGTACTCGACGGACTACTCCAGAAGCGCTCGCATCCCGACTCCAGTACCTACTTCGGCAAAGGCAAGGCCGAAGAGCTCCGCGGTGTGGTCGCCGCGGTGGGCGCGGACACCGTCATCGTCGACGGCGAACTCGCTCCGAGCCAGCGGCGTTCACTCGAAGACATCGTGAAGGTCAAGGTCATCGACCGCACCGCCGTGATCCTCGACATCTTCAGCCAGCACGCCACCAGTCGCGAGGGCAAGGCGCAGGTCGAGCTCGCGCAGCTCGAGTACCTGCTTCCGCGGCTCCGCGGCTGGGGTGAATCCATGTCCCGTCAGGCCGGTGGCCAGGTCGGCGCGGGCACCGGGATGGGCTCGCGGGGACCGGGTGAGACGAAGATCGAACTCGACAGGCGACGCATCCACACCAGGATGTCGCGACTGCGCAAGCAGATCGCTGGGTTCGCGCCCTCCCGCGAGGCGAAGCGCGCGAACCGCACTCGGAACGCGGTGCCGTCGGTCGCCATCACCGGCTACACCAACGCCGGCAAGTCCTCGCTCCTCAATCGGATCACCCGTGCTGGGGCGCTCGTCGAGAACGCACTGTTCGCCACCCTCGACACCGCGGTGCGCAAGAACACCACCGACGACGGTCGCGGATACACGCTGACCGACACGGTCGGCTTCGTGCGCAACCTGCCGCATCAGCTGGTCGAGGCCTTCAGGTCGACCCTCGAGGAGGTCGGTGACGCCGACATCATCGTGCACGTCGTCGACGGGTCCCACCCGGATCCGGCGAGCCAACTCGCCACGGTGCGCGACGTGATCGGCGAGGTGGGGGCGAGAGATCTGCCCGAGATCGTCGTGTTCAACAAGTCCGATCTCGTCGACGCCGATCAGCGGCTCGTACTGCGTGGGCTCGAGCCCACGGCCGTCTTCGCCTCCGCGCGGAGCGGCGAGGGTGTTGACGAGATCCTGGCGCGGGTCGCTGCGCTGCTCCCGACCCCGACGATCGAACTCGATCTGCTCATCCCCTTCGATCGTGGCGACGTGGTGACCAGACTGCATGACCACGCCAGAGTGCTCGACACGCGGTACGACGAGCACGGCACCCGGCTGCACGTGCTGGTGTCCGAGCAGTTGGAGGCCGGTCTCGCAGAGTTCGTCCTCGCCCCGACGGGGTGAGTCGGAGCGCAGTTGCGCCGAGGAGGGGTCGTCGCGCGCGCGTCGGTCGCACTGCGTAACATCCCTGGCGACCGGGCCGACCGGCTCGTAGGCTGACGGTCAGTCCCGATCGGGCGTCCGGTCATCGGTCGTGCGGCCGGGCAGGAGCGACAGCCGAGCCCGGCACCCGCCCACGGGAGTCCTGCGCGCCGTCCGGCGTTCGGGGTTCCGGCATCCGACTGTCGATGCCCGTGGAGCCGCCCGGCTGCTGCGGCGACGACCAGAGCCCGAGGATCAAGATCGTGCCCACGCCCTTCTCGTTCGAGCTGTTCCCTCCGCGGAGCGACGCCGGAGAAGCGGGTCTACACGACACGATCCTGGCGCTCGCGTCGGCGGGCCCCGAGTTCATCTCGGTCACCTACGGTGCCGGTGGTACCTCCCGTCGGCGTTCGCTCGATGTGCTGAGGTTCATCCTGGAGCGCACCGACGCGCATCCCATGGCCCACCTGACCTGCGTCGGCTCGTCGCACGCCGAGGCGAACCGTCTCGTACGGGAGTTCCTCGACTCGGGCATCACGAGTTTCCTCGCCCTGCGCGGCGACCTCCCTGAGGGCATCGACGAGTCGAAGGCTTTCCTGGGCGATCTCGGCAGCGCCTCGGAGTTGGTGCAGCTGATCCACCGGGTGCAGGCGGAGCGCGCCCAGTACGCCACACTCCCGTCACGCGGCGGTGGCACCGGCGGTTCCATCCCGGAACGCCGCCGCACGGTGCGAGTCGCCGTGGCGACGTTCCCCAACGGCCACCATCAGGACCGCCGCGACGACCAGGACATCGACACGCTCCTCGCGAAGCAGACGGCAGGCGCGACGATGGCGATCACCCAGTTGTTCTTCGAGGCCGACGACTACCTGCGTTTCATCGAGCGGGCCGCCGCCGGGGGAGTGACGATCCCGATCCTGCCAGGGCTCATGCCCGCGACCTCACCTGGCCGCCTGCGACGCATCGTCGAGCTGACCAGGGAGCGCACTCCCCTCGAGTTGGCGAGGAGACTGGATGCCGCGGCCGACGCCAAGGATCAGCTCGAGATCGGTGTCCAGCACGCCACAGCGCTCGCGGCCGCCGTGCTGGCCGGCGGCGCCCCGGGGCTTCACCTCTACACGTTCAACCAGCACGCTCCCGTTCTCGCCGTGCTGGAGCGCCTCGGGCTCCTCGCCGTCGAGCCGTCCACCCGTTGACTCGAACGCCCTGACACCAACCCCTGACACGAATCCCCTGACACGTACCCCCTGACCACCCAGACCGCCGACCTATCCCGCAGAGGACCCACCCCATGACCGCGCACACTCCCACCGCCGAGAACACGAACGATGACACAGCAACCGCGCGTCCTCCGGCCTTCCCGACCGGCACGATCCTCGGATACCCACGGATCGGCCGCCGCCGCGAACTCAAGCGGGCTGTCGAGGCATTCTGGGCGGGTGACATCAGTGCCGACGAGCTGGAATCGGTGGGTGCGGAGATCCGAGCCACCACCCGTGAGCGGTTGGCCGGCCTCGGCCTCGGCCGCACCGACTCCTCGATACCCGAATCGTTCTCGTTCTACGATCAGGTGCTCGATACCGCGGTCACCGTCGGAGCCGTGCCCGCCCGATTCGGCTCGGTGGTCGGTGCGGACGGCGGCGTCGACCTCGCAGGCTATTTCACGATCGCCCGTGGCGAGGGCAGGAACACCCCGGCCGAGATGACCAAGTGGTTCGACTCGAACTACCACTACCTGGTCCCCGAGATCGGTCCGGAGACGGAGTTCAGGGTGGCGTCCGATCGCCTGCTCCGCGAGGTGGCGGAGGCCACGGCATCCGGATTCCGCACCCGCCCCGTCATCGTCGGCCCAGTGACCTTCCTGCTGCTCTCGAAGCCGAGCGAGGAGGCGCCGGAGGGCTACACACCGCTGGATCGCCTCGACGACCTCCTCCCGGTGTACGCCGAACTACTCGCCGGGCTGACCGCGGTCGGTGCCGAATGGGTACAGCTCGACGAGCCGGCTCTCGTGAGCGAGAGCATCGAGGTGCCGCGGGAGGTGGTGCTCGAGGCTGTGGAACGTGCCTACGCGGCCCTCGGCTCGGTGCCCGTCCGACCGTCGCTCTTCGTGGCCGCCCCCTACGGATCGCTCGACGACGCCCTCCCGGTGCTGCTCGCCGGTCCGGTCGATGCGGTCGGCGTCGACCTCGTGAAGGGGGAGTCCGGCGCGCTCGCATCAGCGCTCGCCGAGCATCCGTCGGACACGACGATCGTCGCCGGGGTCATCGACGGACACAACATCTGGCGGGGGGATCTCGACGCAGCCTTCGCGACCCTGGAGACGCTGAGAGCACAGGGCGCAACGGTCTCGGTGTCCACGTCGACGAATCTGTTCCACACCCCGCACGACGTCGCGGACGAGCCCGACCTGCCGCAGCAGCTCGCGGGCTGGCTCGCGTTCGCCGACCAGAAGGTCGCGCAGATAGCGACTCTCGCCAGGGGTCTCGATCGCGGGCGCGGTGCGATCGTCGACGAGTTGGATGCCGCGACCGCGGCGCTCGTCGACCGCAGCGAGGCCGCGGGGGTGCACGACGGTGCCGTCCGTGAGCGCGCGGCCGGTCTCACCACCTCCGACACGGTGAGGGGGGACTACGCCTCGCGGCTGACCGCACAGCGGAAGGCGCTCGACCTCCCCGATCTGCCGACGACGACGATCGGGTCGTTCCCGCAGACCGCCGACATCCGCCGCTCACGGGCGGCCTTCGCCGCCGGACGCATCACCGAGCTCGAGTACACCGAGGCGATGAAGGCCGAGATCCGTCGCGTCGTCGAACTGCAGGAGTCGATCGGCATCGACGTGATCGTGCACGGTGAGCCCGAGCGCAACGACATGGTGCAGTACTTCGCCGAGAACCTCGACGGCTTCGCGGTGACCCGCAACGGGTGGGTGCAGTCGTACGGCAGTCGCTGTACCCGTCCGTCGATCCTCTGGGGCGACGTCGCGAGGCCCGCACCCATCACGGTGGACTGGTCGACCTACACGCAGTCGCTCACCCCGAACCCCGTGAAGGGCATGCTCACGGGTCCGGTGACCATCCTCGCTTGGTCGTTCGTGCGCGACGACCAGCCGCTCGGTGAGACCGCGGACCAGGTCGCGCTCGCGCTGAGGGATGAGATCGCCGACCTCGAGCGCGCGGGCATCCGCATCATCCAGGTCGACGAACCGGCCCTGCGGGAGCTGCTGCCCTTGAAGCTCGCCGACCAGCCGGCCTACCTCGACTGGTCGGTGCGCTCGTTCAGGCTCGCCACCTCGGGCGTGGCCGAGAGTACCCAGATACACACGCACCTCTGCTACTCGGAGTTCGGTGTCGTGATCGACGCGATCGATCAACTCGATGCCGACGTCACGTCGATCGAGGCCGCCCGATCGAAGATGGAGGTCGTGCCCGATATCGAGCGCTCGGGCTTCGGTCGCGGGATCGGACCCGGGGTGTACGACATCCATTCGCCGCGGGTGCCGAGCGTCGCCGAGGTGACCGAGTTGCTCGACACGGCGCTCGGATCGATCCCCCGTCGTCAGGTGTGGGTCAATCCCGACTGCGGCCTGAAGACCCGAGGCTACGCGGAGACGGTCGAGTCGCTCATCAACATCGTCACCGCGACGAGAGCGGTGCGGGCGCGGGACTGAGCGGCTGAGCGCGGTCGGGCCGGCGGCGGCCCGGGCTCTGGGTGACCCCGGTTGTCAGCCGAATCCGGGTTCTCTGCGATTCAAACCGCGCGCAGCACGGCGACGACTCTGCCGAGCACCTCGGCGAAGTCGCCCACGATCGGTTCGAAGGCCGAGTTCCGCGGCAACAGCCAGGTGTGGCCGTCTCGCTGACGGAACACCTTGACCGTCGCTTCGTCGTCGAGCATGGCGGCCACGATGTCGCCGTTCTCCGCGGTCTTCTGCTGACGGACGACGACCCAGTCCCCGTCGCAGATCGCGGCATCGATCATCGAGTCGCCGACGACCTTCAGCATGAACAGGTCGCCCTTGCCCACGAGCTGGCGGGGAAGCGGGAAGATCTCGTCCACCTGCTGATCGGCGGTGATCGGGATGCCGGCGGCGATCCGCCCCACGAGGGGCACCATGGCGGCATCACCGACGGGGGTCGGGGTGTCGGAGACCACTCCGCTCTCTCCCTGGTGCAGGTCGATGAGCACCTCCATCGCACGGGGCCGGTTCGGGTCGCGCCGGAGGTAGCCGCTCAGTTCGAGCTGATTGAGCTGGTGGGTGACGCTCGACAACGAGGCGAGGCCAACGGCGTCGCCGATCTCCCGCATGCTCGGCGGGTAGCCGCGGGTGGCGATCGCGCGCTGGATCGCATCGAGGATCGCGAGCTGCTTGTCGCTGAGACTCTTCCGTCGACGGGTCGACGACTTGCCGGCGACCGGGTGTCCGGTGTCCGATTCGCTCACGGGGTGCTCCCTGCTCGATGGTTCGGTCTGTCGGGAGGTTCGCTCGGCCCGGACCGATGTCGGTGGCCTCTGATGTGCTGTTCCCGACTCTCGAAACTGTATCCACTCCACCACCCCAGACCAAACACCTGTTCGAGCGTGTCGTGGGTCACTTGGTCGCATTATCGAAGATCGGCTTGAAATGCGCGACAATCGAAGGTATGTTCGGAACAGAGATTCGCACCCGGCCCTCCCGGCCGAGGGCCGGGTGCGACATCTCGACCACGTCAGAATCCCGGCTGCAGCGCTGGTCCTCGATCCCCCCGTTCGACCTCGACCGATAGGAGTCCACTCATGACCGCAGCAGTGTTCGATCCGACCTCGTCGTCACAGGCGGGGCCGCAGCAGGGTTCGCACCTCAGACTGACGCGGCGCGGGCGACTCGTGATCACCGCGCTCGTCGCCACCCCCCTGGTGGTGTCAGGGGTGCTCGCCGTACTGAACGGAGGCGTGGCCACCGCGACGGTCGAAGGACCATCGGCCACTCTCGACTACGTGCGGGTGGAGCCCGGTCAGTCGCTGTGGCAGCTCGCCGAGTCTCTCGCCCCCGGCGCGGATCCGCGCGAGGTCGTCGCCGACATCTCCGATCTGAACCGCCTCGACACCGCCGTCGTGCAGCCCGGCCAACGACTCGCCATCCCGGTCGAATACGCCGAGTGACCGGATCGTAGGGCCCCGACCGAGCGCGGGGGCGTCCTAGGCTGATCGGATGACCACGCTCGACGACCTGCCGATCCGTGACGATCTCCGGGGCAAGGCCCCCTACGGCGCCCCCGAGGCCCGGGTTCCTGTGGCGTTGAACGTCAACGAGAACACCCATCCGGTGCCGGAGGCCGTCGCTCACGACATCATCACATCGCTCGCTCAAGCGATCCTGACGGTCAACCGCTACCCGGATCGGGAATTCGTCGCTCTGCGCGGGAGCCTCGCCGACTATCTCGGCGCGGGCCTGGGCCCGGAGAACATCTGGGCGGCGAACGGGTCCAATGAGGTGCTGCAGCAGATACTCCAGGCATTCGGCGGCCCGGGTCGCTCGGTTCTCGGGTTCCCGCCCACCTACTCCATGCATTCGATCATCGCCTCGGGGACGGGCACGCGGTGGGTCGCTGCGGCGCGCGACGCCGGTTTCGGCCTCTCACCCGCCACCGCCGCCGAGGCCGTCGCCGCGGCATCCCCCGACATCGTGTTCCTCTGCTCACCGAACAACCCCACGGGCACACCCGTCTCTCTCGACACGGTGCTCGCCGTGCACGACAGTTTCGACGGAATGCTCGTGGTCGATGAGGCCTACGCCGAGTTCGACGGGAACCCGTCGGCGCTCACGCTCCTCGCGGGCCGCCCGCGACTGATCGTGTCCCGCACGATGAGCAAGGCGTTCGCGTTCGCCGGAGCACGAGTCGGGTACCTCGCCGCCGACCCCGCCGTCACCGATGCACTCAGACTGGTGAGACTGCCGTATCACCTCTCCGCACTCACCCAGGCGGCGGCCACCGCCGCTCTCGCCCACGCTCCGGCCATGCTCGCCATGGTCGAAGAGATTCGGGCGCAGCGCGACCGGATGGTGGTCGAGCTTCCGGCGATGGGCTTCACCGTCTGGCCGAGTTCGGCCAACTTCGTGTTGTTCGGCGGCCTCGACGACCCTGCCGCGGTGTTCGCGGCTCTTCTCGAGCAGGGCGTCCTCATCCGTGATGTCGGCATCCCCGGGCACCTCCGGGTGACCGCCGGCACCGAGCGGGAGACGTCGACGTTCCTGAGCGCGTTGGGCCGGATCGCCCCTCGGTAGGATCGGATCATGACGAGCGCGCGCACCGCCCACCTCCAGCGGGAGACGAGCGAATCGAGCATCGACCTCTCACTGGACCTCGACGGCTCCGGCGCCTCCGACATCCACACCTCGGTGCCGTTCTTCGATCACATGCTCACCGCGTTCTCGAAGCACTCGCTCGTCGACCTCGTCGTCAGGGCGAGCGGCGACATCGAGATCGACGTGCACCACACCGTCGAAGACATCGGCATCGTGCTGGGCAAAGCCATCGCGCAGGCATTGGGCGACAAGGCGGGCATCGCTCGGTTCGGCGACGCGCTCGTCCCTCTCGACGAGGCCCTCGTGCAGGCCGTGGTGGATGTCTCGGGCAGGCCGTACCTCGTGCACTCCGGCGAGCCAGCGGGGTTCGAGTTCCACCTCATCGGCGGGCACTTCACCGGCTCGATGGTGCGTCACGTCTTCGAGGCGATCACCTTTCACGCCGGTCTGACCGTGCACCTCACCGTGCTCGATGGTCGAGACCCCCACCACATCGCCGAGGCCGAGTTCAAGGCGTTCGCACGCGCTCTGCGCCGCGCGGTCGAGATCGATCAGCGGGTGCACGGCGTGCCCTCGACCAAGGGCACGCTCTGAGCGGCTCGCCGCGGGTCGTGGTGCTCGACTACGGGTCGGGCAACGTGCACTCGGCGGTCAAGGCGCTCGAGCGTGCCGGAGCCGAGGTCACCATGAGTTCGGAACGCCGCGCGGTGCTCGACGCGGACGGTCTGTTCGTACCGGGGGTCGGCGCGTTCTCCGCGGTCATGTCCGCGCTGCAGTCCGTGCGTGGCGCCGAGCTCATCGATCGTCGGATCGCAGGAGATCGACCGGTGATGGGCGTCTGCGTCGGGATGCAGGTGCTGTTCGATCACGGGGTCGAGCGCGGCACGGACTCCGAGGGATTGGGGGAGTGGCCGGGCACGGTCACCGCCCTCGAGGCCGACGTGCTTCCCCACATGGGGTGGAACACCGTCGAGGCGCCGACAGACTCCGTGTTGTTCGAGGGCATCCGCGACGAGAGGTTCTACTTCGTGCACTCCTACGCGGCGAAGCAGTGGTCGCTCGAGACCATGCCGCCGTTCCCCGCACCTCGCCTCACCTGGGCGGAGCACGGATCGAGGTTCCTCGCCGCGGTCGAGAACGGGCCGCTCAGCGCGACCCAGTTCCATCCCGAGAAGTCGGGAGCCGCGGGCATCCGTCTGCTCTCCAACTGGCTCGGTAGCCTCGCCACCGCATAGGCTCTGGTGTCCGCAGATCCGGACGCCGCCCATCAGAAAGCGACCATGAGCGAGTTCAACCAGACTCCGGGACTCACCCTCCTCCCCGCTGTCGACGTAGCAGGAGGCAAGGCCGTCAGACTCACCCGGGGCGCCGCCGGAAGCGAGACGAGCTACGGCGACCCCATCGACGCCGCCGCGGATTGGGCGTCGCAGGGCGCGGAATGGATCCACCTGGTCGATCTCGACGCGGCCTTCGGTCGGGGTCACAATCGCGGCGTGATCAAGAAGGTCATCCGGCAGGTGCGGGGCACCGTCCTCGTCGAGCTGTCGGGGGGCATCCGCGACGACGAGACCCTCGAGGCCGCCCTCGAGACCGGGGTCAAGCGCATCAACCTCGGCACGGCCGCTCTGGAGAACCCCGAGTGGGCTGCACACGTCATCGCCCAGTACGGGGAGGCGATCGCGGTCGGACTGGATGTGCGCGGCACCACCCTCGCGGCACGGGGATGGACCAAGGAGGGCGGAGACCTCTGGCAGGTGCTCGACCGCCTCGACCACGCGGGCTGCGCGCGCTACGTCCTCACCGACGTGACGAAGGACGGCACGCTCGAGGGCCCCAATCTCGAGTTGCTCCGTGCGGTCGCCGACCGCACCGACAAGCCGGTGATCGCTTCGGGGGGCGTTTCGAGCCTCGACGACATCGCCGAGTTGCGCGACCTCGTCAGATACGGCGTCGAGGGCGCGATCATCGGCAAGGCCCTCTACGCCGGAGCCTTCACTCTCGCGGCGGCGCTTGACGTCGCGTCTGATTGAGCGGCACCGGCCCGTCCGCAGACTCCGCGGGAGTGCCGTGGGAGGGGCGCACCTTCGAGCCGACAGCCTTCGGCGGCGATGACGGTTCCGCACCCGAGGTGCTCGCCCAGGCCCTCGCCGCGTTCCGCCGGGGTGAGTGCGACCAGGCCGCCGTCGTCGGCGCCCTCCGCACCTCGCGCCTGCTGATCCCGCTCGTCGCCGCGCTCGGCGGGTCCACGGCGGATCACGACGGGCTCGCTGCAGCAGGGGCCGACGACGCACATGTCGACACGCTGGGCGACAAGAGCGCCGACCTCTCGATCGTCACCGTCGCCGGCCCGGACGGCCGCGCCGTCATGCCCGTCTTCAGCTCGGTGCAGTCGATGGCGGCGTGGAATCGGGATGCCCGTCCCGTTCCCGTCGATGCGGTGCGTGTCGCCCTCGCCGCCGCGAGCGAGAACACCGACCTCGTCGTGCTCGATCCCACCGCACCCACGGAGTTCGCGGTGCGGCGCCCCGCCCTGTGGGCGATCGCGCAGGGGGCCCGGTGGGTTCCCGGCCGCGACGTCGCCGAGGTGCTCGCCGCATTCGCGGCATCCGTCTCCGGCGAGGACGCGGTGCTGGGGCTCGACCTCGCCGACGGTGATCCTGCGGCGCGCCTCGCCGGCCCGGAGGTGATCGTGCGACTGACCCTCGCCGACGGACTCGACGACGGCTCGTTGGATGCCTTGATGCACCGCCTCGGGCAACGGTGGTCGACGAGTGAGGCGATCGCCCTGAGCGTCGACTCGCTCGCGGTGCGACTCGATCGGGCCGACCGACCCGGGCTTAGTTGACCGGGCCGGTCCACTTCTCGCCGGCGCCCTTGCCCGGCGGATCGGGGATCGGCGACGCCTCACGGAAGGCGAGTTGCACCGAACGCAGACCGTCGCGCAGGGCGCGGGCGTGCTGATCGCCGAGGTCGGGGGCCGACGCGGTGATGAGGCCGGCGAGGGCGTTGATCAGCTTGCGTGCCTCGTCGAGGTCGAGTTGACCGTCCGGGTCGTCGGCGAGGCCGCATTTGACGGCGGCGGCGCTCAACAGGTGCACGGCGACGGTGTTGATCACCTCGATGGCAGGCACCTCCGAGATGTCGCGGGTTGCGGCATCCGCCGTGCTGGTGGGAGGGGTGTCGGAGTCCGCGGAGTCTCGGTGGGTGACGCTCTCGCTCACGGGCGGGTTCCTCTGCTAGTCTTCTGTGGGCTCCGGGCCGTCGAGGTCCGGATACGAAAGTGGAGCAACTCCCACCCGCGCTTACCGCTTCTTCAGGTTACCGGGTTGTTGGCACCCCGCCGTCGGCCACGAGAGTGGTCGGAGGCAGCCAGGGTGCCGTGCCAGCTATGCACTGCGACGACCGGATGTTCGGCGCCGCGGCATGGTGGGCGCGTCTCCTCTCTCGGCCTCGGCGCAGAACAGCGCCGCACCTTCCGCAGACCAAGGAGTAACGCATCAGCGATCCCCGAACCAATGACCGAATCCGCGTACCGGAAGTCCGTCTTGTTGGCCCAGGTGGCGAACAGGTCGGAGTCGTGCGCATCGAAGACGCCCTTCGTCTCGCCCAGGAGGCGGACCTGGATTTGGTCGAGGTAGCTCCCAATTCCAAGCCGCCCGTGGCCAAGATCATGGATTTCGGCAAGTTCAAGTACGAGACCGCCCAGAAGGCGAAAGAGGCACGCCGCAACCAGGCGAACACCATCCTCAAAGAGGTGCGCTTCAGACTCAAGATCGACGTGCACGACTACGAGACCAAGCGCAAGCGCGCTGAGGGCTTCCTCAAGGCCGGTGACAAGGTGAAGGCCATGATCTTGTTCCGCGGTCGCGAGCAGTCGCGTCCCGAGCAGGGTGTGCGACTCCTCCAACGCTTCGCCGAGGATGTCGCGGAGTTCGGCTCCGTCGAGTCGACCCCGATGATCGACGGCCGCAACATGGTGATGGTCATCGGACCGGCCAAGAACAAGTCGGAGGCGAAGGCCGAGGCCGAGGCCAAGCGGGCAGCATCCCGTCCTCCGCGCGCTGAGCGTCCG